>JAIXPK010000142.1 GCA_027486335.1 Verrucomicrobiaceae bacterium | reverse complement strand
GGGCCGTTGAGGTGTGAGCCCTTGCCGAGCACGCGCATCCACAAGCGTCCTTCGACACATCCGGCGAGAATCCCTGATGACGCATTCATGAAGGCATGGGGGTGTCACCGTTGGAGGTGGGCACCATCGCGATGGGTGATGATGACATCGGTGGTGAATAAAGCAACCCCGGCCTTGACCGATAGGGGTCGAGGACCGGGGTTGCCTGAGGCCTGCTGAGTACAGAAGGGCCTGTCATTTGGGCCGATTAGAGCCCGCGTTCGTAGTCGAGAATGCGACCGAGGGCGTCATGGAATTCCTGGAGGACTTCGATGGGCACCATGATGGTGTCGCGGCGACCGCGGACATCTTCGGTGATTTTGACCACGCGGCCGCGGTTGTTTTCCTTGAGATCGAGGAAGAACTGTTTCCGTTCGGTGACGATTTTCTCGGTTAAGAGAGGCGGAGAGTTTTGCCGCTGGTAGCTGTCGCCGCCGCCTGGGCCGCTGGTGCCGCCTGTGCTTGGCCGGTAGCCTTCTTCGCTGCCGGTCTGATATGAGTCGTTTGCTTGATAGGAGTCCGAATAATAGTCCATGAGGATCCTCTTTCCCTTTGTTTTGTCTTTACTGTGTGTGGTAATTGTTCGTGGAAAGCGGGAGTCCCGCCGTGAATTTCCTTGAACCACTATGGAAGATAGCCCAACCACGAGGCTTGTCCATCCTTGATTTCGAGCAGCGATCCGCTGCGTGTGGAGCATCGGCATGGATTTGGGAGTGGGCAAGCGACAATTTATTTTCGCGACGGGCGACTTTTTTTCCTTGCGTTCGAGGCGGTGATTGCTGTGAGATTTGAGTGCGGGGTAAAAATGTGGCCTACTTCCCCCCGAAGGACCCCTGTTTCTTTCCCCGCGCATTGCACCACAACTATGAAACACCTGCTGTACCCCAGCCTGGTGGCGCTGCTTGCGTGTTCGGGAACTCCGAATGCGTATGCGGGCTCTGCCAGTCTGAATTTTGACACGGATCCTGCCGGGATTCTTGACTTCACTGGAACTTCGACATGGCGGCCGAGTGGCGGCGTTGGAGGATCCGGATATCTGTCGATCACCGACGCCCTGAACGGGCAGGCTGGGAAGATCGTCTTTGACGAGCTTGAGCCTGGTCTAGTGATCAACTCGTTCATTTTCTCTGCTGATCTGCGGACTGGCGGGGGGACAGCGGACCCTGCGGATGGGTACAGTGTCTCGTTTGTGCGTGAAGGGGATCCGGTGCTGGTTCCTGGGATTCCGGCGACGGAAGGGTTTGCCGGGACGGCTGGCGAGCCGGTGAATCTGCCTGAAGAAGGGACCCGGACGGGGGTTTCGATCGGGCTGGATGAATGGTTCAGTGGGGATGCGGCGCCGGGGGTTCCTGATGTGATTGGGATTTCTGTGCGGGTGGATGGGGTGCTGGTGAATCAGACGCCATTGCCGACGAAGAACGGGGATGTGACTGATGTGACGTCGCTGCAGACTGGGCCTGCCGGGGTTCCGGTGGATGGTAACTTTGATGTTCCTGGGCATGCCTTTGCGAATCTGACGATTCAGATGAAGGAAGACGGGAGGCTGTCGGTGTCGTACAAGGGGCTGGCGGTGCTGACGGATCTGCCGACGACGTTTGCGCCGAGCCGCGGGCGGATTGTGCTGGCTGGGCGGACTGGGGGAGCCAATTCGCATCACCACGTTGACAACATCAACATCACGACGACCTCGGCGAACCAGCCGCTGCTGACGGGCACGCCGATGACGGCGAATACAGCGACTGGAGTGGTGACGAACGCTCCGGGAATCAACATTGACCTTACGAAGCCGTACACGATGACGGTTGACGGGACGAGCTATCCTGTGGTGGCGACGCAGACTGGGTCGGACACGATGTTCAAGGTGACGACGGCACCGCCGGCGCTTTTTGCGGCAGGGAATCATGAGATTGTGATCACGACCCGTGACACGAGCAACACGTTGTACACGTTCACGCGGACGGCGACGCTGGCGCCGTACACGCTGATGGAGACTGCGTGGAAGGCGCAGGTTGGTCAGGTGGACACGTCGGTGCCGAGTTTTCTGGCGAGCATTCACCAGTTGAATTTCGGGCGTTATCCAGGTGATGCGAATGCGATTCCGCTGCCGGACCGTCAGCTTGCGGATGGGTATTATGATGCGGGTCTTCCGGGGATTGCGCAGAACGTGTTCAATCCATTGGCGGTGCCGCCTGGAGCGGTGGCGCAGCCGGATGGAACGTTCATTATTCCCGGGGTGCTGAACTGGGATCAGGATGGATTCAACCAGGGGAACTTCAATGGTGGCAACGGGTATCCTGAGACGATGATTCCTGGCATTCCCGGTATGACGGGAAGCACTGACAACGTTGTCGGTGAGATTTTCACGTGGATCCAGCTTCCTGCGGGATCGACGACGCTTGGGGTGAACAGCGATGACGGGTTCACGTTTGCTGTTGGTGCGACGGCGCTGGATCATTTCACGCGCCGGGTGGCTGGGCAATTCAGTGGCGGCCGGGGAGCGTCTGACACGACCTTTACGGTGGCCGCGCCGACGGCTGGGCTTTATCCGGTGCGCCTTCTCTGGTGGGAAGGTGGCGGCGGTGCCAATCTCGAGTTCTTCAGTCTTGATGAGGCAGGCAACCGGGCGCTGGTGAATGACGCTTCGAATCCGGCGTCGCTGAAGGCGTACTATGCTGGGCTGCCGGCGAAGCCATCGATTCACGGGATTGCGCCGTTTCCTTCGCTTTCGTTCCGGAATGACAACCGTCATCCGATTCGGATTGAGTTGATTGACGGGGTGGCTGCGGTGCAGGACGCGTCGATTGTGCTGACGGTGGACGGGAAGGCCTACAAGCCGACGATTGAGAATGCGGGGATCCGCACGCGAGTGTCGATGGGGCCGGTTGGACCTGGCGGCAAGTGGACGAAGGGACTGCACAAGTTGTCGCTGAGCTTCAGTGATGCGACGGGGACGAGCCGCACGGAGTCGTGGGCGTTCTTTGCGGATGGCGAGCAATTCTTCCAGGCGCCGTTTGGTCCGGGAGGGAAGTGGCGGATTTATGAAGTGGTGCGCGCGGGTGCGAACTTCAAGGATGCGCTGGCGGATGCGCGTTCGCGCCGTGACCCAGTGACGGGGACGGTGGCGGGCGATCTGGCGTCGGTGACGTCTGCTGAGAAGAACCGGTTCCTGCATCGGACGCTGGGTTTTGGGTCGGAGATGTGGATTGGTCTGACGGACCGTGAAGGAGCGGCACCTGACGCGCAGGAATCGCAGACCTTCGGGAATCCTGGCAACTACACGAATGGCTGGGCGTGGACGAATGGTGATCCGTTCTCCTTCAATGTGTGGGGGCCGGGCGAGCCGAACGACTGGGCTGGGACGGAAGACGCGGGTCACCTGCGTGGGGACGGGATGTGGAACGACAACCGGAGTGGTTTCGGGTTTGATGATCCGATTTCGCCGGTGATTCAGCCGGGGACGAGCAATGACGAGGGTGGCGGGCCTGGGCTGATCCGGGTGGTGGAGTACAAGACGGACTCGGTGTATCCGGTTCCGGGGATTCGTTATGGGGCGGTGCTGCCGCCTGCGGAGCGTCTGCCGCTGCCGCGGAATAGCGAGGGCAACTGGAGCGTGCGTGAGATCCGGGGCGTTGAGCTGTCCGGCAACATCATGGATGCTGTGGATGTGGCGATGAACACGGGACTGAGATCGTTTGATGCGCAGGTGCCGTACCTCGACTTTGCGGATCCGCAGACGAACGTGAATGGTGGACCGATGATCACGACGCCTGTGATGCCGTATTTGAGCAATGACTACACGGGGTCCGGGACTGACGATAACAATATCGTGGTGCTGGCGACGACGAAGCTGAACATTCCGACGACTGGGGATTACACCTTCCAGGTGCGCGCGGATGACGGGTTTGCCTTGCGGATCCGGGGATCGGCTTTCAGTGCGGTGAATGGTGACGGCTACATTGATCCGCTGGATCCATCGACGATTGTGTTCGAGCGCGGCACTGGCGATGCGAACACCCGCGGGGTGATCCGGCTGGTGGCCGGTCAGCACGATGTGGAGTTCGTGACCTGGGAAGGTGGCGGTGGAGCCTTTTATGAGGTGACGACGGCGACTGGAGCGCGTCTGACGGTGGGTGAGGCGCAGCAGTGGCTCCCGCTTGGATCGAACACCTTCATTCCTGAAGTGAATTCGGTGAATGTGGTGGCGTTGAAGACTCCGGCGCAAGTGGCTAACGCGAATCTGCGTGACCGCGGCAATGTGCTGCCTGCGATGCGTGCGATTATTGACAAGGCGATCGCGAATGGATCGGCGACGACGGATGTGCGGTCGAATCTGGAGCTGGGTGAGCCTGACATGCCGAACAACAACGGCGGAGACAACTACATCACGAAGGTGACAGGTTCGATCACGCTTGCGGCGGATGCGGACGGCAACGGAGTGGTGGGAGAGTCAGTGGATGTGACGTTCGGGCTGTACTGCGATGACGGTGCGAGCCTGCGCATTCTGGGTCAGGACTTTGCTGCGGCGCAGGGCGACGGCAACACGACGCTGATTGACAATGGCGGGGACGCGACGCTGACGGCTGACTTCTACACAGGCAACACGAATGCGCGCGGGCGGATCCGGCTGACGGAAGGTGCGACGTATCAGTTCGTGTCCTACATGTATGAAGGTGGGGGTGGCTCGAACTACAATCTGCGCTGGCAGGTGGGTGATTGGGTGACTGGTCTGACGGCTCCGACGGCGCTGCGCACTGCGGATGTGGCGGAGTTGGCGGGGGTTTCGGATCCTGTCCGGCTGGCGAGTCCAGCGACGGTGTCGAATTCGAATAATGGGTTTGGCCCACCGTTCCTTGCGGATACCCGCAACATCATGCGTGAAGCGGTGGCACAGGGCGTGAGCAACAACGCCACGACCACGATCACAGTGCTGCGCGATGGCGATGACATCTGCTGCGGGCGTCCGGGGAACAACATCTATGCGCAGGCGACGGTGATGCCGAATGGCGGTCCGGACAACTATGCGACGCGGGTGCTAGGTCGGTTTGTGGTGAACAACCAGAATGGGATCCCGGGTGAAACGATCCGGCTGACGTTCGGGATCTTTGCCGACGACGGCTGCGAGCTGCGGATCGTGGGTCAGGACTTCCTGACAGCGTTCAACACGACTGGCGACGGTGTGGCCGGGTTGGCGGACATCAACGATGATGTGGCGCTGCAGGCGGACTACTGGACTGGCAACACGCAGGCGTTCGGGACGATCGACCTTGTGGAAGGCGAGTACGACTTTGAAGGACACCACTTTGAAGGCGGCGGCGATTCCGGGTTTGAGATCTGGTATGCTCAAGGCAATCAGACTGGGTTGAACGCCAGTTTCCGTCCGGTGACGACGAATGCGGGCACGTATCTGCCGCCGAATACGGGGCTTGCGCTGGCACCGACTCCGAATCCGGACCTCGACAACGACGGGATTCCTGGGCTTTGGGAAACGGCGTTCGGGATGAGCGACAGCAATGCCGCGGATGCTGGCACTGATGTTGACGGGGATGGGCAGACGGCGGCGCAGGAGTATGCGGCTGGGACGGCTCCGAATGATCCGAAGAGTGCGTTCCGGATTACGAACATCGCGTTCATTCCTGGACAGATCAGCCTGACATTCCCTGGAGTGGTGGGGCGCGGGTATGAAGTGGTCTCGAGTGCGACGCTGAATGGCGACTGGGTGCCTGTGGGACAGGTGCTGCCGCGTACGACGGACGGACCGATTACGTTCCCGGTGACGAACCCGGCGCTGGTGGATGCCGCGGCGCGCGGGAAGGTGTTCTTCGCGGTGATTGCGAAGGCCTATCCGTAACGGAACTGACTGAATGACAACGGCGGCCGGGGTGTGGCGAGAGCTGCATCCCGGCCGTTTTGTGTCTGGTGAGGAGGGAGCGGCGGCGGAGGTGGGGCGGGCGCTGAGACCGCGGGATTGGGCTAGCGGTGGCGGGACAGCGGGAGGGGATTTCTAACGGGCGCGCGGCCTTGAATCAGGGGAGTTTTGCGGCGAGCGACTGAGAGACCGTGGCGGGGTCGCTGGTGGGTGGGAGGCAGGATTTGCCGGTGCAGACGTAGGCGGTGGCTTTGGCGTCTTTGGGGAGGAGGGTGAGGGCGAAGGGTTCGACTGGGCCGGAGGTGCCGAGGATGACGCGGAAGGGTTGGTAGACCTTGTGGGCGGCGGCGAGGAGCTGGCGGGCTTCGGTGGAGGCGGGGTCGCCGGCGATGACGGCGCGGAAGGGTTCGCGGGAGGCAAAGGCGGCGGCTTTGAGCATGAGGGTGAGGCCTTGCGGGGAGCTGACGAGTTTGGGTTTGACGAAGTGGAGGGCTTTGTCGGCGGCGGCGCGGAAGGATGTGTTCTCGGTGATGGCGGCGAGGCGGAGGAGGGCGGAGACGGCCATGGCATTGCCGGAGGGTTCGGCGCCGTCGTAATCGTCTTTGGCGCGGAAGAGGAGGTCCTTGCTGGCGGCGCTGGTGAAGAAGCCGCCTTCTTTGGGGTCGGCGAATTTTTCGATGAGGCCTTCGGCTAGCTGGATGGAGAAGGTGAGGACATCGGGGTCGAGCGTGGCCTGGTAGAGTTCGACGGTGCCGTGGAGGTAGAAGGCGTAGGCGCTGAGGAGTTGGGCGGTGTCGCGGCCGCCGTCGCGCCAGCGGTGGAAAAGGGTTTTGGAGGCGGGATCCCAGAGCGTACTGCGGACGAAGGCGAAGTTTTTGCGTGCGGCGGCGAGGCAGGAGTCGTCGCCGAGGATGATGCCGGCGCGGGCCATGGCGGCGAGCATGAGCCCGTTCCATGAAGTGAGGATTTTATCGTCGAGGTGAGGGCGGACGCGTTTGGCGCGAGCGGCGGCGAGTTTTGCGAGGACGGCGGAGAGCCTTGCTTTTCCGGCGGCATCGAGGGACTGGGCGTCTTTGGATAGGCTGAGGACGTTGAGGCCTTTGAGCGGGTCTGGGTGGCTGTGGTCGAGGAAGTTGCCGTTGGCGGTGACGCCGAGCATGGGGGCGGCCCAGTCGGCGTCGTCGGGACCTGCGGCGGAGCGGAAGTCTTCGAGCGTCCAGCAATGGAATTTGCCTTCGTGGCCTTCGCTGTCGGCGTCTTCGGCGGAGTACCAGCCGCCGTCCTTATGGGTCATGTCGCGCTGGACGTAGCGGGCGATGCTGCGGGCGGTGTCCATGAAGGCGGGGTCGCCACTAACGAGTCCTGCGTCGAGGTAGAGATCGAGGAGCTGGGCGTTGTCGTAGAGCATTTTTTCGAAATGCGGGACGAGCCATTGGGCGTCGACGGAGTAGCGGGCGAAGCCGCCACCGACGTGGTCGCAGATGCCGCCGGCGGCCATGCGGCGGCAGGTGAGAAGTACCTGGTCCTGCATGGCGGAGTCGCCGGTGAGTTTGGAGGCGAGGAGGAGGAGGCCGGGGACCTGGGGCTGGGGGAATTTGGGGGCCTTGCCCCAGCCGCCATCGACTGGGTCGAAGGAATCCATGAAGGCGCGAGCGGTGGCGGCCTGGATGTCGCGTGCGAGGGGTTCGGTGTTTTCGGGGGCGGTGCGATCCGCCATGTGTTTCTGGAGGGCGCGGGTGAGGTTTTCGGCGTCGGCGGTGAGTTCCTTGCGGTTTTCCTTCCAGAGTTTGTCGACGTGATTGAGCGTGGCGATGAAGCGGTCCTTGGGGAAATAGGTGCCGCCGAAGAACGGTTGGCGGTCGGGGGTGAGGAAGACGTTGAGGGGCCAGCCGCCGCCGAGTTCGACGGCCTGCATGGCGGTCATGTAGATGTGGTCGATGTCGGGGCGTTCTTCGCGATCGAGCTTGATGGCGATGAATTTTTCGTTGATGACGGCGGCGACGGCGTCGCTTTCGAAGCTTTCGCGTTCCATGACGTGGCACCAGTGGCAGGTGCTGTAGCCGATGCTGAGGAGGACGGGTTTGTTTTCGCGTTTGGCTTTTTCGAAGGCTTCTTCGCCCCATGGGTACCAGTCGACTGGGTTGTGCTGGTGCTGGAGGAGGTAGGGGGATTTTTCGCTGGCGAGCCTGTTGGTGTGGCGAGGCTTGGCTGGGGAGTTCACTGGTGGTGGTGGGGATTTGTCTGCGGCGGGGAGTGGGGGAGGCGTGGCGAGGCCGAGAGCGGCGGCGGGGATGAGGCAGGAGGCGGGGAGTTTCACGGTGTTGCAATCCTTGGGATGGGGCCGAGGGGCAACCGCGGGATGGAGTGGTGGGTGGGGAGGAGTAGGGGTGAAAAGTTCGCATCAAGATATCTTGATGCGTTGATTTATGGCTTGCGTGACGGGTGGGTGCAGGCACGATGGATGACCGATGCCTCAGCCGAACTGTGAAACTGAACTGCGCGCCGAACTTGCCCGGCGGATCATGGTGATTGACGGTGCGATGGGCACGACGATCCGGGGCTATGGACTGACGGAGGCGGATGTGCGGGGGGAGCGGTTTGCGAAGGCGGAGAAGGACGTGAAGAACAATGGGGATCTGCTGCATCTGACGCGGCCGGATGTGATTGGGGACATTCACCGGCGGTTTCTGGAGGCTGGGGCGGACATTCTGGAGACGAACACGTTTTCGGGGACGTCGCTGGCGCAGAGCGAGTTTTTTCCGGCTGGGGATGATGAGCGGAAGGACCCGGAGTATTTCCAGCGGGTGCTGGAGGATCGGTTTCTGAATGATCTGGCGTGGGAGATCAATTATGAGTCGGCGCGGATGTGCCGGAAGTGGGCGGATGAGTTTACGGAGAAGACGGGGCGGAAGCGGTATGTGGCTGGGTCGATCGGGCCGATGACAGTGTCGCTGTCGCAGTTTCCGAATCCTGATGATATGTCGTTCCGGCGGATCTACTTTGATCAGGCGGTGGAGGCGTACCGGCATCAGATTCGGGCGCTGATTGCGGGTGGGAGCGATGTGCTGCTGGTGGAGACGATTTTCGATACGTTGAATGCGAAGGCGGCGCTGGCGGCGATTGTGGATGTGTACAAGGAGCACGGGGATCCGCGGCTGCTGCCGGTGATGATTTCTGCGGCGGTGGGGATGGGCGGGGAGACGATGATCTCGGGGCAGGTGGGCGAGGCGTTTCTGAATGCGGTGCGGCACATCAAGCCGCTGAGCATCGGGTTCAATTGTGCGTTAGGGCCGGAGCAGGTGCGGCCGCATCTGGCGGACCTGTCGGCGCGGTGCGACACGTTTGTGTCGGCCTATCCGAATGCGGGGCTGCCGGATCCGATGTCGCCGACTGGGTTTCCGTTTCTGCCGGAGGACATGGAGCGGCTGATGGGGGAATTTGCGGCGGCGGGGATCATGAACATAGCGGGTGGGTGCTGCGGGAACACGCCGGATCACATTGCGGCGATTGCGCGGGCGGTGGCGAAGCATGCGCCGCGGGAGGTGCCTGCGGCGAAGCATGAGATGAAGCTTTCGGGTTCGCAGCCTTACAATGTGAGGCCGGGGTCGAATTTTCTGATGATCGGGGAGCGGACGAACGTGACGGGGTCACCGAAGTTTGCCCGGCTGGTGAAGGAAGGGCAGTTGGATGAAGCGCTGGCGATTGCGCGGCAGCAGGTGGAGAACGGAGCGAACGTGATTGATATCAATTTCGACGAGGGATTGATTGATTCCGAGGCGATGATGACGAAGTTCCTGATATTGATTCAGGCGGAGCCGGAGATCACGAAGGTGCCGATCATGATTGATTCGTCCAAGTGGACGGTGATCGAGGCCGGATTGAAGTGTCTGCAGGGGAAGGGGATTGTGAATTCGATTTCGCTGAAGGAGGGCGAGGAGAAGTTCCGGGAGCAGGCGCGTGCGGTGCTGCGGTATGGAGCGGCGGCGGTGGTGATGGCATTTGACGAGCAGGGGCAGGCGGCGACGTACGAGGACAAGATCCGGATCTGTGAGCGGGCGTACCGGATTCTGGTGGATGAAGTCGGGTTTCCGCCGGAGGACATCATTTTCGATCCGAACATTCTAACGGTGGCGACGGGGATCGAGGAACATAACAACTACGCGGTGGATTTCATCAATGCGACGCGGTGGATCAAGGAGCATCTGCCGTATGCGAAGGTGAGTGGGGGTGTGAGCAACATCAGCTTCAGTTTCCGGGGGAACAATGTGGTGCGGGAGGCGATGCACAGTGCGTTTCTGTATCATGCGGTGAAGGCTGGGATGGACATGGGGATTGTGAATGCTGGGATGCTGGAGGTTTACGAGGAGATCGAGCCGGAGCTGCGGGAGATGGTGGAGGACGTGCTGCTGAACCGGCGTGAGGACGCGACGGAGCGGCTGGTGGATTATGCGGAGCGGTTCAAGGGGCACGCCGGGAAAAAGGTGGAGGCGGATCTGTCTTGGCGGGAGGGATCGGTGGAGGATCGGTTGAAGCATGCGCTGCTGAAGGGCCTGACGGATTTCATCGATGAGGACACGGAGGAAGCGCGGCTGAAGTACGGCGTTCCGCTGAAGGTGATCGAGGGGCCGCTGATGGACGGGATGAGTGTGGTGGGCGATCTATTTGGTGAGGGGAAGATGTTTCTGCCGCAGGTGGTCAAGAGTGCGCGGGTGATGAAGAAGAGTGTGGCGTGGCTGGAGCCGTTCATGAAGGCGGAGAAGGAACTGGCGAAGAAGATGGCGGCGGAACGGGCCGCGAGCGGGGAGGTCCCGGGTGCCGGTCGTGGTGCGGAAGGACGGGAAGCTGACGGTAGTGGGGAGCCGGCCCTGACGCCGGTGGTGTCTGCCAATGGGCGGACGATGGTGCTGGCGACGGTGAAGGGGGATGTGCATGACATCGGGAAGAACATTGTGGGCATTGTGCTAGCCTGCAATAACTTCGAGATCATCGACATGGGGGTGATGGTGTCGTGCGATAAGATTCTGGCGAAGGCGCGTGAGGTGGGGGCTGACGTCATCGGGTTGTCCGGGCTGATCACGCCGAGTCTTGATGAGATGATGCATGTGGCGTCGGAGATGGAGCGATTGGGGATGAAGACGCCGCTGCTGATTGGCGGGGCGACGACGAGTGCGGTGCATACGGCGATCAAGATTGCGCCGAGGTATTCGGGGTCTGTGGTGCATGTGCTGGATGCGTCGCGGAGTGTGCCGGTGGCGACGGCGCTGCTGAGTGACAATCAGCGGGAGGAATATGTGAGGGAGAACGAGGCGCGGCATGCGAGACTGCGGGATCAGCATGCGAACCGGCAGAAGAAGGCGGTGGTGGGGCTGGAGGCGGCGCGGGCGAACGGGGTGGTGACGGATTGGGGGGCGATGGTGCCTGCGGTGCCGGAGTTTCTGGGGACGCGGGTGATCCGTGAGCAATCGCTGCGGGAGCTAGCGGGGTACATTGACTGGACGCCGTTTTTCCACACGTGGGAGTTGCGCGGGGTGTGGGTTTATGGGGAAAACCGGTTCAAGTCGTCGAATCCTGCGGTGGTGGAGCAGGCGGTGAAGCTGCATGCGGATGCGACGGAGTGGATGGAGCGGATCATTGCGGAGAAGCGGTTTACGGCGCGAGGGGTGTACGGCTTTTTCCCGGCGAATCGCGAGGGGGACGACATCATGGTGTGGACGGACGAGAGTCGGGCGGCGGAGCGATGCCGGTTTCACACCCTGCGGCAGCAGGTGGAGAAGACGGGTGGAGGGGATGGGCGTGCGAACGAAGCGCTAGCGGATTATGTTGCTCCGGCGGGAGTGAGGGCGGATTACGTCGGTGGTTTTGTGGTGGGGATTCACGGGGCGGATGAGTTTGCGGAGGAATTGAAGGCGGAGCAGGATGATTACGGGGCGATCATGGTGAAGGCGATTGCGGACCGGATGGCGGAGGCGTTTGCGGAGCTGCTGCATCACCGGGCGCGGGTGGCGTGGGGTTATGAGCGGCCTAACGAGTTCAATGCGGAGCAGCTGATCCGTGAGAATTACCGGGGGATTCGGCCTGCTCCGGGGTATCCGGCGCAGCCTGACCATACGGAGAAGACCGTGCTGTTCGAGCTACTGGATGCGGCGGAGGTGACTGGGGTGACGCTGACGGAGAGCATGGCGATGCATCCTGGGTCGGCGGTGAGCGGGCTGTATTTCAGCCATCCGGAGAGTCATTATTTCATGATCTCGGACCTGCAGCGGGATCAGACCGAGGATTATGCGCGCCGGAAAGGGATGACGGTGGCGGAGGTTGAGCAATGGCTGGGGCCGTGGCTCGGGTACTGAGAGCGGGGCGGCGGGTCAGGCGAGGAATTGCCTGACAATTTCGAGGAGAGCGAAGTAGTGGCGCGTGTTGCAGCCGCGGCGGAGACGCTCTTTGACGAGGTCGGCCGGGGAGTCGCAGGGGCAGGGGGTGAGACTGCTGGTCTGCTGGCCGGCGATGTCGGTGCGGCCCTCGATGAAGGGGCTGCGGGGTTCTCTGGTGAGGAGGATGGTGCCGCCGGGGGCGGAGAGGTGGACTCTGGCGATGGCGCAGGCACCGGGGCAGTCCTTGAACGTTAGAGAGAGGGTGCGGCCGTGGTTGCTGAGGGTGAAGCCGGAGGAACTGGTGCCGCCGGTGACGGACCAGCCGGCTTTTTCGGCGATCCATGCGGCGAGCATGCGGGCGGCGAGGGCGTGACCGGTACCGTGGGTGATGGTGATTTCGCTGATGGCGGGGAGGAGGGCGAGGGCGCCGGGTTCGTCGAAGCAGGCGGCGAGGGCCATGCGGAAGGGGAGGACGCGAGTCCACGAGAGGTCATTGACGGAGAAGCCGCGATTGGCTTCGTGCCATGATTGTTCGAGGGTGGTGAATTCGGCGAGCGGGTGCTGCCAGCTGCTGCTGTCGATGACGAGACGGTCGATTTCGGTGAAGAGGTGACGTTCCCAGAGCGGGGAGAACGGGCCCTGCCACCAGAGGGTGAGGGGGAGGTCGCTGTCGACGTGGGCGAAGAGCGTGTTAGGGAGGAGCTGGGGACCGGAGCCGGAGATGGCGAAGGTGATCTGTTCCGAGCAGACGCTTTTGCGGCCGCCGGCGGCGAGCTGGCAGTGTGCGGTGATCCATGCGCGGACCTCGGGAGGGCCGGGGGCTGGGGTGATGGCGATGAGGATGGCGCGGCAGGCGTGTTCGCGGGTGACCTCGCGGATGAGATCGGTGTTAGGGCCGAGACTGGTGCCGTCTTCGCTGCAGATGGCGAAGTTCATGGCGGAGGCGCGGGTGACGGCGGCGCTGGATTCCCAGAGCTGTTTGAGGCTGCGTGGGATGGCGGCGAGAGGGACTGGGGAGCCGAGGTCGAGGCCAGCGGCTGGGTCCGGCGAGGCGGAGAGGCTCATGGGGAATCAGAGACGTCGCCATTCCCGGCCGTCGGCGGCGAGGAGGGCATCGGCTTCGGCGGGGCCCCATGTTCCGGCGGGGTAGGAGCACATGGGAGGAGGCTCGGGCGACTGGTGCCATGCCTGTTCGATCTGGTCGATGTAGCGCCATGCCCATTCGACCTCGTCGCGGCGGGCGAAGAGCGTGGCGTCGCCGCTCATGGCGTCGAGGAGGAGGCGTTCATAGGCTTCGGGGCTGGCTTTGCCGAAGCTGGTGCTGTACTGGAAGTCCATTTTGACGCGTTCCATGCGAACGGCGGGGCCGGGGATTTTGGACTGGATGCGGAGGGAGATGCCTTCGTCTGGCTGGATGCGGACGACGAGGACGTTGGCGGAATCTTCGCCGGTGCCGCGGTTGAAGAGGACGTGGGGAGGTTTCCGGAAGTGGATGCTGATTTCGGTGGCCTTTTTGGGGAGTTGTTTGCCGACGCGGAGGTAGAACGGGACCCCTTCCCAGCGCCAGTTGTCGATGTTGATGCGGATGGCGGCGTAGGCCTCGGTCATGGAGTCCGGGGCGATGCGGTCTTCTTCGCGGTAGCCTGGGACGGATTTGCCGCCGGAGGTACCGGTGGTGTACTGGGCGCGGACGACATTGCGGGCGACGTCGGCGGCGTCTTTGAAGGGGCGGAGGGATTTGAGGACCTTGACTTTTTCGTCGCGGATTCCGTCGGCGGTGAGGTCGGCCGGGGGTTCCATGGCGGTGAGCATGACGAGCTGGAGGAGATGGTTCTGGACCATGTCGCGGAGGCAGCCGGCCTTGTCGTAATAGCCTCCGCGGCCGCCTTCCATGCCGAGGTTTTCAGCGCAGGTGATCTGGACGTGGTCGATGTGGCGGTTATTCCAGACGGGTTCGAAGAGGGCGTTGCCGAAGCGCAGGACCATGAGGTTCTGGGCGGTTTCCTTGCCGAGGTAGTGGTCGATTCTGTAGGTGTCGCTTTCCTTGAAGGTTTCGCTGACGACTTGGTTGAGAGCGTCTGCGGTGGCGAGGTCTGTGCCGAAGGGTTTTTCGATGACGGCGCGGGCCCATTTGCCGGGTTTAGGCTGATTGAGGCCTGCGGCGGCGAGGCCGCGGAGGACGATGGGGAAGTATTCGGGGGCGACGGAGAGGTAGAAGAGGCGGTTTCCGCCGGCACCGGCATCGTCGAGGGAATCGAGGAGACGGGCGAGGCTTTGGTAGCCTTCGGCGTCTTCGAATTCTGAGCGGTGGTAGAAGATGTTCTGCTGGAAGCTGGCCCAGAGTTGGTCGTTGTGGCCGGAGCGAGAGACCTTGCGGTTCATGGCTTCGAGTTCCTCGCGGAAGCTTTCGTGGGATTTTTCGCGGCGAGCGAAGCCGACGACCTTGAGGGTGGGCGGGAGTTCGCCGTCGGCGGCGATGTTGTAGAGGGCCGGGATGAGTTTACGGCCTGTGAGGTCGCCACTGGCTCCGAAGATGACTACGGTGCAGGGTTCAGGACGTGTGCGGGTGGCAAGGTCCTCGCGGAATGGGTTCGTCGCTTCCAAAGGAATGAGCAGGTTGGGGCGTGGTGAAGTGGGCTCAGCGCGCCGCTGAAGGAGACGTTCACTTCATGCACGGGAGGGCGGGTGCAAGCGTCATTCAGGGAGGAGGAGGAATGACGTTTTGGGGGGATGGGTCGAGGAAACCGGAGATGGAGGAGTGGTCGCGGTGGATGCGGATGGTGACGGCTCCGGTGGTGGACTGGTCGATGGGGTGGATGTGTTTGCGGGCGAGGAGGGCGAGCCATTCGGGAGGGGCTTTTTCGCCGGCTGGGAAGTGGGTTTGGTTGAAGACGATGGAGTGCGGGGCGACGGCGTTGAGGAACTCGGGGAGGGCGGAGAAGTCGGAGGCGTGCCAGCCTTTGACGATGATGTGGGCGTTGAGGTTTTGGGATGGGGAGCTGAGGAGGTGTTTTTCGGTGATGAAGCCTGCGTCGCCGGTGAGGAGGATGCGGGTGGTGAAGCATTCGAGGAGGAGGACGGCGCAGGAATCGTCCTGAGGGCCGGCGAGCCAGAGGGGAGGCGGGAAGAGGACGTGGAGGGAAGTGTGTGGGTCGAGGGAGATGGAGGAACCGGCGGTGAGCGGTTCGCCGTTAGGGCCGCCGAGGGTGCGGAGGGGAGAGAAGTCGCGCTGGACGGCGGCTGCTGCTCCGGAGTGGTCGCCGTCGTTGTGGGTGAGGATGAGGCCGTCGAGTTGATTGACTGGGGAGCGGGAGAGGTGCGGGTGGACGGTGCGGTTGAAGTGGCGATTGGCACCGGAGTCGATGAGCCAGTGGCGGCCGGAGGGTGTGTCGATGTGGATGGCGGAGCCGCCGTGGTCGAGGGCGAGGATGGTGACGTCGCAGACCTGGCCGCGCCAGAGACGTGCGGGGTCGACGCGGAGATTGCCGCCGGGGATGGCGGCGAAGAATTTGGCGCTGGAGATGCTGAGGGAGGCGAGAAGCCAGTTCGTGTGGTTGAGGGATGCGGCCAGGTAGGGGAGGTGGCAGAGGACGGCGGCCATGGCCATGCAGGCGACGACGAGGATGCAGAGGGAGAGGAGGACGAGCACGAGATTGGCGGCGATGCCGACTGGGGTGATGAGGCGGAAGTAGCCGATCATGAGAGGGGCGGAGCCGAGGGTGGAGGCCATGGAGAGGCTGAGGGATTCGGCGATTTTCCGGCGGAGCCAGAACCATGCTTCCTGGCGAGGCGTGTAGAGTTCTGCTGGGAGGAAGGGGTCTGGTTCGTGGAGTGGGCGGAGGGCAGAGAAGATAGGTTTGTTGAAGGCGGCCATGGCGAGGAGGACGCCGAAGGAGAGCGTGAAGCCCGGCTGGAAGAGATAGGCGGGGTCGGTTCCGAGGAGGAGGACGGCGGCTGCGCCGAGACTGCTGAAGAGCGAGCCTTCGCGGTTCCAGAGAGGACCTGCTAGGAAGATGGAGGCCATGAGGGCGGCGCGCCATGCGCTGGCGCGGAGGCCAGTGACGTAGACGTAGAAGAAGATGAGAGGGAGGGTGACGAGGACGACGAAGCCGCGGCGGAGGCCGAGGAGGCGGAGGACGTTCCAGACGATGACGGTGAACATGCCGACGTGGAGGCCGCTGACGGCGAAGACGTGCATGGTGCCGCTGGCGATGAAGGCGTCTTCGATGTCTTGCGGGGTTTTTTCGCGGGTGCCGAGGACCATGGCGCGGACGGTGGCGGCGCGCGGCGGGTCGTCTTCGATGTCCATGGTGACGGCGGCGGCGATCCAGTCGCGGGTTCTGATGGCGGAGGCCATGATGGGTGAGCCGTGACCTGTGGAGAGCGTTTCGATGCGGTCGTGGAGGCCTGAGATTTCGGCTTCTGCGCTGAAGCCCTGGCGGCGGAGGAAGGAGGCGAAGTCGAATTCGCCGGGGTTGCGAGGTTGAGCGGGTCTGCGGAGGAGGCCGGTGCAGGCGATGCGGTCGCCATAGGCGGGCGGGTGCGGGACGTCGCGGAGCCGCACATAGAGACGGGCGGCGCTGGAGGGCCATGGGCCGCGACCGGTGACGATCAGGGAATCGGGCTGGAGCGAGAAGATCCAGCCGCCGGAGGCGTCGGGTTCGGGGGCATCGATGACGAGGCCGCGGAATTCGGCGGGCAGGGCTCCGCCGGGGGAGGTTTCTGCGGCGAGGCGGTCGCGGAGCGGGTCGGTGTCGGTGGCGAGCTGGGCGAAACCGAAGGCGACGGCGGAGGCGGTGATGAGGGCCAGGAGGGAATGAGAGCGGACGAGCCAGAAGAGCGTGGGTATGGTGGCGGCGAGCCACCATGGCCATGGGATTCCGGCGCTATCGGCGATGAGGATGCCGCCTGAGGCGGCGAGGGCCATGAGAAAGAGCGGCTGGCTGATGCGGGCGAGGCCGCGGCGCAGACGTGCTGCGAGGGCGGGCCGGGGAGACGGTTCGCCGGCGGGCATTGGGGGGTGGGATCAGGACTGGGTGCCGCGGGAGGCGATGAATTCGGCTTCTTCGATTTCGCGGAGCTTGTGGACGGCGTTGGCGGCGTGGCGGCTGCCGGGGAATTCCTGCTGGACTTGAGCGAGGAGGTCGCGGGCGCGTGTGAAGTCGGAGCGGTGGGTGGCGTGGAGGTCGGCGAGGCGGAGGAGGAAGAAGCACTTGTCGTCTTCCGGCCAATCGCCTGCGGCGGCGGATTCGAGGACGGCGATGGCGGCGTCGGTATCTCCTAGTTTATCCTGGTGGAGCCGTGCCATTTCGGCGACGGCGAAGCGGTCGTTAGGGGATTCGGCGAGGATTTTCTCGAAGGCGGCGAGGGCTTTGTGGTATTCGCCTTGAGCGACGAGAGCCATGGCCTTGTGGGTGGGGGACTGTTCGGAGGCTTCGGGGCTTGAGTAGAACGAGTCGGCGACGCGGTCGCCGATGGCGGGGATGATCCATTTGAGTACCATGACGCCGCCGGCGACGGCGATGAGGATGAGGTAGGTGAAGAGGGTGACCTGGTTACGGTAGCCGCCGCGGGGTGGTGGAGGGGGAGGGGTGGCGGCGGATTCGCTGGTGCCGTCGTCCATGAGGGAGGAACCGGTGAAGGCGGGGGGATCCGGTTTTTTGGATTCCTGGAATGCGAGGACGACGAGGGCGGCGAACAGGAGGGCAACGGCGGCCCGCACGAGGAGGGTATTCATCGATTCGGATGGATGGTCGGCCAGAATGCCGTAGTGCCGCAGGTTTGGCAATGCAGAAATCAGCGGTGGTGCGAGGGCCTGAGGGTAAAGTCGAGGTCATTGCCCCGGGAGGTTTCCCGTGCGCGGCCGAGGGAGGAGTTGGCAGGGGGCAGATCGAGATGATTAGACAGACCTCTTCGAGCTCGCGAGGGCGCGTTGGGAGCGGCAATGAGACAGACCTTTTCGTGGGCGCGATCAAAGTCTGTGCGGTAGCCAGCGGTCGATGCTGGCGATGCGGCTGCCGTTGGTTACGGCTGGTGGATCGGATTCCAGACCTTCTTGAAGCCATAGCCGTCGAAGTCCTTGACGTTGGCGGTGGCGAACTCGGTCACGCCGAAGGCGCGGAGGCAGAGGGCGGTGCGGGTGTCGTAGATGCGACGGCGTGCGATGCCTGGAGTGGCGGCTTGGTGCCAAAGGTTGGTGTGGACCTCCCGGCTGGTCGGAGGAAAGCCGAGGGTTTTCCAGACGGGGTGCTGGCGGTATCTTTGGATGACCTGTACGGCATCCTCTGCCGACAATGGATTCTTCAGCACGGCGGGGTTGCGAAGCAGGAGGTAGAACTCGGCGAGCACGAATTCGCTCAGGGCCACAATTGTGTTTGTCGATTGGGCTGTGATGAATGCCAGGGCGCGGTCATGCTCAGGCGCGGCCTCGCTGTAGGCATAGAGCAGGATGTTGGCGTCGATGGAGAGCATGGACTGAGGGTTGGATGGATCAGGCGAGGTGGGGATCGGAATCGGCAAAGGCGGCGTCGCGGAGCTGGGTGGCGCTCAAACCATTCCAGCCGACGTTGCTGGAGGTGGGTGGTGTCCACTCGTTCTTGTCCGCTGGTGGCGCTTCAGGATAGACCTGAAGCAACAGTTCGGCACCACGGCGGAAGGTTTCGGCGAGAGACCATTCGCGCTGCTTTGCGAAGTGGCGGAGTTCGCGGAACAGCTCCTCGGGGACTTGAATCTGGGTCTTGGTCATGAGGGAGAATGTCTGGCTCCATCAAAATGATGTCAACGCGGTATTCTGGGGAGTCGGTCGGCGTGTTTAGGGCAATGAGACAGGGCTCTTTGTGGTGCCTGTTTTCCGCGATCGGGACAATCGGACAGGCCTCTTGCGGGCTGGCACGGGGTGAGACTTTGCTTGGTGGGGCTCTGGCGGGAGAGGTCACAGGCAGGATGCCCGTTTTCCGCGATCGGGACAATCGGACAGGCCTCTTGCGGGCTTCCCTCGCGGGCTGGCACGGGGTGAGACTTTGCTTGGTGGGGCTCTGGCGGGAGAGGTTACAGGCAGGATGCCCGTGCCACTTTGGGGAATCGTGGCTGTGCGGTGTGGAAGTGAACAAGGAGACAGACCTCTTCGGGCGCGTTCCTGCCGGCCGGAGTGCCAAGGCGCAGGGTGGCGGGATCCTGTCGCTTGAGGGTGCGCATGTCGTGCTCCTTGAGCCGCGCCACCTGATCGCCGACGTCGATGTGGTGCATGGCATG
>JAIXPK010000075.1 GCA_027486335.1 Verrucomicrobiaceae bacterium | reverse complement strand
CGCAGTCCGGCGATTCTGATCGCATCGCTCTCTGAGCGGATGGCTCCTGAGAGCCATTTACCGGTGTCGGTGCCAAGCCCGGGCACATGGCTGATTCCGAAATCAATCCAGCCCGCTTGCATACCCTCGGGGATCTCGCCCTCGCAGATGCTCCGGGCCACCAACTCTGTCTTGAGCAATCCCACGGCGAGGTAACCCGCACTGTCCTTGCACAAATCCCGCTGCCTCGGCAGGGCGAGCCGCCCGGCGCTTGCCAAGGCTCTCCACGTCTCGGTTTCCTCCACACGGAACTCTCGCACCGTGATGTTTGTATAGGGTGCGGCGGCCTCGCGGATCTGTGCCGTCAGGTCGTGGCCACAGTCGAGCCACACGATCAGTGGCGGATTCCCGGCAAAGAGATGGCGGGCATGTTCAAGGTAGGAAGCCGCATCCTTGCCCTCCGGACGAAGTTCGTGCCGGTTCAAGTCTACGAAGGCCGTCACCAGCTTCACGCAGACCTGCCGCTCCGGCACCGCAGCCCGGGGAGGTTCCATCCTGAATCGCTTCACGCAGGGCGTCTGGCCGGGAAGGGTGGCCGCCACCGGGGGTAGTGTGCGGGTCTCCAGACTCGCAAGGAGTTCTTCATGGTCATACCATGCCAGACAGCAGAATGCATCCTGCCAGCCGTAGGCGACCAGCCACTTCCCGTTCTCGAGGATGGCTCCGCCCGGAAACACGACAGCGTGCCCGCCCCGCCATTTATCCTTCGCGGCCACCATGCACGGCTCCTTCGGCCAACGCGTCACCCGGAAGGGCGGCTTGGCTTCAAAGGCGTAGAATCCGGCCACATAGTGGCAATGCAGCGAGCTGTGAAAGAACGAGAAGTATTCATCGCCCACGCGCACCGGCGGCGTGCCGCCACGCACTTCCCCCCACGCCCATGGCAGCCGCGCTCCATCAGCGGCAGGCATTCGCATCTCCTGCCCTGCTTTCCACCCGACCGTGTGCGGATTCGGATAATACACGACGCGCAGCACCTGATCATGCTCGAAGAACTGCCAGTTCTTCTCCCACCGCCGGTGCTCAGTATCGAAGATCCGGCAATCCGCCACCTCAAGCCCTTCGTCCAGCGTCGCAAGGGCCATGAAGATGTTCCCATGCCGCACGAAAGTGAACGCCACCAGCACCTTGCCCCCGGCCACGATCAGCCTCGGGTCCTCAAGCCAGTCTTCGTCCGTCAGTCGCCAGATCCGGGAAAAATCGATCTCCCTTCCCCACACCAGCCTGTGGTCCTCGCGCAACTCACCCAGCCAAAGCCGCGCCGAAAACCATCCTTTCCGCCACGCCATCAGCAGCCTCCCCCGCCACCGGGTGATCGAAGGGTTGAACCCCTCATGCGGCAGATCGATGATGTATGGCACCCTCACCACCACCGAGGAACCCGGGCTCATGACACCCGCGTCAACACCCAAGCCCTGATCTTCTATTTCAGATTTCATCGTTCACTATTCTGTTTCGTTTCATACCTTCACGATTCGCCTCCGCATCTCCCAATCCCAATACCCCGCGAACCGCTCCACTTCCCTGATCACATCATCCGCCGTGATCATGTCCATGCACCGCGGCAGCTCCCCCGCCACATTCAGGCAGAGACTCCCTGACTCGTCCTTGCGGTCACCATCTCCCAGCGGCTTCACTCTTGATCGCCAGCAACCCCCACTTTGGCAGCAGCGCAGCATCCCTACGGTATGCAGGAAGCGGTGACCCGGATACGCCTCCCAGTGCGGCGGCTCGCGACCACCCGCCACCACCACGCAGGGCCGGAGCGGCGGGCACCCCAGCGGCGCTTCCACCGCGGCGCACAGGTGCATGTGCATCGTCACAGGACAGATTACCCCTGCGGCGTGATGCATCAGCAACACCAGCTCGCGCAGCGACGTCTTCCCGCGCAGGTCCAATACCCCCCGCAGCGGCGGATGATGATGCCCTGACGCTCCGACTTGGACAAATCGCAGACGCCCCGCGAAATGATCCACCACCGCTTGGTAACGCTCCGGAGCCCACCACTTGATCGTGAAATCGAGTTTACCACCCGCCACGATAATCCAGTACGGACTTGTGTCACCCGTCAGCCGATGGACCAGGGGCTCTGCTGCCTTCTCGCTAGCGCTCAGGTGGACGTCGCCCTTGAATGCCTGCGGCGTGATCGGCACATCCAAGCGCTCGCTCAAATACGCCGTGAACCCGTGCAGAAAATGCACCGGCTCCTGATTGCTCCGATGAACTAGCGGGTAGTGACAAACCAACCGCTCCACACCGGGGTCATCTTCGCACAGCGGGGTGAGGTACGGATTGTGCAGCCACAGATCCGGACTCGGCGTGCGCACATCCGTGATGAACCTGCCCGGATGGCAAACGTGCAGATCACGTACCGCCGCCGTTAGCATGAGCGTGTCTCCGGGGGACTGATCGTTGTGCAAAATCACTCGGAACGGCGCACTCATATCTGCAGCCTACGCCATAGTCCATAAGCAAACAGCAGCATATCTCAAGTAGTTCTACTACGTCACGCGCACGCCGTGATTTGGCATTGCAAAGGGAAATTCAATAGACGATATGCAAAGCCTCACTCTTCTAGCGGGGTTACTGTGTATTCATATCTATCCTCGTAAATCTCATTGCGAAGCTTCACTTTGACTTTCTTTCCAGAGCGGAGAAATGTAATCTGCTTTTTTTCTGGAGACAAAATCCATAGCTCATCAGATTCATGGTGCTGCATCGCAATTGGCAGCAATTGAACTTGCCCGTCGGCCAAAGTTAATGGATCGTTAACTTCGGCCAGTCGAGCGAGCTCCATTAATGTGATCCGGTGAGGTGTAGTGCCAACGATTTGATTATCTATAGCAACTGTGAGCCGATTTCCTTTTGATGCCTTAATCATCACATGGTACGACTCCTCGCTTCGGCGACACACCATTATAACTGCAAAACACGCGAGAGCAGCCCCGAATATCCAAATGGAATTTTTCATTTTCAACTGCATTCGAGAGAGCTAACGTCCAATTTCTTACCTTTCTTCGCACCGCAGCACCTAGCGCATACCATTACGCCTGTTCTTACGTAGTAAGTTTTCCCGTTTAAAAATCCGAAAATGTTGTCTCGTTCCCATCGCGGTTTTCCAAACGTACTCCCAACAATACCGGGATAATACGTCTCCCCGCTGATAAACACCTTAAGAACAACCGGGTGCGCCACTATCTCCACACACGGTTTGCCATCAATTATTTTTTCAAGGTACACCGTGTTAGTTCGGGTCGAACTTGTGCCCCAAGTTCCAGAGATGGTTCTCTTTATTCCTTCGATGGCTATAGTCAACTCAAAGGATTCAGTCTCTGAAAACTCAGATGAAAAACCAATGACTACACTGTCACCGCAGTTCCCTGCGACTTCACCACCTTCAGGCTTCCACCAATAGTTAACTGTTCTTCGCCAATACCTCCCTGAATTTCCTACTGGAATGGAATCCCCTTTTAGATTATCCTCATCTGAAGGGGCTGATACAAGGGTCCACCCCACTGGACATGCAACCAATCCAAGTGTATCAGAGAAATTTACTGGATTGTTTTCACAACTTGTGTACAAATTCATGCCACCCTCCTCCCCGATCGGATCCCGGCTCAACCAGATGCCGATGTTCGGCTGGTAGCTGCGGAACCGCATCTGATACAGCCCGGTCTCAGCATCGCGGTAGTGCGCGTGGAAGAGCAGATTCCAGTCGGCGGCATTGTTGCCAGCGGCGAAGGCGCTGGTCAGGAACCGCGTGTTTCCGAACGCGTCGTAGGCCATCCGCTGATTGACGGTGCCGCTCGTGTTCGCGAGGGCGACGACGTTCATCGTCTCGCGCAGAGCGTAGAGATCATCCTGGAGGGTGGTCCCGGAAGAGTATCGCTGCCTCCGCGCAATGTCATTGATGTCGCGCAGTCCATACCAGTAGCGCATCTCCGGATTCACGGCGCTGCCGAGATACTCCTCAAGGATCTGCCACTGATCGCTGTAGTAGAAGCGGCGGCTGGTCCCGTCGACCACCTTTGTAACCCGGCGGAAGATGGCATCGTAGCTGTACTCAGCGATCGTGGTGCTGGCTTCACTGACCTTCACCAACCGATTCCATGCATCCCACTTCAAAGTCTGCGCGGTGGTCCAATTGCTCACCGCGGGCATGATGGTCATGTTCCCAACGGGGTCGTAGAGCGGAGTAACCACACCGGATGGCCCGCTGATGCTCGTGATCTCGTTCACTTTGTTGAACTGGCGGGTCTGGTTCAACGCATCACTCTGGAAGCCCAGCCAGTTGCCCATGGCGTCGTAGTTCCAGTCCTGATTCTGAGCCACGGGCGTGATGCCCGAAAAGTTCGGATAGCTGCCGGAAAGCGTGCCGCGCTGGAACTCGCCCACCTGGTAGAGCCCGTCGTATCCGTACCACTGGTCTTCCGTGGTCACGCCTGCAGCATGAGCCGCGGCATCGCGTCGCCACTGGCGGTTGCTGCTGCGGTCGTAGCGGTACTGCGCGTGGACGAGGGCCGGGCTACTGTCCTTGAGCCATGGTACGCTGATAGGTCGACCGAAGCGGTCAAGGCCTGCGTAGTGGTCGGCAGCGGTGCCATACGAAAGGTGAGTCGCGGGAACGTTGTAGTTGATGTCCACGGGATTGCCGACGCCAAGCCACTTGTAGCCGATGATGTCCGTGCCGCCGTCTCGGATGGCGCTCACCCGACTCAATTCGTTCGCGTGCGTGCCGGTGTAGATGTAATTCTGTACCGGCGCGCTGCTCTGCCCGGAGGGATACGTCATGCTGATTCGGCGGATGGTGTTCGCCGCTCCGTTGGCATACCCATAAACGGTGGTTCGAGGGGTACCACCTTCGTGACTCTGGGTCTCCTCGATCAGCTGCCGCCAGCCGTTGTGCCGGAAGGCGACACTGTTCACCAGCGTAGACCCAGTGCCAAAGCTTTTGGCGGAAACCACCAGCCCGCGCGCATCATAGCCCGTCGTCAGCTGCTTGATGCTCTGATCCACCGTCGAGGATCCCCATGAGGTCACTTCATCACTGGTCTGGCGACCCAAGGCATCGATCTTGTAGGTGTGAACCAGACCGGCTTGGTCCTTCATGCTTGTGACCTGACCGGGCCGATTGTAGGTGTAGGTGACAACATCGGAGCCTCCAGCACTGTCCGGGTAGGTTTTGGTGCGCACAAGCAGATTGCTGTTGACCGCCGAACCGCCGGCGGTGGTGACGCCATAAGTCCACTCGGTCTTTTGATCCTCGATACCGGACGCGGTGTTGTTCCGGGCCTTGAGCATCGTGATGTTGCCGTCGGCGTTGTAGTCGTAAATCGCCTTGCGGTCGATGGCCGGATGGGTGCGTCCGGGCACCCGACCCACCAACTCTTCAATGAGGCGACCAGCGGCGTCCCATGTCCGGGTGGTGACGGCCAGCATGGGGTCGGTCGTCTGGAATGGCTCCCCTTTGGGATTAAAGGCCGTCAGATTCACCAGCACGTCATCCGTGCACGAGGGAATGAGAGGAGTCCTTGTCCATGCAAGGTTGCCATTTGTGCCGTAGTTCGCCATGGCGACGGTGCGGCCGATGGCATCCGGATAGCTGGCAACGTAGCTCACCCGAGCCTGCGGCTGAGCGGCCCCATGGTCCTTGAGCGGGCCGGTGCCAGTGGCGGTGTCATAGCGTTCCTTGCCTCTTGTGTAGCGCACATTGCCTGCTTCGTCGTAATCCACGAACCGCTCTTCCATCACAATGGATTGCGCGATGAGGGGCATGCCCGAAGCCCAGTCCGGCTGGTAAGCCGTGGAGGTGTTTGTCGCCCGGCCCGCGGCATCATAGACGATGCTCTCGAACGCTTGGCTCCCAGCAGGCCACCGCACGAGCACGCGGCCCGCGGGATCGTACCAAGTATTGTCTTTGAGGGAATTCCCGACCACCCCGGTCGCCGCATCGACCTCATGGCGAATGCTCCGAAACGGTCTG
>JAIXPK010000117.1 GCA_027486335.1 Verrucomicrobiaceae bacterium | reverse complement strand
GGATGAAGGTGCCTGGTGGGCGGTTAGTGTGGAGACATGCCGAGTTGGTCGAAGAGGAAGGCGAAGACATCGGCCTGCTGGGCGATTTTTTCGCTGAGGCCGGTGCCCATGCCGTGGCCGGAGGAGGCGCTGAGGCGGACGATGATGGGGTGATCCGAGGAGGTGGCGGCCTGGAGGCGGGCGGTCATGCGACGGGAGTGGGCGGGGTTGACGCGGCCATCGGTTTCGCCGGCGAGGAAGAAGACGGCTGGGTAGGCGGTGCCGTCTTTGACGTTGTGGAGGGGTGAGTAGGCGTGGAGGGCGCGGAACTGGTCGGGGTCTTTGACGGAGCCGAATTCTGTTACGTTGAATGCGCCGTTAGGATCAAGTTCGACGCGGAGCATGTCGTAGAGACCGACGTGGGCGACGACGGCGCGAGCGAGGGAGGGGTTCTGGGTGAGGAAGGCGCCCATGAGGAGCCCGCCGTTGCTGCCGCCTTCGACGGCGAGTTTATCGGGTCGGGTATAGCCTTTGGTGACGAGGTGCTGGGCGCAGGCGGCGAAGTCGTCGAAGACATTCTGTTTTCTGGTGAGATTGCCTGCGAGGTGCCATTGCTCGCCGAACTCGCCGCCGCCGCGGATGTTAGCGACGGCGTAGATGCCGCCGCGGTCGAACCAGAGACGGTTTTCGAAATCGAACGCGGGGCGCATGCTGTGGCCGTAGCCGCCGTAGGCGTAGAGGAGGGCTGGGTTGGAGCCGTCGAGTTTGGTGCCTTTGCGGCGGAGGATGCTGACGGGAACGCGCGTGCCGTCTTTGCTGACGGCGAATTCGCGGACGGCTTCGATGTCGCTGAAGTCGACGGGTGAGGTGTTGAAGAGGGCGGATTTGGCGAGGGTGCCGGTGGATGGGTTGAACGTCATCCATGCGGCGGGGGAGACGAAGCTGGTGAGGCGGAAGACGACCTGACCGTTAGAGGAGAGCAGGCCGCCGACGCCTGAGGCTTCGGGGAGTGGGAGGATTCGGGGATCCTTGCCTTCGAGGGTGAACTGGCGGATGCGGGACGGGCCGCCG
The DNA here is from genome assembly GCA_027486335.1 of Verrucomicrobiaceae bacterium. GTDB lineage: Bacteria > Verrucomicrobiota > Verrucomicrobiia > Verrucomicrobiales > V1-33 > V1-33. Next base: position 5,114 of record JAIXPK010000117.1, on the reverse strand, counting down.
AGGAGGTCGGTGATGAAGAGGGATGATTCTGTGAGGGTGACGCCTTCGATGACGGCCTCGCTTTCCGGGACGATGACGACGGCATCGGTGAGGGATCCGGTGGTGGGGAAGCGGAGGATTTTGCCGCGCGGGGCGTCTTTGACGGAACGGAGGTAGAGGGAAGCGCCGTCGTGGCTGAAGACGACGGCTTTGATACCGTCTTCGTGGCGGGCGATCTGACGCCATTGAGCGCCGTCTTTGGTTTCGCGGAGGTAGTGGGCGAATTCACCGCCGTCGCCGTTGGCTACTGCGGCGTGGAGCCAGCGGCCGTCGTCGGAGGTTTCGAGTTCGATTTCGGCGATGCGGGGGAAGTCGCGCCCGGCGCTGTATGGGTCGGAGGCGACGGGGGTGCCGAGTTTGTGGAAGTAGATCTGCTGGAAGAAATTGAGGTCGGCCTCGGGTTTCTCGCCTTGATGGGGATAGCGCGTGTAGTAGACGCCGGAGCTGTCGGGGAGCCATGCGGCGGAGCCGCCGCCGGTGGGGTACTGGACGCGGGGGATGCGGTCGGGGAGGCGTTCGCCGGAGTCGGTGCGGAAGAAGTGGAGGGTACCGTCTTCGCTGCCGTTTTCGGAGAGACAGACGGCGATGAGTTTGCCGTCGGGTGAGGGGACGAACCAATCCATGGCGACCTGGCCTTTGGGTTCGAGTTCGTTGGGGTCGAGGACGACGCGTTCGGAGGCGAGGTCGTTCGGAGAAGTTAGGGAGACGAGGAGACGCTGTTGTTTAGGCGGCTGGAATTTGAGGGCGAAGAGGATACCGGGGCGAGCGACGAGGCCGCCGTGGGAGGGCGTGTCTTTGGCGTAGAGGGCAGTGAGTTGTTTCTCGATGGCGGCGCGATCGGGGCGTGCGTCGAGCCATGTGCGCGAGTGTTGGTTCTGCGCGACGGTCCATGCTTTGACGGCGGGAGAGTTGGCGTCTTCGAGCCAGCGGTAGTCGTCGATGACCGAGACGCCGTGGTAGACGTCGGTGACGGGTTTTTTTTCGGTGGGTGGGACGGCGGAGGCGGTGGACATGACGGCGGCGAGCGAGGTGACGATGAGGCGATTCATGGTGCGGAGAGGGAAGCTGGGCGTGAGGGCATGATGGCGGGGATGGATGGGCTGTCACGCTGCAATCGGGGGACAGGAATGCGTAGGGGCGGTGGGAAGGGATCGTCAGGGGGTGAGGGATGGGGTGAGGGCTGGGTGGGAGAGGTCGAGGCGGTAGAGGATCTGGTTGTAGTCGTAGCGAGGGGTTTTGCGGGGGGTGCCGGAGAATTCGGCGGTGTAGGTGCCTTCGAAGTGGATGAGGCGGCCGTTTTGCTGGTCCATGAAGGGGTGGTGGACTGGGTTGTAGAAGGAGTAGCCTGGGTGTGTGGCGATTTTGACGGCTTTGGTGAAAGGGCCGTCGGGGGAACGGGCTTCGGCGAACCAGACTTCGCCGAGGAAGGAGGGATCGTTTTTGGTGCCGGTGGCGACGCCGATGAGGATGAAGCGGTTGCGGAAGGGGTTCCAGCGGACGCTGGCTCCGTGCATGGTGACAGGGGAGGAGGTGGCGGCGTCCGTGATTTGGAATCGGGCGCTGGAGGCGGGGAGTTTTCCTGCGGCGATGAGGGCGGCTTCGTCTTTCTGGGTAGTGGGAGGGTTGAGCTGCTGCCAGATCCATGAGTTGGAGGGTTCGTTGAAGCGGAGTGCTTCGTAGGCGTCGGGCTGGGTGACGCTGATGAAGTCGGCTTTGACGCGGGTGTGGGGGAGTGGTGAGGCGAAGTAGAAGTGATCCTTGTGGCGGAGGACGTGGCCGCGGGGGAAACGCCATGATTCGTCTTTGGGGATGGAGGTTTGGTTCTGGAAGGTGCCGAGGGATTCGTTGAAGACGGCGATGCCTTGTTCGACGACGGGGGCGAGGCCGGGGGAGCGGCCCCAGTGGGCGACGAGTTGTTCGTTGCCGGAGGAGTCGGGGACATTGAGGAGCCCCTGCATCCAGACGACGCCGGGGCCTTCGCGCGGCATCATGGCGCGGAGACGGTCGGCTTTGTCAGGGTCGGCGAAGTAGGAGAAGGCGAAGCCGTTTTCCGGGTTGGTGATAGGATCCGAGGTGGCACAGGTGGTTTTGAAATTACCTAACGGGTAGGATGCGATGCTGGTATCGCCCCAGAGCCAGAAGATGCGGTCGTGCCATGGGGTGGCCTGGGTGGAGTCCTGGCCGGTGATGCCGAAGGGGTCGGTGGGGAGGGCGGGAGCGGGGAGGTTGAGGAGACGGGAATCGCGCCAGCGGTCGAGCCCGGTGAGGCGGGCGATGCGTTCAGCGGGTTGGGAACGGGAGAGACGGATTTCTGCGGAGGCGCCGGGTTTGGGGACGAGACGGATGCCAGAGTAGCCGAAGCCGTCTTTGGGGATGCTGTAGCCAGGGGAGGAGACGTGGAACCAGACTGGGCGGTTCATGAGGTCGGGGTCGGCGAGGGCGATGTGGCCGGCGTTGTCGGAGATGAAGGATGCCTCGCTGACGGAGCGGAGTTCTGCGAGGGGGATGCCGCGGTTGGTGGCGTCGTCGAGGATGTGGATGGCGAAACATGGGGAGACGGCGGCGTGGGTGGAGGCGGCGAGGGCGACGGAGACGGGGATGATGGCGCGCATGGGGAGGGGGAGGGGAGAGCTGGGTGTGCGGGCATGAAAAAGCCGGAGAGGGCGAACCCTCTCCGGCGGGAAGACAGACGTTGGGAGTCTGATTAGAACTTAGGAGCTTCGGCTGGGGCGGCTGGCGCTTCAGCGGCTGGGGCGGTGGCTTCCTTGACGGCCTTGGCGGCTTCTTCGACCTTGGCTGCGCCTTCGCTGGTGGCTTCCTTGACGGATTCGATGGCGGAGGCACCGGCTTCCTTGACGGCTTCGGTGGCCTTGGCGGCGGCGTCCTTGGTCTTGTCGGCGGCGTCTTCGACCTTGGCTTCGACGGCCTTCACGGCTTCTTTACCGGATTCGGTGGCCTTTTTGGCGGCGTCTTCGACCTTGGAGGCGGCTGGCTTTTCGCAAGCGACCATGGTGAAAGCGGCGGCACCGAGAGCGATGAGAGATTGGAGTTTCATGGGATTGATATTGCTGTTGGGGTTTGGATGAATTCGGCGCGGAGGCCGGGCTCATGACACGACGCGAGGAGGCACCTTGTCGGTGAGCGGTGGTACCGTTGGCGGCATTCGGACGTTCGTCTACTGCAAAACGAGGGAGGTTTCGTTGTTGCGGGGATCCGCTGATCCGGAGTGGCGGAGGGGTTGGGAGCGGGTTCTGGTGTGGGGATGACGACGCGACGGAGCTTTTCTTTCGGAGGGATGGCGGGGATGGTGGCGGGTGCGAGGTTGGTGAGCGGGCAGGGTGCGGGGAATCGTTTGCGGGTGGCGGTGATGGGGTTAGGGCGGGGGATTGCGCATGTGGCTGGGTGGTTGAAAGTGCCTGGCGTGGAGGTGGTTGGGTTGAGTGAGGTGGATGAGCGGCGGTTGGCGGAGGGAGTGAAGGCGGTGGCGGCGGCTGGGCAGAAGGCGGTGCCGCGGGTGGAGCGGGATTTCCGGCGATTGCTGGAGGATCCGGGGATTGATGTGCTGAGTATTGCGGCACCGAATTTCTGGCAGACGCCTGCGGCGGTGCTGGCGTGTACGGCTGGGAAGCATGTGTATGTGGAGAAGCCGGGGAGTCACAATGGGGCGGAGGCGGTGATGCTGGGTCGGGCGGCGGCGCGGTGGGGGCGGCAGGTGCAGCTGGGGACCCAGCGGCGGAGCCTTGAGGCGATGCGCGAGGGGATGGAGCGGTTGCGGGGAGGGGTGATTGGGGCGGTGCGGAGTGCGCGGTGCTGGTATGATGCGGATCGGGGGGCGGTGCGATTGGCGGGAGGGAAGCCGGTGCCGGGGTGGCTGGACTGGGGGATGTGGCAGGGGCCGTGTCCGGAGCGGCCGTATCTGGATGGATTGGTGCACTACAACTGGCACTGGCGCTGGCATTACGGGGGCGGGGAGCTGGCGAACAATGGGGTTCACATGCTGGATCTGGCGATGTGGGGGATGGGGCTGACGGTGCCGGAGCGCGTGCTGTGCGGGGGCGGGCGCTATCATTTTCAGGATGACCAGGAGACGCCTGATACGGTGCTGCTGACGGCGCGGTTTGCGGGTGCGACGGTGATGTTAGACAGCTCGTCGTGTCACCTGCGGAAAGGGTCGGATGCGCATGCGTTTGTGACGTTCTACGGGGATGGCGGGGCGATGGCGCTGAGCAGCAGCGGGTATCGGGTGTATGACGAGGCGGGGAAGGAGACCGGGCGGAACGAACCGGCGTTCAGCGACGTGCCGCATTTTCAGAATCTGGCGGATGCGATCCGGGACGGGAAGCCGCTGAATGCGGCGATTGAGACCGGGCAGCGGAGTGCACTGGTGTGCCACCTTGGGAACGTCGCGTACCGGACGGGCGGTGTGGTGGATTTCGATGGGGTAGCGGGCGTGATGAAGGGCGGGCCGGAAGTGCAGGCGTTGTGGGGCCGGGAGTACCGGGAGGGGTGGCAGGTTCGGGTGGACTGACGGTTAGGTGGTGCGGTGCGGAATTCTGTCAGGCGAGGATGGAGGAGAGGACCGAGCCGTGGACGTCGGTGAGGCGGACATCGCGGCCGCCGAAGCGGTAGGTGAGGGCTTCGTGGTCCATGCCGAGCTGGTGGAGGACGGTGGCCCAGAGATCGTAGACTGAGCAGGGATTGGAGACAGCGTGGTAGGCGAAGTCGTCGGTGGCGCCGTGGACGAGGCCGCCGCGGATGCCGCCGCCGGCGAGCCAGATGCTGAAGCCGAAGGGATTGTGGTCGCGGCCGTCGCTGCCCTGACTGAAGGGAGTGCGGCCGAATTCTCCGGCGAAGATGACGAGGGTTTCGTCGAGGAGACCGCGAGCTTTGAGGTCGCGGAGGAGGCCAGCGATGGGGCGGTCGACCTGGTGGCCCATGCGGCCGTGGCCGTCTTTGATGCCGCCGTGCTGGTCCCATGGGTTGGGGGCGTTGCCGCCGCCGATGTTGTAGGAGAGACAGGAGAGTTCGACGAAGCGGACCCCGCGTTCGACGAGACGGCGGGCGAGGAGACACTG
>JAIXPK010000564.1 GCA_027486335.1 Verrucomicrobiaceae bacterium | reverse complement strand
GTGTATCCGGTCAGGAGGCGGGGGCAAGATTTGTTTTGAGGGTGGCGGGGGACCCGCGTTCTGACCGGATACACTGCTGTTGGACTGAGCCGCTGCGGGCGCTGGTTCTTCCTATAGGGGTTTGCATCGGCCGTCCGTTTGGCTCAGTGGGCGCGCTGGCACGGGGCGGGCGCCGCCGAGAGCCCACGCCCGCGCCGCACCCGGAGAAGCGGAATGTTTACCCGCCGCTCGCGGAACGTTCGCGCGACGACTATCGCAGGCCAGTCGCGCGCCCAGCAAGTGCACTCGGGTCTCCTGAAATCACCGCTCAAAGGGCGATCAGGGCACGCGCGCAAAACACAAAGCGCATGGACGTCCCGGGTGTTATTGCCGGGCTTGTTCAAGGGGCATTGGCTGGCTCGTTGCTCGCAGCCATGCGCCCTTGAATGTTCGGCCCTTGGTTGTTGTGTGTGTCGTGGCATATCACCAGCCCCAGTAATGGAATGAAGCATAAACAGTCTGAGTGCCTCTGTCATAGTATGCGAGAAGGTAATCCTCTCCGAATTCACGGCGATCAAACTCATACATCGTCTCAAGAGACGCCGGCCATGATGGAGGACGGCGTGCCCGACCGAAAAACCTGAGCCCACCAAGTGGTTCTCTGCAGAACGTGCCTGCCGTGATGCGAGCATAGTCACCATCTGATACACGAAACGAGATCAAATACCCATCCATGAAGATGGGCTTGGTCGTCCGAATGTCGGCGGCCGCTGATCTCGAAGCCTGCCCGAAAAGACGATCAAACTCCCGCTCGGAGTCTGGCGGGATGCTGGCGAGGACAAACCAAGCAAGTATGAGCAGTGGAAATGGAAGCGTCATCAGCGCACAGCCTCGCTTCCGACAAATGACTGCTCCGATGCAAACGACTGATCCTATCAGAACGCCAAGAACGATGAGCGCCATGAACGGAGACATGATAGAAGGAGCTATCTACGAAGGACTGTAGTGAGCGCTGCGAGTTTGGGCGAATGACCCAAGCTCAGCGACGGCCTCAGCGGGGTGGGTGGAGCGCACGGTGCGCTCGCGAACTCCCGCGACGCCCGAACGGACAGCGGGGAGGCCGTTCGCTGCAGCGCATGGTCAGCCGTTGCGGTCATTTGGCGAGAGACGTTGCATAGGCACAAAGCGAATGCCGTGAATGCACTGCTCCTGGGCAGTGACACGGAAACCTAAACGTTCGTACGCAGAAACGGCGTTCGGAGACGAATTGACAGTGAACTCGCAATCCGTGTCGCCAGCTAGAGAACCCACAGCCGCGAGCAGCCCACGAGCGATACCGCCACGCTGCCGGGAAGACTGGACAAAGAGCATGGAGACGTGGCGAGGCCGGCGCAAATGGAGCATGCCGACCAACTCGCCTGAGTGCTCTGCAACCAAGGTGATGTGGCCGGAATCGTGACGCTGCGAAAGAGCCTCGACAGAAGTGTATAGGTGAAATTCCGCGACGCCCTCAGTCTGGTAATGCGGTGCAACAAACTCGCTGAAGACGTCGCGCGCAAGAGAGGACACGGCTGCGGTCTCTGAAGGGTGAATCTGGCGATAGATGATCGAGCTCACGATGGGCGAATTGGGGTCATTCACACGAGAAGCGTAGCGACGGCTAACAGTTCAATGCTTCACTATATCTGGTGGAATATCCATTTGCAACCGGGGCGTTTGGTCGGGTGTCATTGGCTTCCAACGGACTGAAATGCAATGGGGGTGACGGGCTGTCATTCACGATAACCGAATCAACGGAATTGGCAACGACTTCCCATGGTGCTTTGGCATTGGTGATGATCGAGGTGGTGTCGAGGGCGGGGGGAGGGAAGTGAGAAGTGAGAAGTTTGAAGTGAGAAGGGCAGGTTCGGAGAGGGCTTTTGGGGATGGGCGCGAGTACGGAGCCTCGCGGTCCCGGGCTGGTTCGGAGAATGGGGGCGAGTTGGGAGATCGCCGAGCTGGGGCTCAGCGCTCCCAGGGGGCTGGTTCGGAGAGGGGGCTGGGTGGGAGAAGTTGGGTTGACATAGTGTCAAAAACACACTAAAGGAAGGAGATGAAGACAGATACTGAAGCTGAGAAGGTCGCGGGTTTAGTGAAGGTTGAGGGGAGTGGGGCGATGGCGGGGTGGCTTGCTGGGAGTGTGGTGGGGACGGCGGTTGGGGATGCGCTGGGGTTGCCTGGGGAGGGGTTGGGTGCTGGGCGGATTGGGAGGATGTGGGGAGGGGAGTGGAGGATGCGGCTGGTGATGGGGCGGGGGATGGTGAGTGACGACACGGAGCACACGTGGTGTGTGCTGGGGGCGCTGGCGGAGGGGAGGGGAGAGGCGGCGGGGTTTGGGAGGGCGCTGGGGAGGCGATTGCGGTGGTGGTTTCTGGCGCTTCCGGCGGGGGTTGGGATGGCGACGGCGCGGGCGTGTATCAGGTTATGGTGCGGGTGGTCGCCGGAGCGGAGCGGGGTTTGGTCGGCGGGGAATGGGCCTGCGATGAGGAGTGCGGTGATCGGGGTTTATTTCTGTGATGATGAGGAGAAGCGGAGGGAGTATGTGAGCGTGTCGACGCGGGTGACGCATACGGATCCGAAGGCGGAGACGGCGGCGCAGGCGGTGGCGCTGGCGGCGGCGGGGGCGGTGCGCGGGGATGGGCCGGGGGAGGTGGTGAGGGCGTTGAGGGAATTGAGTGAGGATGCCGGGTGGCGGGAGATTGTCAGGGTGATGGAGGGATGCCTTGCTGAGGGGAAGAGCACGGGTGAGCTGGCGGCGGCGATGGGATTGGAGAAGGGAGTGTCTGGTTATGCGTGGCACAGTGTGCCGGTGGCGCTGTATGCGTGGTTGAGGCACCCGGATGATTTTGCGGCGGCGCTGACGTCGGCCCTGGATTGCGGCGGGGACACGGACACGGTGGGTGCGATCGTGGGTGGGATTGCGGGGGCGCGGGTGGGGGTGGAGGCGATTCCCGCGGCGTGGCGGGAAGGGATCGTGGATTGGCCGATCAACGTGGCGGTGCTGAGGGATGGGGCGGAGCGGGTGGCGTCAGGTGAGCGATTGCCGGGGATCTTCTGGCCGATGCGGGTGGTGAGGAATCTTGTGTTTCTTGCGGTCGTGCTGGGGCATGGGTTTCGGAGGATGCTGCCGCCGTATTGAGGGGGGTGGGGGGGGGAAGTGAGAAGTGAGAAGTTAGAAGTGAGAAGGGCTGGTTCGGAGAGGGGTCGGGATGGGAGAGGGGGTGCCGCCCCTGCCGGGGCGGTGATCAATTATGATGTTAGACCGGTGGCTGACGCCACCGGCTAAGTTCCGTCAGGCCGTCGGCCTGTGGGCGCGATGGTCGTGCGACGGGCCGCAGCCATGGAGTTGAATTTCCGTTAACACGTCGGCTTGGGTGGGGCATTACTGAACAGGCCTTTTTTTTGGGGGAGTTGGCGGCATGATTGGGTAGGGGATTGTGGCGACGGCTGGCTTGACGGTCGGGTTGGGGCGGGTAGGGATGGGTCTATGAGATCGACCGGACGACTGAGTGCTTTGAGTGCGGGTGGCTGCTGTGCTGGGGCGAGGTGGGATGGTGGGGTGGAAGGGGGGACGGGGCGATGAAGGTGGTGCTGGCTGGAGGGAGTGGTCAGGTGGGGATGATGCTGTCGCGTTTCTTTGCGGCGGAAGGGCATGAGGTGGTGATTCTGAGTCGCGGGGCGGGCGGATCGGTGTATCGGACGGTGCGATGGGATGGTGAGACGTTAGGTGACTGGGTGGGGGAAGTGGACGGTGCGGATGTGGTCATTAACCTTGCCGGGCGGAGTGTGAACTGTCGTTATAATGAGGCGAACCGGCGGGAGATCATGGAGTCGCGAGTGAGGTCGACGGCGGTGCTGGGGAGGGCGATTGCGGAGTCGGTGCGGCCGCCGCGGGTGTGGCTGCAGTCGAGCACGGCGACGATTTATGCGCATCGTTATGATGCGGCGAACGACGAGGCGACGGGGATTGTGGGTGGGGAGGAGGAAGGCATGCCGGAGACGTGGCGGTTCAGTATTGGGGTGGCGAAGGCGTGGGAGCGTGCGGTGGAGGAGGCGGAGGTGCCAGGGACGCGGAAGGTGATTCTGCGGTCGGCGGTGACGATGAGTCCGGATCGCGGTGGGGTCTTTGATGTGCTGCTGGGGCTGACCCGGTTAGGGCTGGGGGGCACGAACGGGGACGGGCGGCAGTATGTGTCGTGGATTCACGAGGTGGATTTTGTGCGGGCGGTGCGCTGGTTGATTGACCATGAGGTGAGCGGGGTATTCAATCTGGCGTCGCCGAATCCGCTGCCGAACCGGGAGTTCATGCGTGGGTTGCGGGAGGCGTGGGGGACGCGGTTAGGGTTGCCGGCGGCGCGGTGGATGCTGGAGATCGGGGCGCGGGTGCTGCGGACGGAGACGGAGCTGGTGCTGAAGAGTCGGCGGGTGGTTCCGGGGCGGCTGCTGGAGGAGGGATTTGTTTTTGAGTATCCGGAATGGGCGGGAGCTGCGGCGGAATTGTGCCGTCGGTGGAGGGGGAGGGAAGTGAGAAGTTAGAAGTGAGAAGTTAGAAAGGCTGAGTCGGAGGGGGCGGGTGGGGAGAGGGGCGGGTAGGCGCACTCCGTGCGCAGAGAGAGCTGTAATTCTGACAGCAGTCCAGAGCCTGCGGCTGCTTGTTCGGAGAGGGGCTTGTGGGGAGAGGCGGGAGCGGGAGGGTTCTGTTGCGGAGTGAGGAATTTGGCGGCAGAATGGGGGATGAGACGGTCGCCGAGAATTAAGAGGCTAGTTGCTATCGCAGCAGTTCTGTTTGTTTTGATTTCGCTGATCGGGTTAGAAGGGATGAGGAGGGGCTGGCGGTTTGTGATTTTCGATGATCGAGTGGCGGGCATCCGGGAGGGCGGCGAGGCGGTCGGATTGGAAGGAGCGACGATGTCGAGCGGGCAAGCGATGGGTTCGTCGCGGAGGGTGTCCCGCTTGGGGGCCGGAGGTTCGGCGGAGGGAACGGGGAATGGCGTCAGGGGCGGGCAGTTGGGGGGGAGTTCGGTCGCGGTGAGGGTTGGTGGCGAGGTTTCGCCGATTCACTTCGTGAGAGCGTCAGTGGTTTTTGGAGAGACCGAGCCATCGAAGGAGCAGATTGCCCGGCTGAAGCGGGCGGCGGACGTCGTGGGAGAAGGATTGCGGCCGGGTGCGGTGATCATCAATCTCGATGGTGAGGGGATCTCCGGGGCTCCGGTGCTGCTGGATGCACGGGTTGAGTTTGATGTGACGGCGGTGGTGCGGGAGGTTTACGATCGCCTTGAGGAGACGGCGATAGAGTCGAGCGAGGGAGAGACTCTGGACGATCAGCCGATGGCGGAGGAGTTTACCGCGGACGTGCTGACGCGGTGAGTCTGGGTGGCTACGGCGGTTCAGAGCCTGCGGCTGGCTGGTACGGAGGGGCGGACCCCTACGGGGTCCTGTGTTATGTTGTTGGGAACCGGGGGTACCGCGAGCGGCTCGCGGCACCCCCGGCTAGTCACCGGTCGTCCCTACGGGACGGGGGCTTGTTGGGAGGGACTCGTAGGCGCACTCCGTGCGCGGAGAGAGCTGTAATTCTGACAGCAGTCCAGAGCCTGCGGCTGCTTGAACGGAGAGGGGCCTAGGTTATTTGAGGAGGCCTTTGGATTTGAGGGCTGGGGTCAGGGCGGAGGCCCATTTTTCGTAGCCGGCTGTGTTGGGGTGGAGGAGGTCTGGGAATTCTTCGGGTTTGGCGTCGCCGGAGGCGTTGGCGAAGAGGGCGTAGGTGGGGACGAGGGTGACCTGGGGTCTGGAGCTGGCGGCTTTGCGGTAGAGGTCGTTGATGGCCTTGATGCTGGCGGCGGGGCGGGATTTGGAGGCGGAGGCTGGGAAGACCTCGCAGAGGAAGATGGGGAGGTCTGGGCGGTGGGCTTTGAGGGCGTCGAGGAGGAGGACGGCGTTGGCGGCGATGGTTTCCGGGGAGGCTTTCTCTTCGAGGTCGTTCGTGCCCATGAGGAGGACGACGGCGGCGGGGGAGAGGTCGAGGACGTCTTCCTTGAGACGGACGAGCATGCCGCGGGTGGTGTCGCCGCTGATGCCGCGGTTGGCGGCTTTGAGGCCGGGGAAGGCCCCGGCGAAGTCGTCGCCCCAGCCCTGGGTGATGGAGTCGCCGAGGAAGACGACGGCTCCTTTGTCCTCAGCGGTGCGTTTGGCCCATGCGCTGCGTTTTTCGAGCCAGAGGGATTTGAACCAGTCGTAGCGTCGGATGGGGCCGGTGCCTGGGAGCCCTTCGTCGGTGGCTGGGATGGCGAGCGGGGATTTATCCTGAGCGGAGACGAGCCCGATGGAGAGGGCTAGGGCGAGGAGGAGCGAGCGCACGGGAAGGCGAGGTGGTTGTTAGAGGCCGGGGTCAGAGACCGAAGGCTTTTTCCATCTGCTGACGGACCTTGGTGAGGCGTTCGAGCCCGCCGCCGCCGACTTCAGCGGTGGTCCAGCCGGTCCAGTTGGTGTCGGCGATGGCCTTGCGGACTTCGGCCCATGGGAGGTCGTCGTCGTCGCCGGTGATTTCGGTGAAGGTGTCTTTGGCGCGGCTGAAGCCTTTGACGTCGAATTTGACGGCGCGTGGGCCGAAGGCGCGGATCCATTCGCCGGGTTGGCCGTATTTCCAGTGGTTACCGATGTCGTAGTACTGGCCGACCCATGGGCTTTTGAAGCTGTCGATGAAGCGGATGTGGCGGTCGGCGGATTGTTCCGGGCCTTTGTCGTGGTCGTACATCATCTGGTTCCAGACATTTTCGAAGAGGATGCGCTGGCCGAGGGAGGCGGCGAGGGGGATGCTTTTGGAGATTTCGATGCGGGCGCGGGCTTCGATTTCTTCGGCTGGGCCGTCACTGCCTTTGCCGACGACGATGAGGATGCCGGAGCCGCCGGCGGCGTGGGAGCAGCGGAGACAGTGGTCCATGTTGGCGCGTGCTTTGTCGCGGACCTCCTGTTTGGCGTCGGTGAGGCGGGTGCCCCAGTGTTCGTGATTGATGGTGTTGTGGACGAAGACGCC
>JAIXPK010000198.1 GCA_027486335.1 Verrucomicrobiaceae bacterium | reverse complement strand
TCATGGTCGAAATGAACGAAACCGCCGCCATCCTCAACAACGCCTCCGCCCGCAGTCTCGTCATCCTCGACGAAATCGGCCGCGGCACCGCCACCTTCGACGGCCTCGCCATCGCATGGAGCGTCGCAGAACACCTCTGCGACTCCATCCAGTGCCGCACCATCTTCGCCACCCACTACCACGAACTCACCGCTCTCAGCGACCGCCGCCCCTCCGTCCGCAACGCCAATGTCGCCGTCCGCGAATGGAATGACCGCATCATCTTCCTCCGCAAAATCCTCCCAGGCGCAGCCGACAAAAGCTACGGCATCCAGGTCGCTCGCCTCGCCGGTCTCCCCCAGCCCATCATCGACCGCGCCCGCGAAATCCTCACAAAACTCGAAGCCACCGCCCCCAAAGGCGACGCCTCAGACTCCGCCTCAGACTCCCCCCGCAAATCCCGCCCCCGCAAAGCCGCCGACGCCAGCGACATCGACGGCCCAGTCTCCAATCAGGTCGAACTCGATCTCTTCTGACCAGAATCCCCAACCGGCTTCCTAACAGTCCCTCACGCCCCCGGCTCTTCCTTGTCCGCCCGCTCCAGCGCCGCCTTCGCCTCCTTCCGCGCATTGATCCACGCAATCACCGGCGGCAGCAGGCTCACCCCGATCACCCCGAGAATGATCAGCTCGAAGTGCTTCTTCACGATCGGAAAATCCCCGAAAATATACCCCGCCCCCGCACACACCACCACCCAGAAAAACGCCCCCGCAATCCCGAACACCAGAAACGTCGGGTAATTCATCCGCCCCACCCCAGCCACAAACGGAGCAAACGTCCTAACCAGCGGAATGAATCGCGCCAGAATCACCGTCTTCTTCCCGTGCCGGTCATAAAACGCCTGCGTCCGGTGCAGCACGTCCGCATTGAACAACAATGACTTCGGCCGCGAAAACACCCGCGGCCCAAGATACCTCCCCACCCAGTAATTCAGGCTGTCACCGATCACCGCCGCCAGCGGCAGCAGCACACAGATCAGCCCAAGCTTCAGATGCCCGCCCCCAGCCGGCGCACACAGCGCCCCCGCAATGAACAGCAGCGAATCCCCAGGCAGAAACGGCATCAGCACCAATCCCGTCTCGCAGAAAATGATCAGAAACAGAATGCCGTACACCAGATTGCCATACTGCTGCGTCAGCGACGCAATGGATTCCTGAAGATGGGTGATGAAATGCAGGGCTTGATGCAGAAGTTCCATGAGCAAGTTCAGAAAAAAATATCAGCGGCGGCACCGAAGCACCGCTCGCCGCCGCAGCCGTATCAGGGGCCGTTCATGGAATCCACAGGGAATCGCACCCATCGTCACCGCTCAATCCAATCCCTCCCGAACCCGCCTCGCCTCCAGCCAGTCCCGCAGAATCACCACCGCCGCAGCCTGATCAATCACCGGCCGCTGCCGCCTCGCCTTCCGCCCCGACGCCCGCAGATCCGCCGCCGCCTCCAGCGTGCTCCCATATTCATCCTGATACTCGATCCGCACCCCCGCCCCAAGGTGCCGCCCCAGCTCCTCAGCAAACCGCCGCACCTTCTCCGCCGCCGTCCCCTCCGTCCCATCCATCCGCACCGGCAACCCCATCACCACCACCTCCGCCCCACGCTCCCCCACCACCGCCGCAATCCGCCGCGCCGCATCCGGCCACGGTCTCCCCGCCACCGTCTCCACAGGATGCGCCAGCATCCCCAGAGCATCAGTCCCCGCCAGCCCCATCCGGGCCTCCCCGTAATCAACCGCCACCGCCTTCACTTCGCCGCCCCAAGTCGCTTCACCCGAATGTTCCGGTACCTCACAAACTGCTTCGTGAAATCCCCGCCCCCATGCACCTGCAGCGCAATCGCCCCTTTGTCAGGATGCCGCACCTCCTTCTCCTGCCACTCCATGATCTTCACCCCGTTGATCCACGTCGTAATATGCGGCGGATTCCCCTCAATCCTCGCCCTCAATTCATTCCACTGACCAGCACGCCAGAAATGCGGCCACGCAGCCGGCAGAACCGGCAATGCCACCGGCGGCTCACCCGTCTTCTTCGCCTCAATCTCCGTCACCTTGTCCGTGAAATTGTAATTCCTCACATGCGGATTGCCACCCAGTCCCTCCCCGTAAATCCCCATCAGATTCCCGCCCTCATGATAGTCAATCATCGCCTGCCACGCCTTCCCATCCTCCGTGCTCCTCAGAAACAACCCGCTGTCCGGCCCGAAATCATTGTTCATCTCCAGCGCCACCTCAAAATCCCCATACTCCCCGTCACTCACAATCAACCCGCCATTCCCAGGCACATCCTGACTCCCCGTAATCGCCCCGTCCTCCACCACCCACCGACCCCCACTCTGATGCTTGCTCGTCCCCGAATGCCCGGACTTCGCACTCACATGCCATCCCTTCAGACTCTTCCCGTCAAACAACGCCTCAAACCCCTCCTCAACCGGAGCCTCCGCAGTAAGGGCCACAGTCAGACTCAGGCAGGCAACAACAGTGTGAATCAGGTGCATCTCCCCACTCCTACGTCCCACCACCCCTCCCCATTTCGCCGAATTCGCCCACCTAATTTCTACGCCATCCCTCGCCACCCTCAGCTCCGCCCCTCCGCTCTCTCGGCACTAGGCTGTACTCTTTCGCTGAAGGCAGTCCAATCAGAACCACCAGCACCCCGGCTTCATGCAGCGCAGATTCCACCGCCATTCGCCAGTCACCCGCAGCAAGGCCGCTCCGGCCTTGCCCCTGCCCCAGCAAAGCACCATCCACCCTGCTTCCGCGGCCCCCACCGTAGCAAGGCCGTCCCGGCCTTGTCGCTGCCGCATCCGCCCTGTTTCGCCGCCCCTCCTCCATTTCCCAGCACAGCCTTTTATCGGAGAACGCCATCCATGTCCCGCTGAACTAACCTATGAAAAATGACACGGGAATCCATCACTGCCCAAAAGCCGTCCGGAACTCCGCAAGCCTCATTCCTGATGATGGATCTCGATCCAGTTCTGAATCCCGCCGCGCTGCCTCCGCCACCCCGGCGTCCTCATCGTGGAGCATCGCGGGGAGAGAATCCAGTAGATGCGCTGCCAGGGCAGCCCGCTGATTGTCAGGAAGGGAGAGTGCCTGCTCTTCGATTTCATTCAACGTCAACATCGCGGAGAATACGCCAGATTAACGCAGTCGGCAACACCTGGATGATCTGCCGCCGATCCCCCCCCCACGCCCCCCCTCCCTCAAGACCCCTTCTTCAACTCCACCGGATGACGCCGCCGCGCCTCCTCACGTTTGAAAATCGGCCCGACCTCCACCACGCACCGCTCGCCATCCGCCGTCACATTCGCACAGTCAGGCGACCCCGGCGCGCCCTTCGCCGGATCAGGATAGTAAGCATTGACCTGCTTCAGCGGTACCAGCTCCCCGTTGATCTTCGGCCGCCCGAACGAAACCTTCACCGCAGGAATCCCCGACCTCGGAATCTTCGCGGTGCTGTAAACCTCCACAAACGCACTGTGCCGCTCCCAGAACGTGAAATCCCGCCCCTCGAACCGCAGGCTGCCCACCTCGTGCACCTCGCCCGCCTCGTTCTTCACCCGGCAGTGAAACCACGTGCTCTCCTTCCCATCCACCGTCTCCGTCTCACCCTTCTCGATTAGATAACGATACGTCCCCTTACTCCACGCATACGGCCGCCGCACACTCGCAAACTCCCCCTCGTAACCCGCACTCTCCACCAGACAATCCCCCGCACTCGTGCGCACATGATCTAGCCCGATCGGCGTCTTCTTGTCCGCCGACCACCGCGAGAAAATCGCCCCTTTGCCCGAGAACACCCGCTCCCGGCTCTCCTTGCTCGCCCACCCATTGATGTTCGTCTGAATCCCGCCGTAAAACTGCAGCCCGTTGATCTTCGCAATCCCGCACGGCGAAATGTAAAGATTGCACGTCGCCGGCACATCCCGGTCAATCGTCACCTCCATCTCCAGCGAGCTGAAGTGCTCCACCGGCTTCTCAAAGTCCCACCACAGATTCACCACATGCCACGGCAATCCCGGCAGCTTCACGCCCGCCGACTTCGCCATCTCCTCCGGCGCTGGCTGCACCGTCGTCTCATCAGCAGCACCACTCACCCCTAGCAAGGCAAGCAGCCCAGGAATCACCCATCGAACGCTCCGGCGGAAACAATCAGTAAGCATCCCCTCTCCTGCACGCATTCGCCGCCGCGCGAAAGCCGGAATTCCTCACCTCACCTTGCGCCGCCCGGCATGCCCGCGCAGCCACTCCACCATCTCCCCACCAAGCTCCCCCTTCGGCAGGCTCGCCACCGGCAGTCGCCCCGCCATCAGAATCATGAAATCCTTCGTCTCCACCACCCGGTCCACCTTATCCCAAGACAATTTCCGGCGGCTGTCCGCCATCTCCATTTCCATCCCCTCATCCCCCATCCTCAGCGTCACCTGATCATCACTCAATGTCCGCAGCGCCGTCCGCGAGTTCCCTATCACCTGAAAATACGTCTTTACCCACAGCACCGCAAGCACCCCAGCCACAATCATGTCCGCCAGCCCGATCTCCCGCGCCGGCGACCACCCCTGAAACCACAGCACCACCCCGATCACCACCATCGCCACAATCCCGATCCACTTCTTCCTCAGATAGACCGCATGGAACATCTGCCGCGCCGCCGCTGTCTGCACCGCCTCCGTCACCCGGTACTCAGTTCTGAATTCCATCCCCGTCCCTCCACCCGCACCCGCTCCCACGCAATCGCCTAGTATTCGCTCCATCAAGCCGTCAGCGTCGCCACTTTCAGATAGGGAACCCCCGGAAAATCCGGCGGCAGCGACCCCGCCTCCCACGTCAGCACCGGCCGCCCCGCCACCGCACTCCCTCGCGTCACCAGACTCCGGAACTGCCCCGGCGTCAGCGCATGGTGATTCGTCGACACCATCAGCCACCCACCCGGCTCCAGCACCCGCAGACACGCCGCCACCATCCCCGGCAAATCCCGCTCCACCCGCCACACCCCACCATCCGCATTCCGCGAAAACGTCGGCGGATCCAGCACAATCCCATGCCAGCTCCGCCCCTTCGCCGCAAACCGCGGCAGCCATTCTCCAGCATCCCCGCGACAGAAAAAATGCGACCCCTCATCCAGCCCGTTCAACCCGAAATTCCGCTTCCCCCATTCCAGAAACGGCCGCGACAAATCCACACTCGTCGTCACCGCCCCCCGACTCGCCGCCAGCACGCTGAACGCACACGTGTACGCAAACAAATTCAGAAACCGCTGCCCCGGCTCCATCCGCTCCAGCAACCGCGCCTTCTGCACGCGCTGATCAATGAACAACCCCTGGCTGTACCCCGCCCCGAAATCGATCTCATACTCCAGCCCAAGCTCCCTGACCCGAAACACCCCGTCCGGTACATCCCCCGCCATTGGCACCGGGCTCTGCTTGTCATGCTGATCCAGCCGCTTCCACGACAACGACCGCCATCCCGCCTCCGCCCGCGTCCCCTCCAGCCACTTCGGCCACGGCTGATCCCTCGTCTGCACCAGCCAGTGCCCGTCAAACGAATCCACCGCCAACCCCGCCAACCCATCCGCCTCCCCATGCACCACCCGCAAGGCAGTCGTCTCCCCATCCGGCAGCCCATGGGCGGCCCGCCGGGCAAGCGCTCCCAGTAACATCGCAACTGATGATTTTTCCAGCATCGGATCGACAGGCTTCCGGGGTTGCCTCGCGCACAATCATCCCCAGATTCCCCCCCATTCCGTGATCCCGCTCCATCATGCAACTTGAAGAACTTAAATCCGCTGTCGCCGCCGCTCGCTCCTCAGGTCTCCTCCTCGAATCCAGCGCCGCCAACCTCCTCGAACTCTCCGCCGGTAGCTCCGACCCAGTCGTCCACAGCTCCATCGCAGAACTCGTCTCCACCGCCCAGTGGACCGAACTCAACGACCGCTTCTTCAAAAAACTCGCGTTCGGCACCAGCGGTCTCCGCGGCCGCACCATCGGCAAAATCATCACCTCCGCCGAACGCGGCAACGCCGCCCCAGACGACCGCCCCCAGTTCCCCTGCGTCGGCACCAACGCCCTCAACTTCTTCAACCTCACCCGCGCCAACCGCGGCTTCGCCAAATTCCTCACCGACTACTGGCAACGCGAAGGGCTCCCCGGCCGTCCCTCCGTCGTCTTCAGCCACGACACCCGCCACTTCGCCCGCGAATTCGCTGAATTCTCCGCCAAAATCATGACCGAAAGCGGCGTCGATGTCTGGCTCTTCTCCTCCCACCGTCCCACCCCGGAACTCTCCTTCGCCGTCCGCCACGTCAACGCCACCGGCGGCGTCATGCTCACCGCAAGCCACAACCCAGCCCACGACAACGGCTACAAAGCATACTTCAAAGACGGCGACCCCATCCTCGAACCAGTCGCCACAGGCATCCTCGACGAGGTCAATGCCGTCGAATCCGACCAGTACACCCCACTCCCACCAGAACAGCGCGGCCAACTCCGCACGTTCGGCACCGAAATCGACGACGCCTACCTCGCACGTCTCAAGGGCGTCATGCTCCAACCCGGCCTCCTCGAAAAAGCCAAGGGCCTCAAAATCATCTACACCGCCATCCACGGCACCGGCGGGGTCTTCGTCCCCACCGTCCTCAGCTCCCTCGGCTTCAACTTCCTAACAGTCCCAGCTCAGGACATCCCCGACGGCCGCTTCCCCACCGTCGTCTCCCCCAACCCGGAAAACGCCTCGGCCCTCCAGATGGCCCTCGACCTCGCTGAACAGGAACACGCCGACATCGTCATCGGCACCGATCCCGACTGCGACCGCATGGGCGTCGCCGTCCGCGACCGCTCCGGCCGCATGCAGCTCATCACCGGCAATCAGATCGGTTCCCTCATGGCATGGTACCGCCTCAAAACCTTCTTCGAACTCGGCATCCTCACCGAATCTAACAAGGACCACGCCGTCGTCGTCAAAACCTTCGTCACCACCCAGCTCCAGGACACCATCGCCCACTCATTCGGCGTCCTCTGCGTCAATACCCTCACAGGTTTCAAATTCATCGGCGGCAAACTCGGCAAATACGAAAACGCCCTCCCCGCAGACATCCGCGCACGCTACCGCTCACTAACCGACTCCGAAAGCCGCGACGCCCGTCTCGCCCACAGCCGCTTCTTCGTCTTCGGCGGCGAAGAAAGCTACGGCTACCTCGGCGCAGACTGGATCCGCGACAAGGACGGCAACGGAGCCGTCGTCATGTTCGCTGAACTCGCCGCCTACGCCGCCTCCCGCAACCTCACCATCCCTGACCTCCTCGACGAGGTCTTCTCCACGTTCGGCGTCTTCGTCGAACACACCGAAAGCCCCGAATTCCCAGGCGCTGACGGCGCTCAGAAAATCCGCCGTCTCGTCGAAAGCTACGCCGCTTCCCCTCCCACCTTCCTCGACGGCACCGCCGTCACACGCATGACCCACTTCGGTCAGCAGGATGTCTTCGACGAAGAAGGCGACCTCATCCCGCGCGAAAACATGCTCATCACCGAACTCGCCGACGGCCGCCGCTTCGCCGTCCGCCCCTCCGGCACAGAACCCAAGGTCAAATTCTACTTCTTCGCCAGCCGCAAACCCGCCCCCGGCGAATCCCTCCCCATCAGCGACATCCCCGCCATCCGCACCGATGTCCGCGCCTCCATCGACAGGCTCTGGTCCGAAGTAAAAGCCGACATCGCCCGCCGCCTCGAAGCCTAATATCACAATGCCTCCGCAGCCCTCCCGTAGCAAGGCCGTCCCGGCCTTGTCGCTGCCCCACGCCACCACATCGTCAGCCCTCCGCCGTAGCAAGGCCGTCCCGGCCTTGTCTCCGCCCCAGCCTACCACATCCCCATCCGCCCGCCTCACCGTTAGAACCCCATGAACGAGGAATCCTCTCCAAGTCCAAGGCCCGAGGCGGGCGCGACTTCGCACCCCCGCAGAACGGCCACTAACCTCCTCCCCGCCCTCGGCGGACTCCTCGCCGCTGTCCCGTTCCTGCTGCCCTCCCTCACATTCTCGCCCGCCGCCCTCGCCTCCTTCATCGGACTCATCCCCCTCCTCCTCGCCCTCCAGTCAGCCCGCACCCTCCCGTCCCGCCGCCGCTCATGGTGGTCTGGCTTCCGCATGGGCTGGTCCTTCGGCGCGGTCTTCTTCATCGCCTCCCTCTGGTGGCTCGGCCACGTCACTGTCCCAGGCATGCTCGCCCTCTGCGCCTACCTGGCCCTCTACCCAGCCGTCTGGGCCGGTTGCGCCGCACTCATCCGCCCCCAGTCCACCCGCGCCTCCATCACCTCCGCCCTCGCCCTCGCCGGCCTCTGGTGCGGCCTCGAATGGCTCCGCAGCTCGCTCCTCAGCGGCTTCCCATGGAACGGCATCGCCGTCCCTCTCGGCACCATCCCAGGCCTCCGCGACTGGGCCCCGCTCATCGGCGTCACCGGCACCGCCTTCTTCCCCGTCGCCCTGCAATCCATCCTCGTCCCTCTCTCCCGTCCCCGCCCTCAACTCATCGCCGCCCTCACCCTAACCGCCACCGCCTTCCTCTCGCTCGACTTCCCCCACCACCCTGACAACGCCTTCCCGCCCATCCGCGTCGCCCTCCTCCAGCCGAATATCAGCATGGCTGACAAAATGTCCGGCGAAGATTCCGTCCATCAGCGCCGCTACGACGACCTCATTGCCTCAAGTTCCGCCGCCTCCAGGCACCCGGCCCGCGACCTCATCGTCTGGCCAGAATCAGCCCTCCCGGGCTGGTTCCACGACGCCGTCAACATGAAGGCCTTCGACGCCCTCCTCGCCTCCGGCTCCACGCTCATCACCGGCTGCGACGCCGACTCCATCGAGGGTGCCGCCCCTGGCGACTGGAACCCGCGCAACTGCGTCGCCCTCCTCCACGGCGATTCCTCACAATTCCTCCTCCACGCCAAGGTCCAGCTCGTCCCCTTCGGCGAGTTCATCCCTTTCCGCCGCCAGCTGCCTTTCCTCGAACAACTGTTAGGCGATCTCATCCCGCGCGACTTCGCCCCCGGCACGGTCACCACCCCCTTCCCCGCCAGCCGCACCGTCCCATCCATCATCCCGCTCGTCTGCTTCGAAGACTCCGTCGGTTCCCACGTCCGCCGCTTCGTCCGCCCCGAACCGCAACTCATCGTCAACGTCACCAACGACAACTGGTTCCACCAGAGCCCAGCCGCCCACATCCACGCCATCAACGCCCGCTGGCGCTGCCTCGAACTCCGCCGCCCCATGATCCGCAGCGCCAACACCGGCATCACCTGCACCATCGACACCAACGGCCGCATCTCCGCTCTCCCTCCATTCACCAACGGCGTCCTCGACACCTCCATCGCCCCAACCTCCGGCACACCCACCCCCTTCGCACGCTTCGGCAATCTCTTCTCCGCCGCAGCTGGTGCCCTCGGCCTCGCCGCCATCATCGTCCTCGCCCGCCGCCGCCTAGCACCCGCCGCCTCTCCATGACCCCCGCCCCCTCTCTCGAAACCTCAGAGGAAGTCATGTTCTTCGACACCGACGCCGGTGCCGTCGTCCATAACATCGCCTACCTCCGCTTCATCGAAACCTGCCGCACAAGGCTCGCCGCCTCCCTCGGCATGGACCTCCGCTCCATGATGGCCTCACAACACTTCGCCGTCGTCGTCCGCACCGAAATCGACTACCGCCGCCCAGCCCTCCTCGGCGATCTCCTCTCCATCCGCGGCTGGCTCGATTCCCTCGAACGCGCCCGCTTCTGGTGCCGCTTCGAAATCACCAGACCCGCCGACAATTCCCTCCTCGTGACCTGCCGTCAGGCCCTCGCGCTCGTCGAAATGCCCAAAGCCAAACCGCTCCGCCTCCCGGCCGCATGGCGCTCCCAATGGCCCGACCTCTTCCGCCCCACCGCGCCTCCCTGACACTTCATGCCGACCGAAGTCTCCACCTTCCTCCTGCTCACCGCAGCCCTCCCCGTCTTCCTCCTCATGGGAACCGGGGCCGCCCTCCGCCGTCTCGGCATCCTCACTCCCGCAGGTGACACCTCCATGATCGGCCTCGCCGTCAACGTCACCTACCCCTGCTTCATCCTCCAGAACGTCGTCGGCAATACCGCCCTCCGCCGCCCCGAAAATGTCTGGATCCCCTTCGTCTGCGGCGTCCTCTTCATGCTCCTCGGCGGCCTCCTCGCCTACGCCGCCGCCCCCATCTTCCGCCTCCGCGAACCCGCCACCCGCCGCACCTTCGCCCTCGCCTGCTCCATCCAGAACTACGGCTACCTCCCCATCCCAGTCATGTCCGTCCTCTTCCCCGGCGGCAACTGGATGGGCGTCCTCTTCGTCTACAGTCTCGGCGTCGAACTCGTCCTCTGGACCGCCGGCGTCTGGCTCATGCAGCCCTCCGCCCACGGTGCCTTCCGCAAAATGTTCAACCCAGTCGTCGGCTCCATCATCGCCGGCCTCCTCCTCAATCTCATCGACTGGCTCCCGCTCCTCGCACCCGGCGCTCCCGCCGCATGGGCCATCCAAACCATCCAGCGCGCCTCCCGCCTCCTCGGCGACTGCGCCGTCCCCCTCGGCCTCCTCCTCGTCGGCGCCACCCTCGGCGACCTCGTCGGCCGCAAGGGCTGGCTCAGCGACTCCCGCGCCGCCATCGGCGGCATCGTCATGCGCCTCGCCATCCTCCCCCTCACCATGCTAGGCGGGATGCTCCTCCTCCCGTGGGCCTCCCAGGACTTCCGCCACGTCATCGCCGTCCAGTCCGCCATGCCCGCCGCCGTCTTCCCCATGATCCTCGCCCGACGCTACGGCGGCGACGAAGCCACCGCCATGCGCGTCATCGTCGTCACCACCCTCGTCAGTCTCCTCACCATCCCCTTCGCCGTCAAACTCGCCCTCCGCGTCCTCGCAAACCCCTGAATTCCTCCAGAAGGAAAACGCGGCAAGCCCTCACACACCCCTCACAACTCCCGGATCATCAGCCCCCGGAACCACACCTCGTCCCCGTGGTCCTGCAGCATGATCCGCCCCTTCGCGTTCACCGCAAAATCAGGCACCCCCTTGAACTTGCTCTTCGCGTGCACCGCCTTCCACTCATCCGATCCCACCGTGATCGACACCACCTTCGCACCGTTCAGCCAGTGCTCGATCGATCCCCCGCGCACCACAATCCGCGACTCGTTCCACTCCCCCGGCGGCTTCAACCGCTTCGCCCCCGCATCCGCCGCCACCAGATCATACAGCGCCGCCGACTGCCGCTGCGGACCCACCCTCGCGTCAGGATGCTTCTCGTCATCCAGCACCTGATACTCCGGCCCCAGCAACCCTTTCCCCGCGTACTCCTTCATCCGGTACTTCACCCCGCTGTTCCCCCCAGCCGCAATCTTCCAGCTGAAACTCAGCTCGAAGTCCCCGTACTCCTTCGCCGTGAACAGATCACCGGCCTTCCCAGCCCGGTGAATGACGCCGCCTTCTTCCACTTTCCAGCCCTCTCCCGGTGCCTTCCCGGCCGCATCCGTCCAGCCGCTCAGGTCCTTGCCGTTGCTCAATGGCACCGGCTCACCACCCGTCAGCACACTCACACTAGCCAGAAACAGGAAAAAGGCAGGCGTCTTCATCGTTCAGTTCGTCGGAGTTCCCAACCTCAGTCCAGCGGCTTCACCGCAATGTCCTTGTAGTAAGCCTCGCAACCCGGGTCGTGCGCCTGGAACGCAAACGTCCCCGCACTCACCCAGCGGTACTTCTTCTGATCGCCGTCCCCGCGCGGATCACCTTCCTTCTCCGTGTAATCAGCCGTCACCTTCCCGTTCACCGTCACCGTGATGTGCTTGCCCACCACCTTGATGTGATAGTCAAACCACTCGTCGTCCTTCACAAACACATCCTTGAAATCCTGCACCGCATACAGACTCCCCGTCCGCCGCGGATCCTTGTCGAACGAATTGTTCACCTGACACTCATACCCCTTCGCAGGCCACCCGTCCTTCTGAAACTCCGTGTGAAAATAAATCCCGCTGTTCGCATTCTTCTTCGTCATCACCTTCGCCTTGAACTCGAAATTCCGGAACTTCGCGTCCTGCACCTTCCCCGCATAAAACAAATGCGCACGCCCGCCCTTCACCTTGATCGCCCCGTTCTCCACCGTGAACACCCCCGGCACTTCGTCATTCGACTTCCATCCCTCAAGGGTCTTCCCATCAAACAGGGAATGCCAGCCAGTCGCATCGTCCGCAACAAGGGTTCCCGCAGCCGCAGCCGCGCCTAGCAGTGTCATGAAGGCAAGTCGTTTCATTTCAGTGGGGGGTTGATTGTAAACCTCACCACATCCCATCCGCCCGCCCCCTGCAAAGCGTTCCCTCCTCCCGCATCCGCGTGGTCTCCATCCCTCCCACCCCTCCGGATTCCCCATTGCCCTCCCCTCCCGCCACTGGCAAGTATCCCCTCACCGCCCGCGCCCTCCCATGGAAACCTCCTCGGATCCTGTCCGCATCGAACCCGCCACTCTGGAGGACCTCTCCGAACTGACGGACCTCGTGATGTCCCTGATGGCCATCGAAGCCGACTTCCACCCGGACGCCGATAAACAACGCCACGGCCTCCGCCTCATCCTCGAACAACCCAACCGCGGCCGCATCTTCGTCGCCCGCAATGACCACAAGGTCATCGGCATGGTCAACCTCCTCTTCACCATCAGCACCGCAGAAGGCGGCTTCGTCATCCTCATGGAAGACGTCATCGTCAGCCCCGAACACCGCGGCCACGGCTACGGCTCCAGACTCGTCAACTACGTCAAGGAATTCGCCGCCAAAAAAGACTTCCGCCGCATCACCCTCCTCACCGACCGCGTCAGCGAGGAATCCCAGCGCTTCTTCCAGAAAAACGGCTTCGTCCACTCCCACATGGTCCCCATGCGTCTCCTCCTCGACAAGGATCGCACCGCCGGCACCTGACCAAACCCAACATCCGGTCATGGACGCACTCCTCTCCAGCCTCCCCGGCCACGTCCAGTCCATCGCGGCCTACCTCACCGACCGCCAACCGCTCCCCTCCATCCCCGGCCGCGTCTGGCAGGGCCCCGTCGAAGCCTCCGCCGCCACCATCAGCAACTGGCTCGCATGGACGCTCCTCCTCTGCCTCCTCCTCACCTTCGCCGTCATCGGAGCCTGCGTCATCGCCCTCCGTCAGCGCCCGCGCTCCCCCACCCCGGAACAACTCCTCATCGAAGAAGTCCTCCGCGACCCCCATGCCGCTGAACACGGGCTCCCGCCATCTCCCCTCCAACCATGGGAACGCCCGCCCGATTGGTGGAAACAGAACCAGTCCTGACAAATAAAAAGACCCCTAACCATCTCCCACCCTCACTCCCCCGGCGCTTCCCTCAGCCCTTCAATCGCTCGCTCCGCCGCCGCCGCCGTCACTTCCCCACTCACAAAAGCATCCCCCGCCGCCCTCAACAGCACAAACTTCAGCCGCCCATGGTCGAACTTCTTGTCCCGACCCATCTTCTCCAGCACCGCCGCCGTCCCGATCGTCTCAGGCAGCACTAACGGCAACCGCCACATCCCCAGCAGCCGCACCAGGCGCCGCGTCACCGCCGCATCCAACCCCGCAAATTCCTCCGACAAACGCAGCGCCGCACGTATCCCCAGACTGATCGCTTCCCCGTGCAGCATCTCCCCGTACCCCGCACTCGCCTCAATCCCGTGCCCGATCGTATGCCCGAAATTCAATAACGCCCGCAATCCCTTCGTCTCAAACTCGTCCTCGCTCACAATCGCCGCCTTGATCGCCACATTCCGCGCAATCAACGCCTCCAGCCCGTCCCGCCCGGTCTCACCCGCCAGCACCTCCAGCTCGTCCAGCATCGCCGCATCACGAATCGCCGCATGCTTGATCACTTCCGCAAACCCCTCCCGATACTCCCGGTCCGGCAGCGACCCTAGCGTCTCCGGATCAATCAGCACCAGTCGCGGCTGATGAAAGGTCCCGATCAGGTTCTTCCCCTCCGCCGTGTTGATTCCCGTCTTCCCTCCCACCGAACTGTCCACCACCGACACAATCGTCGTCGGGATCTGCACCACCGGAATCCCCCGGAAAAACACCGACGCCGCAAACCCCGCCAGATCCCCAATCACCCCGCCTCCCAGCGCCACCGCAAACGCCTTCCGGTCCAATCCCGCACGGATCATCGCCCGCGTCACCGTCTCCAGCACCGCAAACGACTTCGACGGCTCCCCCGCTGGCACTGTGATCACTTCCGCCTCAATCCCCGCACCCGCCAGCGACGCCACCACCCGCCCAGCATACAGCGGCCCCACATTCGCATCCGTAATCACCACGCAACGCCCCGACCCCGGAAACATCGCCCGCGCCCGCTCCCCACACTCCCCCAGCAGGCCTCGCCCCGTCAGTACCTCATACGATTTCGCCCCAAGGGCCACCGGTGTTGTCAGCATCCCTCCGCCATGACGGCCCCCCAACCGCTTTGCAAGCGCGCGCCCGCGCCCATCAACACGCTACCCCCGAAAACACCGCGCCCGCCACCACCTCTCGGCAGTCGCGGGCGCAGTAAGCTTACTCAATCCTTCCCTCTCAGCCTTCCACCGAAGCAGTCTCCCCCTCCGCAGGCGGTGCCTGCTCCTCAATACTGAACTTCAGCGCCTTCTCACCCTCGCGCCGCGTCACCTTCACCGTGTCGCCTTCCTTCACATCCCCGCGCAGCAGATGCTCCGCAAACGGATCCTCCAGATGACGCTCCACCGCACGCCGCATCGGCCGCGCCCCGTACTGAGGATCATAACCCTCCACAATCAGGAACTCCTTCGCCGTCTCATCCAGCTCCACATGAATGTGCTTGTCGCGCACCCGCTTCAGCACCTTCGCAATCTCCAGATCCACAATCCGGATCAGATCGGTCTTCTCCAGCATGTGGAACACAATCAGATCATCGAGACGGTTCAGGAACTCTGGCTTGAAGTGCCTCTTCGCCTGCTCCGTGATCTTGTCCTTCATCGAGTCATAGTCGTGCGCATCGGCGCCAATCGCACCAAAGCCCATCACGTTCTGCTTCTTGATCAGCTCCGCTCCCACATTCGACGTCAGAATGATGATCGTGTTCCGGAAGTCCACCTTGCGGCCGAAACTGTCCGTGATCGTCCCCTCCTCCAGAATCTGCAGCAGCAGATGCATCACGTCAGGGTGCGCCTTCTCCACTTCATCAAACAACACCACGCTGTAAGGCCGACGACGCACCGCCTCGCTCAACTGTCCACCCTCTTCATAACCCACATACCCGGGAGGACTCCCGATCAACCGGCTCGCCGTGAACTTCTCCATGTACTCGGACATGTCGATCTGAATCAGCGCATCGCCATCCCCGAACATGAACTCCGCTAGGTTCCTCGCCAGAAAGGTCTTCCCAACCCCCGTCGGCCCAAGGAACAGGAACGACCCGATCGGACGCCGCGGATCTTTCAAATCCGCACGGCTCCGCCGCAGCGCCTTCGAAATCGCCACCACCGCGTGATCCTGACCAATCACTTTGCCTCTCAGCTCCTGATCCATCTTCAGCAGCTTCTGCGTCTCCTTCTGCTCCATCCGATTCAGCGGCACACCCGTCCACTTGCTCACCACAGACATGATCTCCTCAATCCCCACCGTCACGCGCTTCTCCTCATTCCCCGTCCGCCACGTCTCCATCAGGGTCTCAAGATTCTTCCGCGCATTCCGCTCGCCGTCACGCAGCGCCGCAGCCTTCTCGAAATCCTGATCCTTGATCGCGCCTTCCTTCTCATTCCGGATCCGCTCGATCTCAACTTCGATCTGCTTGAACTCAGGCGGCCGCGTCATCGCCCCAATCCGCGCCCTCGCCCCAGCCTCGTCCATGATGTCGATCGCCTTGTCAGGCAGGAACCGTCCCGTCAGATAACGCGACGACAGCTTCACCGACTGCACAATCGCTTCATCCGTGTACACCGCCTTGTGGTGGGTCTCATACTTCGGCTTGATCCCCATCAGAATCAGAATCGCGTCGTCCTCGCTCGGTTCCTCCACCTTCACCGTCTGAAACCGCCGCTCCAGCGCCGCATCCTTCTCGATGTACTTCCGGTACTCGTTCAGCGTCGTCGCACCCACACACTGCAACTCCCCACGGCTCAGCGCAGGCTTGATGATGTTGCTAGCATCCATCGCCCCTTCCGCCGACCCCGCACCCACAATCGTGTGCAGTTCGTCAATGAACAGAATCACGTTCTTGTTCCGCCGGATCTCATCCATCACCGCCTTGATCCGCTCCTCAAACTGACCGCGGTACTTCGTCCCCGCCACCATCAGCGCAAGGTCCAGCGTGATCACCTTCTTATCCCGCAGAATCTCAGGCACGTTCCCAACCACAATCTCCTGCGCCAATCCCTCCACAATCGCCGTCTTGCCCACCCCAGCCTCACCAATCAGCACAGGATTGTTCTTCGTCCTGCGGCACAGGATCTGAATCACCCGCTCAATCTCATCCGCACGCCCGATCACAGGGTCCATTTCCCCCTTCGACGCAATCTCCGTCAGATCACGCCCAAACGCCTTCAACGCAGGCGTCTTCCCTTCCTTCCCGCCACTCTTGCTCCGCGGCTCAGGCGCACCACCGGATTCCTGGAACCCTTCATCCTCCGTCTCGCCTTCCTGCGGCGTGAAATTCGGATCCAGTTCCTTCAGGATCTCGTTCCGCGTCCGCTCAATGTCCACCTCAAGGCTCTTCAAAACCTGCGCCGCCACACCCTCGCCCTCACGCAGCAATCCCAGCAGGATGTGCTCCGTCCCCACATAACTGTGATTCAGCGCACGCGCCTCCTTGCTCGCCAGCGCCAGCACTTTCTTCACCCGCGGCGTGTACGGAATGTTCCCCACCATCTTCTGCTCCTGTCCGCTACCCACCTGCTTCTCCACTTCCATCCGCACCGTCTCAAGATCCAATCCCAGCTTCTGCAGCACGTTGACAGCAACACCCTGCCCCAGCTTGATGAGGCCGAGCAGCAGATGCTCTGTCCCCACGTAATTGTGATTGAAGCGGTCCGCCTCCTTGCGGGCAAGGGCTAGGACCTGCTGGGCTCTGGGAGTGAAGTTGTTCATCGGTGAAACAAGTGTGATATACTGAATCGCAGGACGCGGGCCACAGGCTGAAGATTCAGTCGCGGCACCGATAAAAGCGCCGCCGCTGCATTGCAACCCGGCCTTCAAAACTTACGTCCGCCACCCGCCTCGGGTAAAGTTTCCTGCGCACCTCTTTCCCCCAGCGCCGATCCGACCCGCATCCGCGCCACTCCGTCCCAGCCCGCCCGCCCCTCCACGCTCATCGCCCGAAATGCTCCCGGATCGCTTCGATCAACCCGGGAATGTCATGCTGGCGCGCCTCAATGTGCGCCTTCATCCCATGCCGCCGCAGCGCCGCCGTCGTCACCGGCCCGATGCTCGCAAACTTCACCCCTTCGCCCACCGGCAACCCCAGCTTCACGAAATTCTCCACCGCACTCCCGCTCGCAAAGGTAATCACGTCCGCTCCCTCCTCCCGGAACCTCGCCTGCCCACCCGTCGGATCACTCGTCTCCGGCACCGTCCGGTACGCCATCGCCTCATCCACAATCGCCCCCTGCTTCTCAAGCGCCGCCGCCACCACATCCCGCGCCTCCTCCGCCCGCACCCACAGCACCATCGTGTTCTCAAGGCTCCCCGCATACTCCACAAATTCCTCCACCAGACTCTCCGCCACCGCCTTCTCCGGCACAAAATCCGCCGCCAGATGGTACTCCGCCAGCTTCTTCGCCGTCCCCGGCCCGATCGCCACCAATCGCGCCCCGCCAATCTCCCGCGCATCCCGGTACAGCTTGTAGAACATCTCGAAAAATGCCTGCACCCCATTCGGACTCGTGAAAATAATCCACTCGTAACGGTGCGCGTCCTGCACCAGGCGCCCGAACGCCATCCGATCACTCGGCGGCTCAGTTCGGATCGTCGGAATCTCATACGCATCCGCCCCCAGTTCCCGCAGCTCCCGCGTCAGCTCCCCAGCCTGCTGCCGGGTCCGCGTCACCACAATCCGATGCCCGAACAACGGCCGCTGCTCAAACCAGTTCAACCGGTCCCGCAGATTCACCACCCCGCCAATCACACACACCGCCGGCGGCTTGAACCCAGTCTCCTCAATCCGCGACGCAATCGTCCCCAGGGTCCCCACCAGCGTCTGCTGCCGCCCCGTCGACGCCCACCGGATCAACGCCACCGGCGTCTCCGCATCCGCCCCATGATCCACCAGCTTCCCCGCCAGAATCGCCATCCTCCCCACCCCCATCAGCATCACCTTCGTCCCGTCCGCCTCCGCCAGTTTCCGGAAATCCAGCGAACTCTCCTCCTTCGTCGGATCCTCATGACCCGTGAAAATCGTCAGCTGCGAACAGAAATCCCGGTGCGTCACCGGGATCCCCGCACTCGCCGGACCCGCAATCGTGCTCGAAATCCCCGGCACCACCTCAAACGCACACCCAGCCTCCCGCAATTCCTCCGCCTCTTCACCCCCGCGCCCAAACACATACGGATCCCCGCCCTTCAGCCGCGTCACCACCTTCCCCTCCTTCACCTTGCTCACCAGCAGCTCGTTGATCTTGTCCTGCGGCAACGTGTGCTGATCCGCCTGCTTCCCCACATACAGAATCTCCGCCTCCGGCCGCGCCCACTGCAGCACTTCCTTGTTCACCAGATAATCATACGCAATCACATCCGCCCGGCTGATGCACTCCTTCGCACGCAAGGTCACCAGCCCAAGATCGCCCGGACCAGCGCCAACCAGATAGCAGATGCCCTTCGGGGCGTGGGTGAATTTCGACATGCACCTCCCCTCATGAACGGTTTCCCCTCCGTCAAAACCGAAATCTGCCCCCATCCCCAAGTTTCCTCCCCACCTCTCCCCCCCATCCCCGCCTCCCCCAACCCCGAAAAAATCCCGCTGACAATCCCGTCGGCCCATAACATGCTCCGCCCAAACTGCCCAACGCCATGACCTCTTCCCGCGTCCTCCTCATCTTCCCCGTCTGCGCCCTCCTCGCCTCCTGCAAACCGGCCGCCCCTCCCTCCGCCGCCACGCCCGCCACCCCTCCCTCCGCCGCCCAGTTCGCCGACACCATCTACCACCACGGCACCATCCTCACCATGGCCGGCCCCACCCCGACCACCGTCGAAGCCATCGCCGTCACCAAAGGCCTCATCTCCTACACCGGCAATCTCGCCGGCACCGCCAACCTCCAGGGCCCAGACACCACCATCGTCGACCTCGCCGGCCAAACCCTCCTCCCAGGCTTCATCGACGGCCACGGCCACTACATCAGCTCCCTCGCCGTCGCCAATCAGTGCCAGCTCTACCCACCTCCCTCCGGCCCAGCCAAGGACGTCCCCTCCATCATCGCCACCCTCAAACAGTTCGCCACCGACCGCGCCATCCCCAAAGGCCAGCTCATCACCGGCTACGGCTACGATGACACCGTCATGCCCGACGGCCGCCTCCTCAACCGCGGCGACCTCGACGCCGCCTTCCCAGACCACCCCGTCCGCGTCGACCACGTCTCCATGCACGGCACGGTCCTCAATTCCCTCGCCCTCAATCTCTACGGGATCAGCGCCGCCACCAAAACCCCCGAAGGCGGCATCATCGTCCGCAAAGAAGGCTCCGACGAACCATGGGGCCTCATCATGGAAACCGCCTTCCTCCCCATCTTCGAGAAGAACGAAAAACTCTCCCCCGCCCAGGAAATCGAAGCCTCCCGCGCCGGCCAACTCCTCTACGCCCAGGCCGGAATCACCACCGCCCAGGAAGGCGCCACCCACCTCCCCCAGCTCCAGCTCATGCAGCGCGCCGCCGCCGCCGGCTCCAGTATCATCGACGTCGTCGCCTTCCCCTTCATCACCGACCTCGACAAGGTCCTCACCGAATTCCCCGTCTCCACATGGGGATCCTACCAAAACCGCTTCAAAATCGGCGGCGTCAAAATCACCATCGACGGCTCCCCTCAGGGCCGCACCGCTTTCTTCTCCACACCCTACCTAACCGGCGGCCCCGGCGGCCAGCAGAACTGGGTCGGCGAACCCACCTTCCCCCAGCCGCTCGTCAACGGCATGGTCAAAAAGGTCTACAACCTCAACGTCCCTCTCATCCTCCACTGCAACGGCGACGCCGCCATCGACTCTTTCCTCTCCGCCTACGAACTCGCACGCGCCGGCGACTTCTCCAAACCATGGAACGTCACCACCATCCACACCCAGTTCCTCCGCCGCGACCAGATCCCTAAATTCGTCCAGTACCGCGTCCGCCCATCCTTCTACACGCTCCACACCTTCTACTTCGCCGACGCCCACATCACTAACCGCGGCCCCGAACAGGCCACCTACATCAGCCCCATGCGCGACGCCATCAACGCCGGCCTCCGCCCCACCAACCACACCGACTTCGTCGTCGCCCCGCTCGACCAGATGATGATGCTCCACTCCGCCGTCAACCGCACCTCCCGCTCCGGTAAACCCATCGGCCCAGATCAGCGCATCTCCCCATACGAAGGCCTCCTAACCATGACCGCATGGGCCGCCGAACAATACGGCGAAGAATCCTCCAAAGGCTCCCTCGAACAGGGCAAACGCGCCGACCTCGTCATCCTCGACAAAAACCCCCTATCCGTCGACCCCTCCACCATCAAAGACATCCACATCACCCAAACCATCAAAGACGGCTCCCCCATCTGGACCCAGACACCTTAACACACGCAAACCAAAGCGGCACGGGCATCCTGCCTGTGACCTCAAAGCTGCCCCACTCCGTCTATCCTCAAGGCGATGAATGAGCGCATCACCTTCAATCCGAACCAGTGCGGTGGCCGTCCCTGCATCCGCGGGATGCGCATCCGCGTGAAGGACGTCCTCGATCTGCAGGCCGCCAAAGTGCCTGAGTCCGAAATCCTCGAAGACTACCCGTACCTGGAACAAGACGACATCGCCGCCTGCCTGGAATACGCCGCCGCCGGCTTCCCAACCTCACCGAACACGCGCATCCCGTAGGGATGCCGGCTTGTAGCCGGCGGTTGAGCGAGGCCACGAGCGACACCGCCGGATGACGCGTACCACCGCGGGTCCCCCCCACCCACCTGAACAACCGCACGCCTCCCACGCGTACCGTCTCCCCATGGCGTCCCCCATCTCCCGCCGGCACTTCCTCCGCTCCCACGGCTTCAACCTCGGCGCCCTCGCCCTCCCGTGGCTCCTCCACCGCGACGCCGCCTCCGCCGCACCCACCAAACCCTTCACCGACGGGCTCCGCTTCGACCTCTCCCCAAAACCCCCTCCCACCTTCGGCAAAGCCAAGGCCATGATCTCCCTCTTCATGATCGGCGGCCCCAGCCAGATGGACCTCTTCGACCCAAAACCCCAGCTCACCAAATACCACGGCCAGAAATTCCCCGGCGACATCCAGTACGACAACGCCGCCGAAGCTAGCAGCAAGGTCTTCGGATCCCCATGGCAATTCGCCCCGCGCGGCCAATGCGGCATGGAACTCAGCGAACTCCTCCCCCACCTCGCCGAAATCGCCGACGACATCACCCTCATCCGCTCCATGCGCACCGCCGTCAATAACCACGGCCAAAGCATGTACGCCCTCCT
The DNA here is from genome assembly GCA_027486335.1 of Verrucomicrobiaceae bacterium. Taxonomy (GTDB): domain Bacteria; phylum Verrucomicrobiota; class Verrucomicrobiia; order Verrucomicrobiales; family V1-33; genus V1-33. The sequence continues at coordinate 5,656 of JAIXPK010000198.1, read as the reverse complement.
CTCCGGCCGCGCCACCGCCGGCCGCCCCACCCTCGGCTCATGGCTCAATTACGGCCTCGGCAGTGTCACCGACAACCTCCCGGCCTACCTCTCCCTCACCAGCCCCCACGGCCAACCCCTCCTCAACAGCGACAACTGGTCCGCCGGCTGGCTCCCCGCCATCTACCAGGGCACCATGGTCAAACCCACCGCCCCCCACCTCCTCAATCTCAACCCGCCCGATTACCTCCCGCCCGGCGCCCAGGACGCCCAGGACGCCCAGCTCGACCTCCTCAACCAGCTCAACACCGACCACCTCCGCGCCCACCCCGGCGACTCCGACCTCGACGCCCGCATCCAATCCTACGCCCTCGCCGCACGCATGCAGTCCGCCGCCAGCGACGCCTTCGACCTCTCCTCCGAACCTCCCTCCATCCGCAAACTCTACGGCCTCGACCAGGACCACACCCGCGACTACGCCACCCGCTGCCTCATCGCCCGCCGTCTCGTCGAACGCGGGGTCCGCTTCGTCCAGATCCTCAACAACGGCCAGTCATGGGACCACCACGGAGCCATCCGCTCCGCCCTCCCAGACCGCACCCGCGAAACCGACCAACCCACCGCCGCCCTCGTCAAGGACCTCAAACAACGCGGGCTCCTCGACTCCACCATCGTCCACTGGGGCGGCGAAATGGGCCGTCTCCCCGTCCTCCAGAACGACGGCGGTCCAGATAAATGGGGCCGCGACCACAATACCTACGGCTTCTCCTCATGGATGGCCGGCGGCGGCTTCAAATCAGGCCACGTCCACGGCGCAACAGACGAATGGGGCCACCACGCCGTCACCGACATCGTCAACCACTACGACTGGCACGCCACCCTCCTCCACCTCTTCGGCCTCTCCCACAACTCCCTCGTCTTCAAACGCAACGGCACCGACGCCACCCTCACCGACGGTCAGCCCGCTCGCATCATCTCCGACCTCCTCGCCTGACCCCCCACCACCCCGCCGCAGGCTCCCTTCTCCCACGTCACGAAAAATTCGCAGGATTTTCCCTTTCCTGTATCCCGGATGCACGCATGTTCGCCGCCCTTCCGGCCGGGCCTTCCACGCCCACGGATTGGATGCGCGCCGCCCGTTGTCGTGTGTTTCGCGGGTCGGATTAAAGGCTTCAGTCTCCGGCTCGCGCCTCACGCAACACACGCGCCGCGCCTCGCTATCACATTTCAGTCTCTCAGCCCTATTCAATGAACGATCATATCCGCAATATCGCCATCATCGCCCACGTCGATCACGGCAAAACCACTCTCGTCGATAAACTCCTCCGCGCCGGCGGTGCCTTCCGCGACAACCAGGTCGTCGAAGAACGCGCCATGGACAGCATGGACCTCGAAAAAGAAAAGGGCATCACCATCCGCGCCAAAAACACCTCCGTCCGCTGGGGCGACCGCATCATCAACATCGTCGACACCCCCGGCCACGCCGACTTCGGCGCTGAAGTCGAGCGCGTCATGAAAATGGTCGACGGGGTCGTCCTCGTCGTCGACGCCTACGAAGGCCCTCAGGCCCAGACCCGCTTCGTTCTCCGCAAGGCCCTCCAGGAAGGCCTCAAACCCATCATCGTCATCAATAAAATCGACCGCGATCACTCCGACCCCGCGGGCATGCATGACAAGGTCCTCGAACTCTTCCTCGAACTCGACGCCACCGAAGACCAGTTCGACGCCCCCACCTACTACGGCTCCGCCCGCGACGGCTACTTCAAAGCCAATCTCGCCGACGAAAAAACCGACATGATGCCCCTCCTCGAAGGCATCTGGACCCACATCCCGCCACCCAAAGCCGACCCCGGCGGCCCCTTCCGCATGCTCGCCAGCAATATCGGCTACGACGACTACGTCGGCCGGATCGCCATGGGCAAGGTCCTCAGCGGTAAAGCCGCCAAAGGCGACACGCTCTACCTCATGCGCAAGGACGGCTCCAAAGTCCGCGCCAAGGTCACCCGGATCTTCGAATACTCCGCCCTCCAGATGAACTCGAGCGAGATCGCCGAGGCCGGTAACATCGTCGGCATCGCCGGCTTCGAAGACGTCGACATCGGCGAAACCCTCACCGCTTCCGATGAGGACGTCGCCATCACCTTCGTCGACATCGACCCTCCCACCATCAGCATGGAGTTCTCCGTGAACGACAGTCCCGGCGCAGGCCGCGAAGGCAAGTACGTCACCAGTCGCCAGATCCGCGACCGCCTCATGCGCGAGACCAAAACCAATATCTCCATCCACGTCACCGACACCGACCTCGCCGGCGTCTTCGCCGTCTCCGCCCGCGGAGCCATGCAGATCGCCGTCCTCGTCGAACAAATGCGCCGCGAAGGCTTCGAACTCCTCGTCTCCCGCCCTAACGTCATCATCCGTCGCAACGAGGAAGGCGAACGCCACGAACCGTACGAAACCCTCTACATCGAGGTCCCCGAAGAATACGTCAGCGGCGTCCTCAAAAGCCTCAACGAACGCAAGGGCACCCTCGTTGACATGAAGCCCCACAGGACTTCCACCCTCATCGAGGCCACCATCACCACCCGAGGCCTCATCGGCTTCGAATTCGAACTCATGAACATGACCAGCGGTCACGGGGTCATGAGCCACCTCTTCAAGGAATACGGCCCATGGGCCGGCGCCATCGCCACCCGCACCAGCGGTACCCTCGTCAGCATGGAAACCGGCGTCGGCACAGGCTACAGCCTCGAAGCCTGCGCCGTCCGCGGCAAGCTCTTCGTCGCCCCAGGCGACTACATCTACGCTGGCATGATCGTCGGAGAAAACCCTCGCGCCGACGACCTCCCAGTCAACCCCTGCAAGGAAAAACACCTCACCAACTTCCGCAGCGCTGGCTCCGAAAAAGGCGACGGTCTCCCACCTCCTCTCAAGTTCTCCCTCGAACGCGCCATCGAATACGTCGCCTCCGACGAACTCGTCGAAGCCACCCCGCAGAACATCCGTCTCCGCAAACGCATCCTCGACCCCAACGAGCGCCGCCGCGTGAAAAAACAGATGGATACCTCCGGCGGCGCCTAACCAACGCACCACCCCAGCGTAGAACGGACTTTCCTGTCCGTTTCCCGCGTAAAACGGACTTTCCTGTCCGTTTCCCAACTCTAACTTCCACCGAGCAACCTGTGCTCGCCAAAGGGTTTTCCGGTCCGCCGGAAAACCCTTTGCCGCGTCCACCCCCAACGCAAAACCCAACGTAGAACCCAAACGTAGAACGGACTTTCCAGTCCGTTCCCCCAACACCTTCCCCTCCCCCTCCCCCACGCCATCCACACCCCCCCCAATCAACCCATCCCTAACGCCCTCCCCTTCGAGCCCCCCATCCGTGCCCATCCGCGAAATCCGTGGTTCCAAACACCCCCCACTTTCACATTCCCGCAACGCGGCACCCATGATAACATCACCCCGTTCCCCCACGGGCCGCCACTCGCCATGACCAGACTCATTGCCCTGTTTTTCACCGCCTGTGTTGCCCTCATTCTCATCGCCTGTGCACCGCCGGCCTCCACGGATCAGCCACCGAAACATCCTCCCAAGGAGACGACTTCTGAATCCGCCCCGCAATCCGACGACGGCGATAAGCTCCTTCCAGACCCATCTGGCCGCCCCTACTTCCCGAAGGGATCTGGCAACGACCCCACCGAGTGGTCGGACCAGACGAAAACAGAAGTCCTGGCCAGGATGAAGGAACCTTCCCTGTTCGATCAGGGCGATAAGCGACCCGAACTCGAGGTCCGCTTCCTGTGGCTCCGCAGCTTTGACGACCCCATAAGCGTCAGGGTCTGGAGTACTCCGGAAGGGCACTTCATCCGAACAGCACGGATCCGGATCAAGAAAAACAAGGAAGAGCCCAGTCTGCCGGGCACTCTCGTCGAAACAACCCGCGTCCTCGACGCCGCAGAGACCAAGGCGTTCACCGCAGCCCTGACCAAAGCCGCCTTGGCGGCCCCCATGAACGAAACCGAGAAGAATCTACCAGGAGGCTTAGATGGCGCTGATTGGTTCTTCGAATCGTACATGGAGAAGACATATCAGAAGCTGAACTTCTGGGGCTTGAACTCCCTCGACCTGACTAACTACGGAGACTACGGAGTCGACACCTCGAAAGTCAGAGACACCTCCAGCCTCCTGAAATTCGCACTGACTTTACTGGAGCTCTCGAAACTCAACATCCCGAAGGAAGACATCTACTAACCAGACCGGAACCTTCCCAGACCGCATCCCCACACCACTCGCCATGACAAGACTCGCAGCCCTGCTTCTCATCGCCAGTGCATCACCGGCCTTCACGGATCAGCCACCGAAGGACCCACCCAAGGAGGCTCCCAAGGAGGCTCCTTCTGAATCCATCCCGGAACCCGACAACGGCTATAAGCTGCATTCAGACCCATCTGGTCGCCAATACTTTGCAGAGGAACGCGGCGCCTACCTCACCCAGTTTCTAGCCGCGATGAAGGAGCCTTCTCTGTTCGATCGTGGAGACAAGCGGCCGGAATTCGAGGTCCGCTTTCTGTGGCTCCGTACCTTTCACGATCCCATCAGCATCAGGATCTGGAGCACCCCGAAGGGATACATGGTCCGTACCGTGCGCATCAAGCAGAACGAGGACTACAGTCTCGCGGGCACTCTCGTCGACACGACCCGCCTCCTCGACGACGCAGAGACCAAAGCGTTCACCGCAGCCCTGACCAAAGCCCCCTTGGCAGCCCCCATGAACGAAACGGAAGAAAGTGCCGGTGCCGGCGGCACCGATGGTGCTTCATGGATCTTCGAATCCTACATGGCAAAGAAGTATCAGAACATAGACTTCTGGTGTCTGGAACACTTCGGCCCGACTCGCTACGAGACTCTGGTCGAAGACACCTCGAAAATCAGAGACACCCCCAGCCTCCTGAAATTCGCACTAGCTTTATTGAAGATCTCAAAACTCAAGATCCCGAAGGATGACCTGTACTAACCAGCCCCAAACCTTCCCCGACCTTCAGCCCCCACTCCCTCCGCCCGCCAGCAATCCGCACCATGAAAACCCCGTTCCTGCTGGCGCTCGTCCCGTTCCTCACAACCGCTCACGCAGCCGTCATCCAGAACGACGCCACCATCCAATCTCCCCACCCCAACGTAGAACGGACTTTCCAGTCCGTTCCCCCTGAAATCCATCATGCCCGAACATCCCCTTCGACCCCATGAGCGCGACCAAACCCGAGACCACAGCCCCCACCGTCCAAAGCGCCTCACAGGATGGCCCCGCCTTTGATGGATCCGCACGCACTCTCAGCAGCCTCTCTCTCATAACCACACTCGGAGTGCTCCTTGCGAGACTCCTCCAGCCGGACCGCGGCATCCAGTTCGGAACCCACCTCTACCTCACACTCGTATTTCTCACCCAGATAGCCCTCGTGGTCGTGCTCTCGGTCATCGCCCTCACCCTCCATCTGCGTAGAAAACTTCGCTGCTCTCACCCAACCGGAATTCTGTCCGCTCTCGCCGTCGCCGGACTGCCCGCCCAACTCTACGCCATCGTCACCATCAACGTAGACGGTTCATCCGTCCCATGAGATCCAAGCCGAGAACTTCAATCTCTCAACCACCACGACACCGACCCCGCCAACCAACGCACATCCCC
>JAIXPK010000235.1 GCA_027486335.1 Verrucomicrobiaceae bacterium | reverse complement strand
CTTCGGCGATGCGGCCGCCTTCGCCATTGAGGCGCGTGTTGCGGTTGAAGCCGGTGGCGACTAGCTGATCGCGGGTGGGATCTGGGAGGAGATCGCCGGCGAGCTGCTGGATGGTGAACTGGTCGAACGGGAGGTTGCGGTTGAAGGCATTGATGACCCAGTCGCGCCACGGCCACATGGTGCGGGAGGAATCGGTCTGGAAGCCATTGCTGTCGGCGTAGCGGGCGAGGTCGAGCCAGCGGGCGGCCATGTGTTCGCCGTAGCGCGGGGAAGCGAGGAGACGGTCGACGAGTTTTTCGTAGGCGTCGGGTGCGGGGTCGTTGAGGAAGGCGTCGATTTCGGCGGGGGAAGGCGGGAGACCTGTGAGGTCAAGCGTGACGCGGCGGATGAGGGATTCGCGCGAGGTTTCCGGGGAGAAGGCGAGGCCTTGTTTCTGGAGTGTGCGGATGAGGAAGCCGTCGATGGGGTTGCGGCCGCCGGGAGGCGGGGATTCGGCGACTGGGGGGATGAAGGCCCAGTGGCCTTCGTAGGGAGCGCCTTCGGTGATCCAGCGGCGGAGGAGGTCGGCCTCGGCCGGGGTGACCGGCTTGTGGAGGTCGGAGGGCGGCATGAGGTCGTCCTCGTCGGTGGTGAGGACCCGGCGGAGGACCTCGCTGTTTTCGGGTTTCTGGAGGTCGATGCCTGGGTGGCCGGATTTGCCGCCTTTGATTGCGGCTTCGCGGAGGTCGAGGCGGAGGTCGGCTTTGCGTTCTTTTTCGTCGGGGCCGTGGCAATGGAAGCATTTGTCCGAGAGGACGGGCCGGATGTCGCGATTGAAGCGCACGGTGTCGGCCGCGGCAGCGGAGAGCGGCAGAACGAGCAGCAGGGAGACGAGAGAACGGGACGGCATGGTAACAGAACGCGGAAGAATCACGGATTCTTCATCTGAGCGGGGCGACGGGCAACCGGTTCCGGGCGGGTTTGGGATTGGGTGGGGGCGATTAGGGGGAAGGGGAGAGGCAGGGGAATGGGGGATGAGTGGACGGGCCTTGTCCGGCGGAGGAACGGGGATATGGGATAGTGAGACAGACCTCTTCGGGGGGGAACTTGCGGGAGGCTGCGGTTCAAGCCGGAGAAGCGGTCGGTGGCGATGATCCGAGGGGTGGCGGGATGGGAACCTGGCGTTGCCGGTGGGTGCTTGGTGGAGGGGGGAATGGACGGATGAATCCCCCCGCTCCGTGATTCGGCCGATGCGAATGGATGTCGGTCGGGGATGGCGGGGAATGGGATGATCGGACAGACCTCTTCGTGATGCCCGGTTGGGGCTGGTGTGCGCCAGGAGAACGGGAGGCCATGGCCTGTGGGTGGGTGAAAGGATGGCGGCTCTGGGGGGTGGGGAGGGAATCGGTGGATGGGCCGCTTCCGGCCGGGGGGCGGTTGCGCGACGACTATCGCAGGCCAGTCGCGCGCGCATCAAGAGCCTGCGAAACGCCTGAAATCACCGCTCAAAGGGCGATCAGGGCACGCGCGCCAAACACAAAGCGCATAGACGTCCCGGGTGTTATTGCCGGGCTTGTTCAACCACAGGGGCATTGGGTGGCTCGGTTCTCGCGGCCATGCAGCCTTGAATGTTCGCCTCTTTGTTGATTCAAATTGGCTCATGCTGTGAACGTAAGTGCCAGTAGTGATCCGAGGCTCTCCGCCAAAGTGCGCTGAATCCCTCCCAGTTCAGTGCGTGATTCGGTCTCAAAATGCATGCCGAACTGCCAGCCGCAAGCGGCACTCTATCGTAGAGCGCCTCGTCCACGACCTCGTGATACGCATCCATATCCTCATTCTTCTTCGGTGTCGGGTAACGCCCGGCCCAAACAACAGCGTGGGAAAGCACTCGCAACAGTGGCTCCTCGGCTGGCGCCAGAGGCAGGGATGTCGAGCGCCAGTGACCAAGCAAATCATGGCCCTTTGTGTTCACTACACCGCCTCCCTCGACAACAATAGCTTTTAAGACTAGCTCAATTGCCATGCCGCACAGCATCTTGTAAACCGGCGGGGTGGCCATGCCGAGAGAAAAGCTATCTCCAAGACCAGTCTCCGTGACAATCCGGCTCGAAAGCTCTGCATCCCGACATGTCCACAACGCCGCAGCGGAACCAATCAAGTCGGATGACTTGTTATACCAGTATATCGACTTGCGCTGACGTCTATCGGAAAGGCTTGGTGAAGACATTGGCGTTGAACTCAGTTGCTTGGCCGAACATTTTAACGTTCCACCCTCAACCAGTCGTAGGACCATGCAACATCATTGGCAGCCTCCTCGGTGAAAATGACGCGCTCAATCATGCGGCGCACGTGCCCGCTGCGTGACCTGCTCCCATGTGCGACCGGAGGACGGATCCTGCAAATGTCGCTCCCTGCGGCGGCGAAGTTCGTCGTGCGTCGAGTCTGGGACGGGCGAAGGCGCGTCCTCTTGGGCGATACTGTCCCAGAGGTCTTCGACAAGCTGAAGACGTTCGGCTCGTCCGAGTTTGAAGAGCGGCGCAAATTCCGTGTTCATTTGCGTCAGATGCCGGCTTTTTGGGCGTGACGCAACAGTGGACGCGCGGGAACGACCAACATCTCAAGGTCTGGCAGCCTCCCGGCGGGGCAGCGCGGGGAATGCGGGGTGAAGGTGGAGAGCCTGGAGGCTTGCCAGCCGCGCCCTCTATTGTCCGCCTTTGGTTGTGGACCTGAGTCGCTCATTCTCGTGGTGGATGCGGAGTCTCATCGGATGGGTAGAAACTCCACGCGAAGTCAATCTCATCGATTAGAGGATGCAGAGAGCGATCACTGAAGACGTCGAGGTCTGCATTCAAGAACTGGGCTGGCACAGAAAGTGGGGGCTTAGGAGTCGGGCCGAACGTCAAAGGCCACCTGCCGCTGGCCGGCAGCGCGCCTTCGACTGTAGGCTGGGGTTGCATTCACGGTAGGATTTCGACTCGCGGCGGGTCAGCGGTTAGGTGCGCCGTCTTATTCTGCATTGTGTGACCTTCTGCGAATCCAGGTGATGAAAGCTGCCACACAGATAAATATCTCAAGGAGGAATGTCCAGTGAAGGATGAAATTCCAAACCCACCAGGATCTTCCTGCTGGCACTTTGATCAGATACAGCAGATCACTGTTGTATGGATAGAGCCATGCGATACCACCCACAGGCGTATCGAGCACCAGATGCAGGATGACGCCAGCAAATAAGGACAACATCGCTCGAGTCACACGTGGCTTCCTGAGAAGCACCGACACAAGAGAACCCGCCCCCAGCAACACCAGCCAGAATACTGGCAGATGCGGCCAATACAGGTGATGATGCGTCTGTCTGCCATCCACGAAATAGAAATAGAGCATATCCAAATCAGGAAAGATGCTCCCTACAAGGATACTCCAGAAGATTAAGCGACGATCCTCAGGGGCAACCTTGCTCTCTCCAGCCGAAGCAAGCAGGTAGCCTGCGGGAAGATGTGCGATGAACATGTTATTTTTTGGCAGAACGTGAGGCAGTGTATCCGGTCAGGAGGCGGGGGCAAGATTTGTTTTGAGGGTGGCGGGGGACCCGCGTTCTGACCGGATACACTGCTGTTGGACTGAGCCGCTGCGGGCGCTGGTTCTTCCTATAGGG
>JAIXPK010000499.1 GCA_027486335.1 Verrucomicrobiaceae bacterium | reverse complement strand
CAGAAACGGGCCTTCATTCCGCGAACCACACGGGCCGATCCTGCCGCAACTCCCGCCCCCAATCACCTCCTCGATCGCCCGGTCACCACCGCGCCCGATCAGGTCTGGGTCAGCGACATCACGTACATCCAGACAGAGGAAGGCTGGCTCTATCTCGCCGCCGTCATGGACCTGCATACACGGCGAATCCTCGGCTGGGCCACTGCCGATCACATGCGAACCGAACTGGTCACGGAGGCCCTCCAGCGCGCCCGCTTCACGCGTGCAGGAGCCAATCTCGCTGCTACCATTGCCCACAGCGACCGCGGCTCGCAGTACACCTCCGGAGACTACCGCAGAGCGCTGGCGCTGATGCGCATGACCCAGAGCATGAGCCGCGCCGCCAACTGCTACGACAACGCCACCATGGAATCCTTCTGGGCCTCCCTCAAAGCCGAAGCGTTCCGCTCCATTCCGACTAGCAGATCTCACGCCCGCCTCCTCATTCATGACTACATCGATGCCTTTTACAACACCCGCCGCCTCCACTCTTCCCTCGGCTTTCAATCGCCGCTGGACTTCGAACGTGCCATCAACCAAACTCAAAACTAATTGATCGTTTTCGTGTCCGCGAATTCCTGGCAAGATCACTCCACAAGAAGCCCCGCTAATGAATCCGCACGACCTGCTTCCTGAGTCTTTCCGGGATGTTGCTGACATTGAAAGAATCGACCCGGCAGAGTTGCTGAGTTATGAGCAGACATGCCCAGTGTGGGCGAGGCGGGTGATGGATAACATGGGTGGTGTGAGACTGGTGCCGCACGATCCAGATGGGTTTGATGTCGAATTCCATGCTGGGTTTTGCGCATATTGTCCGAGTGATATCCAGCAGGTCTCAGCCATGCTCAACCTTGAGCTTTATCCTATAGCAGCGTCCGATAACCGGAATGGCCTGTTGCTGCTCGCTGCGAATGGAGAGTGCTACGGGATGTCCGCTGGTGGATATGACCTGAGCTACCTTGGGCAACTTGATGGCGCAGTGCGAACCATGCTCACAGGGGAGGCGCTCCAGCCGGTGCTTCCGGTTAGGGATTATCCTCAGTGGCATAACGTCGATATTTATCCGCCGGGAGATGAACGTGTCCGGTGGGTGGCTGTGGAGAAATGGTGGACTGATACCAGGGCATGAGAGTCGATGGCTCAGTGTGATGCTGGGTCAGTAAGGATGCTGAAAATTGTTGGAAAAGCATCAAGCTTACCATTGAATGTTCTGAAAACCGTGGTAAGGGTCAACGCAGAGGCTCTGAAATTATACATCAAATAGAAGGGAGATTGTATGCTGAAAATAGGGATTTCTGTGATAATGATCGGTTCATTCATTTCAACTGTTTATTTCGCAAATTCGATTGCGAAGAACCAGGAGGATAACAAAGTAATCCAAGACAAAGAAGTAATGCAGATTTACATCGTCGGCTTCGTGGATAAGCCGGGTAGATATCTTGTAAATGATACATTTACTGTCAGTCAGTTATTACGAGAAAATGATATTAAGCTCATACAAGACGAAGAGGTATCCCGCGAACCCTGTGGGGCTACCTACAATTCGGGACCAGGTGGATGGAAATCGACGTATATTTCGAGAAGGAATTGGGATGCTTTACCTCTGAAGTACACGCCTGAAGCAATACTTACGATCCGGGATTCACTGTAAGGCAAATGCAGTATGCTACGCAAAATCAAAGAAAATGCTCGCGTGTTCATCTGCTTTCGGTGCGGTCACGGTTAGTGTGCCGGCAGGTGTGTGGGTTTCACGGAATTGGGGTGTGACGATATCGATTTTGTTTCTGAGTTAGGGGAGGACTGGGTCCGGACCGTCAGGAATTAGTGATGGTTTTATGGTGCCCCAATCCCGAACCGCTCCCTCGCCGTCGCCTCTGTGGTCAGATTGATGGTGTGGATGGAAGTGGATGGGTTGTGAGTTGGCGAGGGTGCCCCTGCGGGCGGCGGCCCTTTTTTTCCCATGGCTTCGTTGCGCTGCAGTCGAAGGTTCGAGGGTGACTTGGTTTGTGTTATTCATGATGGCGATGTGGTAGGAAATGAAGGGGTGGCGCAGGTCGTTGCGCGGGCACGGGATGCGGGGGGACTTCGCGAGGGCGGTGATTTTCCGGTGCTGGAGGTAGGAGGGGGCGGATTGGTTGCGGTAGGCGGGGGATGGGCTGAATGGACGAGATGGACAGGATGGACGGGATGGACGGGATCGGGTGGGGATTTGGGGTGGGGTTGGGGGCGGGATTCCGGTGGTGTCGCGGGAGCGTGGGGCGATGGGGATCCGGTGGTGTCGCGTTGCGCAACCACCGGTTACAGGCCGGCACCCCTTGGCGGGGTGCGAAATTGTGGGGTGGGGTTACCGGTGGTGTCGCTCGTGCCGAGCTCAACCACCGGCTAGGGGCCGTGATCCCTGCGGGATGGGGAGGTGGGTGATGGGAGGGGGGGGGTGAGAGTTCGGAGAGTTGCGTGCCTGGGGGTGGTTCGGAGAGGGCTTTTGGGGACGCAACCCTGTTAGGGTTGGGGGTTTTTTGGATGGTGGACCCAGGGTAGGCCTGCGTGGCGCAGGCCAACCCTGGGCTCTGGGACGCAATCCCGTTGGGATTGGCGGGAGGTTGATTAGGGTGGGGTGCTGGGCAGGGCTGGGGCGGGCGCCGGGCTTTCTTGTGGGGGCTTTGGCAATGGGGTCACAGGCAAGATGCCTGTGACACTTTGCTTGGATTGAGGGTGGTTTGGGTGGGGTGCTGGGCAGGGCTGGGGCGGGTGCCGGGCTTTCTTGTGGGGGCTTTGGCAATGGGGTCACAGGCGGGACGCCCGTGCCACCTTGCTTGCTGCGAAGGCTTGTGCGGAGACAAGGGCGGGACGCCCTTGCTACGCGTGGTGATGAGGGCGTGCGGGAGCACGTCCCTAACTTGGTGCGTGGTGGCGGGGTTATTTGGGTTCGGGGGTGGGTTGGGAGAAGGTGGGGGGGAGTTCTTCGGGTTGGGGGTGCTTGGTGAGATAGGCGTCGACGTCCGGGGTGACGATGAGTTTGCCCCACATGACCATCCAGTGGCCGGGGAAGGTGCAGACCATTTCGTAGGAACCGGGCTGGGTGGGGGCGGTCATTTTGAGCCGTTCGGATTTGCCAGGTTCGAGGAGTTTGGAGGCGGCGATGATTTTGGGGTTGGCGGGGACGAAGGCGCGGCCCTGGGCGTCGATTTTCTCCGGGGACATGGTCTGGGCGTCGGTGCCGATTTCCTCGCGTGAGCCTGGGAGGGAGAAGACGAGGTTGTGGGGCATGACGTCTGAGTTTTCGAAGAGGATTTCGAAAGGTTTGCCGGCTTCGACGACGAGACGTGCGGTGTTGAAGCGCATCTGTTCGCGAACGGTTTTGACGATGTGGACTGAGACGGCGAGGTCGCGGAGCGAGCGGCGGATGGCGGCGGCGCGGTCGGCGGGGAGGATGGTGGCGAATTCAGCGGCGGCCTGGGCGGCTTCGAGGAAGTCGGAGGACGTGCGGTCGGCGGGTGGGGTTTTGGAGGCGCGGGCGACGAGGGCGTTGGCGGCGGAGGCGGCGGTGGCTGGGGACCATGCGGAGCGCGGGAGGCGGAGCATGGCCTGGGCGGCGGCGGTGGGTTCGCGGAGTTTGGCGACTTCGGCGGCGAGGAGGGAGAATGAGTCCTGCGGCTTGGTGCTGGTGGCGACGAGGGCGTTGATGGCGGCGTTGAAGATGAGGGAAGTGGGGTCCGAGTCGAAGACGTGGCGCATGGGTTGCGAGGAGGCCTTGCCGTCCTTGATTTCGGCGACCTTGATGCGGTTGGCGTCGAGGATGGAGATGGTGTAGCCGTCGAGACGGCTAGCGTATTCGCCGGCGCGGTTGTGGAGTGTGATGGAATCGATAGAGGCGACGGTGCCGAGATCGAGTTCCCACCATGGGTTGTCGGTATTTTCTTCCGTGTGGGTCTGGGTGCCGGAGTTGTAGTCCGGGTTGGTATTGCCGTCGATGGCGCGGGCTGGTTCGCCGGCGTAGGACGTGTTTTTCTGGGTGGCGGTGCCGTTGCGGGCGATGTTGCGGTCGCCGCTGAAGACTTCAACTTCGGCTAGAGTGAGGGTGCCGGAGCGGGGGAGTTCGATGCGGACGAAGCGGCCGCGGGTGCCTTTAGCGGAGGAGAGTTCGGAGGCGACTGGTGCGGGGAGTTGTTTGAAGACCGAGCGGATGGCGGGGTCGGCGGCGGCGCGGAGGGCAGCGTCCGGGATGAGCGGGATGGCGGCGAGGAAGTCGCGCAGGGCGGCGGAGGACGCCTGGGCCTTTTTCCATGCGGCGGCGACGGAGTTGTCGGCGACGATGAGGGAAGCGAGGGCGGCTTCGCGGACGGCGGGCGGGTGGGCTGGGGATGTCAGGGCGGCGGCGGCATCGCGGAGGGCGCGGAGGTCCTGCTGGGGCTGGCGAGCGGCGATGCGGGCGAGGTCGGTGAGGGCGTTGTCGCTGGCATTTTTGAGGTTGGCGAGGGCGCGGAAGGCTTCTGCGGCGACGGACGACTGACTGGCTTTGGCGAGACCGTCGAGGGCTTCGATGCGATTGGATTCCGCGACGTCGGGGCGACTGAGGAGTGCATTAAAGACGAGCGGGGTGCGCGGGAGTTTGAGGAGTTCCGCGGTGCTGACGCTAGCCATGAGGAAGTTGACGCCTGCGGGGTTGGAGGCGCAGAGCGGGAGACCGTCGGCGATGGCCTTGCGCCAGAATGGCTCGAGCTGGCGGATGGTTTCGGTGATGACGTAGGTCAGGTAGTAGTCGGTGGGTTT
>JAIXPK010000304.1 GCA_027486335.1 Verrucomicrobiaceae bacterium | reverse complement strand
TGTTTGTGGTCGAGCTTCCAGATGCGGCCGAAGTAGTGGTCGCGGTCCGGGCGGACGGCGGCGTTGACGTTATTGTGGTCGGGGCCGCGGGTATCGTTGTGGATGACGGCCTGGTTGTAGAAGTCGCCGACGTAGACGGCACCGTCCGGGCCGACGCGGACCTCGATGGGGCGCCACCACATGTCCTTGCTGCGGATGAATTCGGTTTCTTCGCGGCCGGGGAGTTTGTGGCCCTCGTAGGAGCTGCCCTTCTGGGTGAGGCGCTCGTGGTGGACGATATTGATAGTGGGTTCGGTGGTGAAGTAGTCGCCGTTGTATTCAGCGGGCCATGAACCGCCGTCGTAGATGACGGTGCCGGCGGTGGCGGTGAATGAACCGACGAGGTCGATCTGGACGTAGGCGAGCTGTTCCCATGGCATGGCTGGGTAGCTTTTGGGCGAGCCGATGACGACGTTGAAGCTGGGGGTGTTGCCCCATTTCCCGCGTGCGAGGGCGTATTCCGGGACGACGACGTGCTCGAGGATCGTGCCGCTGGTGGGTTGGGTCCACATGACGCGGTTGTCGTTAGTGATCTGGAGGCCCCATGTGTTGCCGCCTTTGGAGGAATACTGTTCGATGGCGGAGCCGTCGGGCTTGAAGCGGACGACGCCGCTGCCGATGTTAGGCTGTTTTTCGCCTTTGGCGTTCACGACATTGCCGGAGCCGGAGTAGCCGTGGGTGGCGTAGATCCAGCCGTCCCAGCCCCAGCGTGGGTTATTGATGACCGCGTGGGTGTCGCCGGTGCCGAGATTGCCGTAGAGTTTTTCGACCTTGTCGGCTTTGCCGTCGTGGTCGGTGTCGCGGAGCCAGAGGATGTCCGGGGCTTGGGTGACGATGACCCCGTCCTTGTGGAAGACGAGACCGGTGACGAGGTCGAGGCCTTCGAAGAAGACGGTTTTTTTGTCCATGACGCCGTCGCCGTCGGAGTCGGAGAGACGGGAGATTTTGTCGAGCCCGGCGCGGCGTTGTTCGCCTGGGGTGGGGTCGACGCCGCCGTGGTCTTTCCATTCCTTGCCGCGGTAGTCCGGGCGCATGCCGCGTCTGCCGTTAGGGTATTCCGGGGTTTCGGCGACCCAGAGCGAACCGTCCGGGGCCCAGTCGAAGTTCATGGGCTTCGTGATGAGCGGTTCGGCGGCGACGAGTTTGAGGTCGAAGTCGGGATGGATTTCGAGGTTTGCGAGGGTGGCGTCCGGCTTCATGGGGCCGCCGTCCGGGTAGGTGAGGCTGGAGATTTCCTCTGGTTTGGTGAACTCGTCGATGTTGTCGCGTTTCCCGGCCCATGCGAGACCGCGCATGACGATGGCGCGGTAGTGTGGGAGGGCGAAGGATTTGTAGAGGTGGCCGGGGATGCTGACGAAGGCGCGGTAGGGTTGGGCGCCGCCTTCGATGGTGCGCTCGTAGGTCCACATCTGGGCCTGGATGTCGTAGATGTGGGCTTTGCCGCCTTCGGCCTGTTTGCGGCCTTGAGGGACGTTGGGGGTGTAGCTGCTGGCGAGGACCTTGATGTCCGGGAGGTATTCGAGATCGTAGTAGATTTCGTCGTCGAAGTGGAAGTTGCTGGCGGATCTGGTGATGGGGTGGCCGCCGCCGATGTACTGGTTTTCGGTGTAATAGAGGTCCATGGGGCCCTCGCGCCATTTGGTGGTGCCTGGGCGCCATGTGCCGCCGATGATGGTTTTCCAGTGATCGGGTTGTTCGGAGACGGCGGCGGTGTGGAGGACGACGAGACCGCCGCCGCGTTTGAGGTAGGATTCGAGGGCCATCCAGCGGGAGGGTGGCCATGTACCGCCTTCCTGGGCGTAGAAGAGGACGACGTCGGTGCGAGCGAGTTGTTCGTCGGTGGGGAGCTCGGTGCCGCCCTCGGCTTTCATGCCGCGTTCGGAGAGGAGGGCGGGCCATTCGCGAGCGAAGCGCGTGTGGGCGTGGACTTCTTCGCCGCGGTTGGAGGTGCCGCCGCGGACGTAGACCCTGAGGGGGTCGGCGAAGGCCGGGAGCGCGCAGGCGGAGGCCAGCAGGACTAGGGTGGTTTGCTTCATGGTTGGAGATTGGGATGGGGGGACTTAAGAATTCAGCACGGAGGATACGCGGAGCGGTTTGGGGATTTACCGTGCCGGGGGTATAAAATCGCGACCTGCGACATACGGCAATCCGGTGTCGAAGGTGGAAGTGGGGTAGAAGCCAGAGCAGTTGGGGGTGGCTTATTCCGGGGGATTGGTGCGGAGACGGGTGGCTTGTTCGAAGGCGAAGGCGCGGGCGAGGAGGAGGGCGTCCTCGCCGGGGCGGGCGATGAAGGTGATTCCGTTAGGGGTTCCGTCTGGGGAGAGACCGAGGGGGACGGTGATGGCTGGGTAGCCTGCGGTGGCGTAGAAGTCCGAGTGGCGGTTGGCGAGACTGACGAGGAGGGAAGCGCCGGAGGATTTGAAGGCCTCGTCGAGGGCGTTGGAGGCGGTGGTGCGGGCTTCGAGGGCGAGTTTTTCGTAGAGGGCGGGGGCGTCGGCTTCGGAGGTGGCGGCGTCTTTGAGGACGGCGGGGATGATCTGGGCGGCGGCGTCGAGGAGATTCTGGCCGCTGGGGATGCGGCGTGGGGCGTCGGCTTTGTTATAGGCGATGAGGTCGGGAACGGATCTGACGGGGAGACCGGTGGAGGTCATGTAGGCGACGGAGTCCTGCCAGAGCCCGAGGAAGACGACGGGGAGGAGGCCAACCTTGCCGGAGAGGGTTGCGTCGCGGGGTAGGGCACCGGCTTTGAGGAGGCCTGCGTCGATGCGATCGAGCCAGAGTTTATTGTCAGGGGAGGAGAGGTCAGAGCGGAGGATGCCGACGGGGACGTCTTTGAGGGCGTCGGGTTTGAGGGCGGTGGAGTAGTTAGTGGGGAGGGAGTCGATGGCATCGAGGAGGATGGCGGCGTCGGTGACGGAGCGTGCGATGGGTCCAGCGGAGTCCTGGAAGCGGACGAGCGGGATGATGCCTGTGGAGCTGACGGTGCCGCGTGAGGGTTTCATGGCGACGACCCCGTTGCTAGCGCCTGGGGAGAGGAGCGAGCCTGAGGTTTCGGTGCCGACGCTGACGGAAGTTAGGAAGGCGGCGGTGGTGATGGCGGAGCCGCTGCTCGAGCCGGAGGGGGTGAGCGAGTGGTTGTAGGGGTTGAGGCCTGCGCCGCTGACGGCGTTGGAGCCGAGCGGGGATGCGGTTAGGGTGCCTGCGAGTTCGGAGAGGGAAGCCTTGCCGAGGATGACTGCTCCGGCGGCGCGGAGATTGGAGGTAACGACGGCGTTGGAGGCTGGGGAGTGGTTGAGGAGGATTTCAGCGCCTGCGGTGGTGTGCATGGGGGCGACGGTGCCGATGTTGTCCTTGAGGTTGAGGGGGATGCCGTGGAGTGGGCCGAGGGTTTGGCCGGCGGCGCGGGCGCGGTCGGCGGCGGCGGCTTCGTCGAGGGCGCGGGGGTTGAGTTCGGTGTAGCCGCGGAGAGTGCCATCGCGTTGCTGGATGCGGAGAAGGAAGGCGAGCGTGAGTTCGGTGGAGGAGACCGAACCTGCGGCCATGGCGGCTTTGAGTTCGGGGATGGAGGAGGAGAGGATGAGTTGGGAGACGGCGGAGCGGCGGGCTTCGGGGAAGGCGGCGAGGGCGTCGCGGAATGGGGAGAAGTCGAGTTCGCGGAGACGCGGGGTGGGTTCAGGAGGTGCGGCGAAGGTGGTGGTGGTGGAGAGGGCGAAGGCGAGGGCGAGGCGGGAAGGGAGCATGGGAGGTTGGTAGCAGGGATGGAGCGGGGAGCGGAGTGGAAAGTGCGGGGCGGGGGAGGAATCTGTGCTTTCGCTTGGGGAATGGCCTGTCACGGTGCGCGCCCGTGAATGCCCCTGTGAAAGCCCGATGGACCGATCACCTGCTCCTGCAGGGGATCATTGTGTTGTGGGGGTTTACGGCGGTGCTGGGGAAGCTGATTGCGATGGAGTCGCTGCCGTTGGTGGCGTGGCGGACGGGTATGGCGGCGGTGGCGCTGGCGCTGATGATGGGTTGGGGGAAGCTGAGGAGGTTCGGGACGCGACTGGATGTGTGGCAGGCTCTGGGGACTGGGTGCCTGATCGGGTTTCACTGGTATCTGTTTTTTCTGGCGGGGCGGTTAGGGAATGTGAGTACTGGGCTGGCGGGTGCGGCGACGGCGGCGTTGTGGGTGGCGCTGCTGGAGCCGTTGGTGGTTAGGGGGAGGCGGGTGCATGTGGGGGAATGCGTGCTGGCGCTGGTGGTGGCGGCTGGGGTGGCGGTGATTACGGGATCGGAGGGCGTGTCGCTGCCGTCGTTTTTCACCGGGGTGGCGGCGGCGGCGGTGGCGGCGTTGTTTTCGATCTGCAACGGGCGATTGGTGAGACGGCTGCCGGCGATTCCTCTGACATGTCTGGAGCTGGCGGCGGCGAGCGGGTTTACGGCGGTGCTGGCGCTGATGACGGTGAGGCCGCTGAGTGTGGCGACACTGGTGCCGAGTGAAGGGGATTGGGTGCCGCTGCTGGTGCTGTCGCTGGTGTGCACGGTGTTTGCGTTTTCCGCGTGCGTGTGGCTGCAGCAGCGGATTTCAGCGTTCACGGTGGGGCTCGCGGGGAATCTGGAGCCTGTGTATGGGATGCTGCTGGCGCTGGCGGTGTTCGGGAGCAGCGAGCAGATGGGGCCGCGGTTTTATGCGGGTGCGGCGGTGATTATCGGGTGTGTGGCGGTGCATGCGCTGGGCGGCATGCGGCGCGGGGGCGAGGGAAGCGAGGGCGCGGAGAACTAGTTAGTCTCGGCGGAAGCCTGCGATTTCGAATGGGAGCGGAGCGGCTTCCGGTTCCGGGTAGGCGAAGACCTTGTTTTCGTAATTGCGGACGAGTGTGACCCCGTCGTCGCGATGGATGAGGTAGTCCGGGTTGATAGGAACCTTGCCGCCGCCGCCGGGGGCGTCGATGACGAACTGGGGGACGGCGTAGCCGGTGGTGTGGCCGCGGAGTTGTTCGATGATTTCGATGCCTTTAGCGACGCTGGTGCGGAGGTGCGAGGAGCCCTTGATGAGATCGCACTGGTAGAGGTAGTAGGGACGGACGCGGCAGCGGAGGAGCTTCTGGACGAGCGTTTTGTAGACAGCGGGGTCGTCGTTGACGCCGCGGAGGAGGACACTTTGGTTGCCGAGAGGGACCCCGTGATCGGCGAGCCGTTCGAGGGCGGCTTTGACTTCGGTGGTGAGTTCGCGCGGGTGGTTGACGTGGACGCTCATCCAGAGCGGGTGGTATTTTGCGAGCATGCGGCAGAGTTCCGGCGTGATCCGCTGAGGGAGGAAGATGGGGACGCGGGAGCCGATGCGGATGAATTCGATGTGAGGGATGCTGCGGAGACGTTTGAGCATGGCCTCGAGCCGGTTGTCGGAGAGGAGGAGGGCATCGCCGCCGGAGAGGAGGACGTCGCGGATTTCCGGGTGGGATTCGAGGTAGCGGTAGGCGGCTTCGAATTCGGTGTGGAGTTCCTGTTCGCCTGCGCCGCTGACGACGCGGCTGCGGGTGCAGTAGCGGCAGTAGGAGGCGCAGCGGTCGGTGACGAGGAAGAGGACGCGGTCCGGGTAGCGGTGGACGAGGCCGGGGACGGGCATGTGGGAGTCTTCGCCGCAGGGGTCGGCCATTTCTTCCTGATGGTCCCATGTTTCCTCGATGCGCGGGATGACCTGACGGCGGATGGGGCAATCCGGGTCGGTGGGGTGGATGAGGTTGAAGAAGTGCGGGGTGACGGCGAGGGCGAGTTTATTGCCTGAGAGGAGGACCCCGGCGCGTTCTTCTTCTGCGAGGACGAGGTGTTCTTCGAGTTGGGCGAGAGTGGTGACCCTGTTGCGGAGTTGCCATGCCCAGTTGTTCCAGTCGTCCGGGGAGACGTTCCGGTTGGCCCAGTAGCCGGGGGCTGGGGAGGCGAAGTCGTGGTCGGCGGCGTCAGCGGGAAGGGATGGGCGCATGGCAGGCTGGGGAAGCGGAGCGTAGGGGATACGAGTGGTGCGTCAACGGGGTACGTGTTATTCGCGGCTGCCCGGGGTGATTTTGAGGGCGAGCCGTTTGCCGTCGCGGGAGACGGCGATGTCGGTTTCTGCGCCGATTTTGAGGGCTCCCATGACGAACGTGTAGTCGTAGATGTTATTGATGTCCTTGCCGGCGAGACTGACGATGATGTCGCCTGCTTTGAGGCCGGCTTTGGCGGCTGGGCCGATGGCGCTGACGCCGCTGAGTTTGACGCCGGTGATGCCTTCCTGGGCGTAGTCGGGGACCGTGCCGAGGTAGGCGCGGAGACCGCCGCGTGGGCCTTCGGCGGGTTTGGCCATTTCTTTCCATGCTGGTTCGTCCGGGGATGAGGCGAGGGAGCGGGCGACGAGGAGCATGAGGCGGGTGATGTCTTCAGCGCCCTTGTAGTTGATTTTGTCGGCGGTGTCGGAGGGTTTGTGATAGTCCTCATGGGAGCCGGTGAAGGCGTTGAGGATGGGGACCGCGCGGAGGTAGAAGGAGGAGGCGTCGGTGGGGAGGTAGCAATCCTGCTGGAGTTGGATGGGGAGAGCGGTGACGAGATTGCGTTTTTCGATTTCCGAGGTCCACCAGTCTGAGGAGCCGACTCCCTGGAGGAGGACATTTTTGGAGAGACGGCCGATCATGTCCATGTTGAGATTGGCGCAGAGGAGGGAGGTGAGTTTGGCGTTTTCGTCGCCGGTGGCGGCGGCGGTGTCGCGGCACCATGCGTTGGAGCCGAGGAGGCCGATTTCCTCGCCGCTCCAGCCTGCGAAGAGGACATCGCGGGTGAGGGTGAGGTCGCCGGATTTGACGAGAGCGGCCATGGCCTGGGCGATTTCGAGGACGGCGGCGGTGCCGGAGGCGTTGTCGTCAGCGCCGTGGTGGATGGACTGGCGGTCGGCGTCGGCGGCTCGGGAATCGGAGCCGCCGGAGGTGCCGAGGTGGTCGAGGTGGGCTCCGATGATGAGGGCTGGTTCTTTGGAATTGGTGGGGCCTTTGAGACGAGCGAGGACGTTGTGGCCGGTGCGTTTTTCCTGCTGGACGTCGATGGAGGCGGCGAGGGTGACGTCTTTGAGGTCGAAGCCCTGGACCTGGTCGCCATTGTCGAGGGCATCCTGGAGGGATTTGAGGTTGAGGCCTGAGGGTTTGAGGAGGGCGGAGGCGAGGGCGTCGGAGACGGAGAGGGCGGGGATGCCGGAGGAGGCCATGGAGGCGTCGAAGGCGAGCGGGACGACCTGCTGGACGACCTTGGCGTTAGGGCCGCTGACGACGATGATGCCGCGGGCGCCTTTTTGGCGTGCGGTCATGGCTTTGAAGCGGAGGCTGGAGTAGCTGGCGAAGCGGACCCGCTGTTCCTGGGAGAAGTTTTCCGGGGTGTAGCGGAACATGAGGACCCATTTGTCCTTCACGTCGAGGTGGAAGTAGGAGGAGTAGCCGTCGAGCGGTTTGCCGTCGGGGGAGCGTTCATCGGGGACCTCGATGCCGTAGCCTGCGAAGGCGATGTCAGCGGCGGGGAAGTCGCCGGTGCTGGAGAAAGTGAGGGGTGACCAGTCGGCGCGGAGTTGTGAGGGAGGGGAATCGGCACCGGTGATGGTGAGCTGGTTGTTTTTGCCGAGATCGACGCCAGCGGTGAAGGAGAACGGGTGGAGCCATGAATTGTTGGAGCCGGCGGGTTCGAGGCCCCATGATTTGAAGAGTTCGCTGAGGTAGGAGGTGGCGAGGGCTTCGCCGCGGGTGCCGGTGCCGCGGCCTTCGAGGGCGTCGGAGGCGAGGTAGGTGACGTGCTGGCGGATGTCGGCGGCGGAGACGTCCGGGGCGAGGTTGGCGGCTGGGGGTGTGGAGGGGGCGGGAGTCGGGGAGGCTGGCGGGGTGGAGATGGCGAGGGCCTTGAGGGCGGCGTCATGGTTCCAGTCGGCCATGAAGATCTGTGAGGATTTGTCGGCGGTGCGGTTGGAAGTCCATGAGAGCTTGCGGCCGTCCGGGGAGAAGGAGGGGAGACCGTCGAAGCCGTCGGAGGTGGTGACGCGGATGGGGTCGTGCTGGCCTGCGGCGTCGACCATGTAGAGTTCGAAGTTGTCGAAGCCGTGTTTGTTAGTGGCGAAGACGAGGTACTGGCCGGAGGGATGGAAGTAGGGGGCCCATGACATGGCACCCATGCGGGTGAGCTGGCGCGGGTCGGAGCCGTCCGGGTTCATGGACCAGATTTCGGCGCGGTCTTCTTCTTCGTTGAAGCGGCGCCAGCAGATGCGGGTGCCGTCGGCGCTGAAGAACGGACCGCCGTCGTAGCCGCGGACATCGGTGAGGCGGCGGACGTTCGAGCCGTCGGCGGCCATGATGTAGATGTCCATGAGCCATGATTTCTGGCGTTCGAAGCGTTCCTTTTCTGCTGGGGAGAGGTTGTCGGAGTAGGCGTGGCGGTTGGAGGCGAAGGCGATGAATTTGCCGTCCGGGCTGACGCTGCCTTCGGCGTCATAGCCCTTGGTTTTGGTCAGATTGACGGGCGGGTTGCCTTTGAGGGAACCGGCGAAGAGGTCGTAGTTTTCGTCGTAGTCCCATGAGTAGCGTTTCTGGGTGCCTGCGGCGCGGTCTTTGAGTTCGGCGGCCTGGAGGTCTGGGGAGGCTGGGTCTTCGTGAGTGGAGGCGTAGAGGAACGACTGATTGTCTGGGAAGAGCCATGAGCAGGTGGTTTTGCCGGAGCCGTTGGAGAGACGGCGGACGTCGCCGGTGGCGAAGTCGAGGAGGTAGATCTGGTAGAACGGGTTGGCGGGGTCGCGTTCGCTTTGGAAGACCATGCGATTGCCGTCGGCGGAGAAGTAGCCTTCGCCGGCGCGTTTGCCGGAGAAGGTGAGCTGGCGCGGGTTGGCGAGGAGGGAATCGGACTGAGCGGCGAGCGGGGCTGCGGCGAGGAGGAACAGGAGGCTGCGCATGGGAAGGTGTTTGGTGAAATGGATACGCTGGAGGCGGGGGAGCGTGCGAGTGAATTATGCGGGTGCGGGGGGGAGGGGAGAATGGGGAGAGAGAAACGGGAAAGAAGAGCGCTGGCGCGGGGGCGCGGGGTGGTGGAGGGTAAGGGAGCAATGAGCCAGACAGAAGCCGCCCCCGCCCAGAAGAAGAAGCCCGCAGCCACGGGAGGAGGGAATGTGGTGGCGACGCGCCGGATATTGGTGTCGCGGATTGCGGCGGTGGTGCTGGCTGGGCTGATGCTGACGGCGCACAGTGCGTGGAGTGACGCGCATCCGGTGTGGGCGGCGGTGGCGACGGTGGTGGGACTGGCGGGGACTGGGGCGGCGTGTGCGGGGCGGTTGTGGTGTTCGGTTTATATTGCCGGGAAGAAGAACCGGGAACTGGTGAAGGTGGGGCCGTATTCGGTGTGCCGGAATCCGCTGTATTTTTTCAGTCTGGTGGGAGC
>JAIXPK010000302.1 GCA_027486335.1 Verrucomicrobiaceae bacterium | reverse complement strand
CCCCAACACCATGGCTGAGACGATCCTGACAAGCGCCGCCTACGATTCCAAAATCGAGGGGAACATCATCTTCACAAGGCTCGACTCCGCCATCAACTGGATGCGGAAAAACTCCCTATGGCCCATGCCCATGGGCCTCGCCTGCTGCGCCATCGAACTCATGGCCACCGCCTCCAGCCGCTACGACATCGCCCGCTTCGGCGCAGAAGTCATGCGCTTCTCCCCGCGCCAAGCCGACGTCATGATCGTCGCTGGCACCGTCACCTACAAAATGGCCCTCGCCGTCAAACGCATCTGGGACCAGATGCCGGAACCAAAATGGTGCATCGCCATGGGCGCCTGCGCCTCCTCCGGCGGCATGTACCGCTCCTACGCCGTCCTCCAAGGCATCGACCGCATCATCCCCGTCGACGTCTACATCTCCGGCTGCCCTCCTCGCCCAGAAGCCCTCCTCGAAGGCCTCATGCGCCTCCAGCGCAAAATCGACGGCGAAAAATCCTTCGTCGATCAGAAAAAGGAACTCCTCGCCTCCCTCCGCGCCTAACTTCCCCTGCCGCGCCAGCCCCCCACCGTAGCAAGGGCGTCCCGCCCTTGTCTCCGCCCCAGCCGCCTCCCCAATCCCAACGGGATTGCGTCCCCTAGCCCAGAGTTGGCCTGCGGAACGAAGGCCTACCCTGGGTCCACCCATAACAATTTCCCGACCCCAACAGGGTTGCGTCCCTCACCCCGCGCCTAACACAAACTCGGGAAGCCACCCTTCCTCCCCCGCCGCATTCCGGCACCACAGCCACCCGCGCACTTCCCGCAGCGCCTCCACGCTCTCCCCGCGCGTCACGGACAAATCACGCGCACTGAACGCCTGCTTCACCACCGCTGTCCCATCCCCTTTCGCCTCGATCACCTCCGCTGGCACATAACTCCCACGCCGGTCCGCCGACGTCACCCACACCCAACCCGGCCACGACTGATCCTCAGGCCCAGGCGTCACCACATCCCCAGGCACCAGCTGCAACGGCGAACGGTCCACCACGGTGTAATCGCTGTTGGCTGTATATCGGCGGTTCTTCATCCCCCAACCCTGTCCGCCCACAACCCTCCGCACAACGGAAAATCATTCCGCCCTCCGCACCGGCCCAGCCACCAGCACAAACTGAAATCGCGCATCGTACCGACCCCCGCTGTGCGCCCGGCAGCACCGGTAGCACGCCGTATACCGCCCGAACGGCCGCACCCGCCGCGCCTCATAATGACACTGCGGACATCGATAACAATACCGCCGCTCCACCTGCCGCCGCGGCAGCGGCAGATTGTGACACGCCTTCTCCCCCGCTATCCCCAGCTCCGCACACGCCCGCCGCCATTCCTCCCCATGCACCGGAATCCGCCGCCGCCCCGCCCGCCAGTGCGCCAGCAGATGCGCCGCCTCATGCCTCAAGGTCCGCTCCACCTGCTCACCACCAAACGCCGCCAGCCGCGGATTCAACTCAATCCGCCCCGTCCGCGCACACGCCGTCCCAGCCGTCGTCTGCAATCTCCCATTCCACACCACCGCCAGTCGCGCCGCCACTTCCCCCGCACCCGCTAGCCGCAACCACTCCCCCGCACGCGCCGTCAGCACCGCATCCAAGCCGTCTCCAGCCGACACCATCCCCCCGCCCTCATCCGCGTCTTCCAGCATTACTCTAGCAATTTCAGGCCACCGACTGCGGTCGCCGCTGTTTCACTTCATGCCGCTGCTCACCCAGTGCCACCACCGAATCCGGCGGCACACTCTCCGTCACAAACACGTTCGCCCCAATCGTGCTCCCCCTCCCGATCGTAATGTCCCCCACGATCGTCGCCGACGCATACAGGGTCACATGATCCTCAAGGCTAGGATGCCGCCGCCGCCCCCTCAACCGCTGCCCAGCCGCCAGCGACCGCGCCACCAACCCAACCCCCTGATAAAGCTTCACATGGTTCCCGATCCGCGCCGTCTCCCCGATCACCACACCCGTCCCGTGATCGATGAAAAAATACTCCCCGATCTGCGCCCCGGGATGAATATCAATCCCCGTCCGCGAATGCGCCCACTCCGTCATCATCCGCGGAATCAGCGGCACCCCCAGCCCGTACAGCACATGCGCCATCCGCTGCACCGCAATCGCCTCCAGCCCTGGATACGCTAGGATCACTTCATCATGGCTCCCCGCCGCAGGATCCCCGTCAAACGCCGCCTGCACGTCCTTGTGCAGCAGCGCCCGCAACGCCGGTATCCGATGCAGAAACGCACACGCCAATCGCTGCGCTTCCTCCCGGGGATCCTCACAAGTCTCCCCTCTCGACGCCAGACTCGGCACCATCTCATGCCTCAACCGCTCCACCACCTCCGCCACCCGCCGACTCGTCAGCGCCGCCACATCCTCCCGCTGCACCGCCTCCGCCTCGAAAAACCCCGGAAACAATATCTTCAGCAGCTCACCGCACAGATACGAAACCGCACACTTCGACGGCAGATTCGCTCCGTCGAGATGATTGATGCCGCCCAACTCGCGATACGAGGCAAGCAGTTCATCGGTAATGCTGGCGTTCTCGCACTCCATGAACCCCCACCCTATACCGGGCATCCAGCGGAAGAAAAACGCTTTTCCACCGAACTTCCCCACCCCCGCTCACCGCCCCTCCACCGGCGGCTCCAGCGTGATCACTTCCTTGTCCTCCTCCTCACCCCCGCCACCGCCCGTCCGGCCAGTCTTCACCTCCTCAGTCACCCTCACCCCGTCCCGCACCGCCGCCGATCGCGGATTCCAGTACCCGTTCTCCTCCTGCGGCCCGAACCACCCGATCCCCTGCTTCTCATTGTCCCCGCCATAAAAATTCAGCGTCCGGAAAAGACTCGGCTTCTCCAGCGTCACCTGCCCGTCGCACCACGCCACAATCGCTCTCCCTCCAGCCCGGAAATGCACGCTCGGCTGCAGCTCGCCGCCGTCACCCCCATCCGCCAGCGGCCAGAAAAACGGCTCCGCAAACGGATACTCCTGCAACCCCTCCGCACGCGACAGCGCCGTCGTCGCAAACATCACCGTCCGCCCCGGCGTCTCCACATCCATCACCCCTGCCGGCGTCCCCCAATCCTCCGGCGTCCCCCCGATGTACGCCGCATTGTACCCGTACCCGCCAGCCCCTTCCTCGAAACTCACCGCCGCATCCACTAGCTTCCGGAACAGCGGACACGCCTCCAGTTGCGCATCCAACCCGAAATACGGGGTCAGAAACCCGCCCGCCGCCTCAAAGGCCTCGTCCGTCTTCTTCCTCCCGCCATGCCACCGCCGCAGATTCGACTGATCCTGCGCCGGACAATACCGCCCATTGTGATCCTGCGCATAATTCAGATTCGCGGCCGCCAGCTGCCGCAGATTCCGACTCGATACCGCAATGTCCGCCTGCAGCCGCGACCACCGGTACAAACCAGTCCCCGCCACCGTCACCAGCGCCCCCACCGTCAACGTCAGCAGCAGCTCCAGCACCGTGAACCCACGCGCCATCCTGACATCTCCACGTTTCATGACTGCCTCTCCAGCTTCAATCGGAATACCCGCGCCCCCGCCACCGGCACCGGCACCGTCACCCGCACGGTCACCACCGCCCCGCCCGTCTCCGTCACCTCCCTGACATCCGCCTCCCGACCCGCCATCACCACCGCCCTCGCACCACCCGCACTCTCCACCACCGACACCCACGCCCCCCCACTCTCCGACATCTCCAGCCGCCACCGCACATCCCCACGCTCCACCAGCCGCGTGAACTCCAGCACCACCCCGCCCCCCCCCGGACTCACCCGCAGCAACGGCTCACTCTCCCGCTCCAGCGGCCGCCCGCCGCACGCATACTCCGCAAAGTTAGGCCACCCGTCCCCGTCAGGATCCGCCAGCGCCCCGCTCACCGCCGCATCCCCGCGCTGACCCAACGTAAAACCCGCCTCCACCCACGCCGCCCACGCATCCGCCGCCTCGTTCATCACCCCCACCGCATCCGCATCAAACCCTCCCGTCTGAAACTGCGTCGGAAACGGATCATTCACCAGATTCCCTAGCGAATCCCTCGACCCGATCGCTCCCGTCACCGACCCCACCACATCCACCAGCCTCACATGCGTCACCCTCCTCACATCCAGCAGCGGCGACACCGCCGCCAGTTCCGCAAGGTCAAACGGGGTCCCCCATCCCGCCGGATGCTTGCCCGCCAGATTCCGCAGGTTCTTCGGATCCACCGCCCCGTACGCCCCCACCTGCACTCCCGTCGCCGTGCACGACACCGCCGGAAACCGGAAGAAATCACTCCCGTTAGAACTCACCTCCACAAACGCCAGCTCCGCAAACACCAGCGCCCCGGACGCAAACCCATTCTCAAAAACCGCAAAATCCGCCCCAGCCCCATCCGTAATCGGCCGCGCAAAGGTCAGGGTCACGCTCCCGCCATCCCCCAGACTCAACACCGGCGCCCCCGGCGTCCCCCCGCTCCCCGGCGTCGGATAATCCCCGTCCGTCCCCGTAATCCCCGTCGGCCCTAACACGCTCGCAGTACTCCCGTAATTCGCCGTCGCCGTGCTCGCCGACCCCTTCCGCTGCAACCCCGGCAGAAACGCCGCCACCCCAGTCGCCCACGACCGAATCGCCGCACTCCCCGCCGCCACCGCATCACTCCCCGCCTGCCCAGGCCCCGGCGCATACGGTCCGCTCGCAACCACCGGCCCCACTCCCATCCCCAGCACCGCCGCCGCCGCCACCACCCGCCGCCGCCGCATCCCTAACACACAAAACCCGCCCGCCACCATCCCCCACACGCCCGGTTCCGGCACCGCCACCGGCACCCCCGGCAGCGCCCCGTACTCCCCGAACGCCCACCCGTCCCACGACCCATTCACCAGCGGCCGATCCGCCAGCCCCGTCGGGCTCTCCACCCACCGCCCGCTCCCAAACGGACTCCCCAGCGGCACCACCACCGTCGCCGGCGGCACCACATGCCCGTTCTGCATGAAATCCGTCGGGTGCAGAAACACTTCGTTGTTCACCCAGTAATTCCAGTACCGGTCATCCAGATACGACGCCGTCCCCGCATCGTCATAACTCCGGCTCCGCCCGCCCCACGCCATCGTCCCCGGAAAAAACGTGCTGTCCACCGTCAGCCCCGGATCCAATCCTAACACCGCTTCCAGCATGTCCCGTCCCGTCCGGCTCTCCGCACTCGGCCAACGATACCCCCACACCAATCCCGGCGTCCCATCCCGCCAGTCAATCACCAGCGCCGCCTCACTCACCCCCGGCCCGGCCGGGCTCCCAGCCCACCAGCTCACATCCGCCAGACTCACCGCCCCGCGTCCCGCAGCAGCAGTCATTAAAAGGACGGCCGCAGCCGCCCACCGGCCGCCCTCAGCAGCCAGAGAGTTTTGTTTCATGGTACTTCACACTTATTGTTTCGATAAGGTCCCCCAACCCGCAGCATGCGGATCGCGAGGATTGAACTGCTCCGGCGAAGTATTCTGACTCCCGGCTTCAATCCTCACCCCCACCTTCACCACCGCAATCCTTTGCAGGACCGCCGCGATTGGTTTGCGGGCATGGACGGAAAGACCGTTCCGCCACACCCTGGAAGCTCGTAGCCGGTTACAGCAGCGCACACTGTTGCGGGATTTCACCGCATTCCATGCACCGTAGCGCCCACAGTTTCGCCCCTCATCCCGCCCAGCGCAATCGCGAACGACGCCACCCTCGCCTCTCCCTCAGTTCCGGTCCGGCTCGTAATACCCCTCCAGCCAACGCGCCGCCTGCGGCGGAATCACATCCGCCGACCGCTTCCCCTCACTCAGCCGAAACGCAAAACCCAATGGCGATCTCCCCGGCCGCGCCCCCGCCGTCAACGCACTCTCCCCCCAATGCTCCCCAATCACCACCGCCTCCAACCGCTCCAGACGCCCTCCACCATACGACATCTCCCCATCCAATTCCCCCTCAAACCCTCGCTTCCCATCCGCCGTCTCCATCTTCACCCGACCCTTCAGCTTCGCCCGTCCCTTCCCCTCTGGAATCACCGAAAACTCCGCCACCTTCACTTCCTCCCGACTCCAATGCGGCGGCTCCCCCCGCGTCCCGTCCACCAGATGATACCTCGCCACCCGCTGCCCGATCGCCCGCGGCACCGCCATCGCCACCCCCACCGGCGCATCCGCCTTCGGCACCAGCAACTTCAAATCCTCCGCCGTCAGCCACAAATGATCCACGGCCGCCTCCAACCCACGATGCCGGAAATCATCCTCCTTCCGCTCGGGCTCACTCACCGCCCGCAACGCACCGTCCGCCCCGCGCTCCAGCACTCGCGTGTACACCTTCACCACCGCACCACCCTCCGGCGGCCGCCGCTCATACCGCGCCTCCCGGACCACATCCCCCAAATCCCCCGGCACCGCCCGATCCGTCGCCGGCAGCTTCTCCCAACGCCCCAGAGACTCCCGCAGCATCGCCAGCAATCGCTCCGGACTCCGGTTGTTGTTGAACCCCAGAAACTTCCCGCCCGCCGTAAACACATATCGTCCCTGCCGGGTCCCCTCCCCGACATCCCCACGCGGGCTCTCCCGCGTCATCTCCATGAAAAACTTCCCCTGCGCATCCTTCTGACGACGCAAATACCAGTCATCCATCGCCAATGGGATGAACTTCTCCCGGATCAGTCGCTGCACCGCCGGATCGGAAAAGACGAACTCACGGTCCGCCACCCCATTGTTTCATGTACACCCCAGCGGGTGCCCGTCCATCTCCCACAAAAACACCGGCTTCCCAGCCGCCGCCGCCTTCCGCCGCGCCACCGTCAAATCAGTCTCCCACGGAATCTCCAGCCACGCCTCCCCTCGCTCCCCAGGCTCAATCACCGCCATCAACTCCCCCCTCGTCTGCCCCTCCGCCCTCGTCGGCGTCACACCACCATGCGCCATCATCCCGATGGCCGCGAGTAATAGCAGTTTCCTCATAATACCCGATCATCCCCAACCCCGCCCCCCGCGTCAATCCCCTTCCCTCCACGCACGCACGGCCCCCAACGCCCGGCACCGCCCGCCGCCGGAGGGGCCTTCCCCCCGCGCACTCACGGCCCCCACGCCTCTCAATACGGCGGCCCTCAATACGGCGGCCGCGGCAGTCGCCAGTCCCGCCTCACCACCGGCCCGCCCCCACCATCCCCACCCAACCGCACCAGTCGATACCGCTTCCCATGCCGGGTCCGCGGCAACTTCCCCTCTCCCCCTAGCACCTCCCGCCACAGAACCCCGTACAACTCCTCATCCCGCAAATGATCCGTCCCCGTCAGAAACCACCCCCGAATCGCCAGATGATGCAGCAACTCCCACAACACCGCCCCGCATCCCCTATCCCCTACACTCCCCGGAGCCGGAATCTCCATCGCCGGCAACCCTCGCTCCACCTCCACGGCCCCAGGTCCCATCGCCTCATCCTCACCCTCACCATCCTCGTCACCCTCACCAGCCGCCGGCGCAGGCCACGCCGGTTGCGGCATGAACCGATCCCGGTCCGCCGCTTCCTCCCCCGACCTCCCCAACTCCGCCCCCAGCGGGTCCCAGCTCTCCTCATCCATCTCATCGTCCAGATCCTCATCCATCTCCGCAGAACAATCCTGATGCAGATTCACCCCATACCGCAGCGGCACATCCTCCACCTCCTCGTCTATCCACCCGTAAAGATAGGCATAGAACGCCTCGTCCGTCATGTGATCCGTGTAATCCAGAAAACACCGGTGCCCCGCCAGCGCATACACCAGCTCCCAAACCCTCCCCCTCACTTCCCCACCTTCCACCTCCTCAGGCCTCACCGGCTCATAGCCCCGCCGCTTCAGAATCGCCCGCATCGGCGTTAGCGGCGCATTCTCACAGGCCTCCACCCAGCCTGCCTGCTCCCCAGTTCCTCTCGTTTCGTCGTCTCGGTCAATCATGCCGCTATCATATCCACCCACCCGCCACCTGTCCAACAGAAAATTGCGCGCTTGCCCATTTTGCTGCATTACCGCATTCCAAACCCCCGCTCCGCCCCTCCCCCAATCCACACGGGATTGCGCCCCAAAGCATCCTCCTGACATCTCAAAAACCCGACCCTCCCCGCCGCCTCCAATCCCAACCGGATTGCGTCCCCACAGGGACCGTCCCGGATTCCGTGCTCTCTTCAAAAGAGCACGCAGACTGGCTTCCGGGCTCCCGTCGCGGCTTCTCCACTGAGCGTCAGGCCATCAGCCCAAGGGAACACCGCCCGTCGTTGAAAAACGCAGCAATCGCGACCTTCCTGCCGGTGCCCCGGATGGCGGTGGCCATTTCATGCAGGTGCTCCGGAGAGGTGAGGTTCGCGTCCACTACCGGCAGGGCAGTTTCGCTGTCCAGCAGTTCACCGCATCCGCTCAGCAGCCGCGGTGTGCGGGTGACGCCGAGACGGGACAATTCCGCCGCGAGCCGCAGCAGCGGATCGTCCGGAAGCCTGCCTGTGATAATCATCAGCGCCGCGTGATCGAAGCCGGATGTCTCAGATGCCGGTTCCTGCTCCCGGGGCTGCGCGAACGGCGGCTGCGGGGATGGCGGCTGCGGGGATGGTTCCGGAAGCCGGCCTCGCCAGGTGCGAATCCCGTGCCAGACCGGGAGCGGGAGCAGCGAAAGCACGAAGGTCCGCGCGCGATCCGTAAACAGGAGCCAGCGGCCTTTCCATCCGGTCCACGCAACCGACGGCGCAATCCCCGGCGACGCGGGTTCTTCGGAGGCAGCTCCGGAACGCCACCGGTCGTGACGCAGCACAACCTCGCATCGCTCACAAAGCGCCTTTTCCCCGGGCGTCAGGATCTGCCCGTCGGTGGGGCGCCTTCGAATGGCGGAGCCGCGCACCACACTATGGTGCCGACCCGGCGGAACCGCGGAACGGTCCGCTCCCTCAAGCACGGCCATCTCCGGATGCCATGGCAGATCCAGAAATGCACACACACGCCGGCATTCCCGTTCCGGATGGTCCACAAGATCCCCGTAATCAAGGTGCAGCACTTTCCGCCCCCGTTCCCGCAGCTTTGCCGCCGAGGCATACAGAACTCTAGCCATACGGAAGTTTCGCGCGATTCTTCCCCGGGAGGAAAAGAACCGTGCCCCCTCTCTGCCGGCCATGCGGGCGCTGGAAACGGTGGCTGCGAGGTCCCGATTGATAATGATGAACCGGGCATCGGGAAAGCGTTCCGCCAGGATCTCCAGCGATTCGGCGGAATGAGGCGTCTTTTCGCCACCCCAAAGGGCACCCTTCCTTTCACGCACCGTCCGGTAACACCAGCGGGCCAGCCGGTCCGCCGTGTCTACCTCAGGAGGAACCTCTTCCGCGGCAATGCGGTGACGCGACAGCACCCCGTTCCAAAAATCGAGCCGCAGCAGCGTCCGACGCCGACCCCAGACAGACCACGCCAGCGCGGGTATCGAATGAATTTCCGCCTCAAACATGAGCGCGATCTCCGGGTGCTTGTTCAGCAGTGCGCAGACCAAGGACGTCCCGGACCGCGGCAGTCCCGCTACGAACAGCGTCCCGCCGCCGGATTCACCCGGATCGCATGAAGAGTTACTCATCAAGAACCACTATTTCTCCACCCGCAGCCTGTCAATGCCAGCAAGGAAACATCGCACCCCCGAAGCAGCCTCAGGTGTCTGGAGAAGACGTCACATAGGCCGGATCCGAAGTTGAGTCCGCCGAAGCATCCGAACGGGGCCCTGCGCCACCCATCATCTCGCCATCTGCCACCCCGGAAGCTTTCCGCCACCGCTGCCTCCCCCCTTCTCACCTCGCAGCTTGTGCCCTCCCCTTTCCAACCCATCATCCTCCCGTGTTCACCCCTCCGCGTCTCCCCGATCTCTCATGGATGACCACCAGCCTGCGCGGCACCCTCCCGTCGCCCTACCTGGAAATCACCCTCGCCCTCACCGCCCTCTTCGCCGGAGCCATCATCGGCACCGAACGCGAACGCCATGACAAACCCGCCGGCCTCCGCACGCTCATCCTCGTCTGCCTCGGCGCCGCCGTCTACACCATGGCTTCCTATCTCTTCGCCACCCCCTCCGGCGACCCCGGCCGCATCGCCGCTCAGATCGTCACCGGCGTCGGCTTCCTCGGCGCAGGCGCCATCCTCCAATCCGGCGGCATCGTCAGCGGCAT
>JAIXPK010000218.1 GCA_027486335.1 Verrucomicrobiaceae bacterium | reverse complement strand
TGGTGCGGGTTTCCGGTTCGAAGACATTTCTGACGAGAGGGCTGAGGAAGACCATACCGAGCCAGGTGATGGCGATGAGGGCAGCCGCGTAGGTGAGGGCGATGCCCCAGAGCGGGAGTTCATTGATGCGTGAGAGCATGAGTGTTCGGTGGTCGAGCAGATGTTCCGTAGCATGGGGGTGGGAAGGGTGGCAACCTGCGAAACCGAGGATTGGAATAGGTAAAA
Source organism: Verrucomicrobiaceae bacterium (assembly GCA_027486335.1). GTDB lineage: Bacteria > Verrucomicrobiota > Verrucomicrobiia > Verrucomicrobiales > V1-33 > V1-33. The sequence continues at coordinate 4,938 of JAIXPK010000218.1, read as the reverse complement.
GCCTGAAGGGGAGACCTAGGATTGGGAGACTAGTCCAGCCCGTCTTACAGGTGGTATCTTCTGATTTTGTGGGAAGGAAGGAGGATTCAGCCACTCTGCGGAGGGAGGGGGACGGGTCTTTTTCCCGATTCCTGAGTTGCTCGTCGGTTGCGAATCCTGATTCGCGCCCTCCTCGCGCCTAGGATTCGGAAAAATCCCTCGTCCAGAAGACACCATCTGTAAGACGGGCTACACTAGTAGAAGTGTGTGGAAGGATGGGGAAGGATTGGGAAGTAGCAGGGGCGGGAGTGAAAGCCGTTGCTGTGAGGTTGGAGATGGGGATAGAAGGGGGGAATCCGGGCGGGGATTGTCCGGAGCTGAGAGAGGCGAGACATGACGACGCGAATCCGATCCATGGTTGTGAGGGGAGTACGAATGGTGGTGTTGTGTGCGGTGGTGGCCGGGGTGCGGGAGTCGGGGCGTTGGCGGCGAGCGCAGGAGTTGCCGGTGGTGGGGGTAGCGGAGGTGGCGGCGGTATTTCCCGGTGTGGCTGAGGTGGGGCCGAGGGATCCGGGGAGCGGGAGGCAGGTGGTGAAGGGGGCGGATGGCGTGGAGATTGGGAGTGTGTGTCTGACATTGCCTGGGCAGCGGGAGGTGAGGGGGTATAGCGGGCCGACGCAGGTGCTGGCGGGGTTGTGGCCGGATGGTCGGCTGGCTGGGTGGACGATTCTGGCGAGTGGGGAGACGCCTGAGCATGCGGCGATGGTGATGGGGAGCGGGGAGTTCCGGAGGCACCTTGATGGATGGAAGGCTGGGGAGCGGGTGCCGGAGATGCCGGCGGTGGCTGGGGCGACGCTGACGGCGACGGCGGTGAGGGAGTCGCTGGTGCGGGCGTTGTCGGAGCCGGTGCGGGGGACGTCGTTACGGTTTCCTGAGGGGCCGGATCTGGCGGAGGCGCGGGAGATGTTTCCGGGGGCTGTTGGGCTGGTGGAGACTGGCGGGCGGTGGCGGGTGGAGGATGGCGGGGGGCGTGTGGTGGGGTGGCTGCTGCGGAGCGGGCCGGTGGCGGACGGGGTGCGTGGGTATCAGGGGCCGACGGAAGTGCTGTGCGGGCTGGATGCGGGTGGGGAGCGGATTGCTGGGGTGCGGTTGAGGCGGAGTTACGACAATGAGCCGTATGTGGGGTATGTGAGGGAGGACTTGGGTTGGCTGGGGAGTTTCAAGGGGCTGACGTTGGCGGAGATGGCGGCGATGGATTTTGAGAAGGCTGGGGTGGAGGGAGTGAGTGGGGCGACATTGACGAGTTATGCGGTGGCGGCGAGTTTGAAGGCGATGAGTGAGGCGGCGGTGGTGTCCGTGGGGGTGGAGGGATTGGGTGTTGGGGGACGGTGGACGTGGCGGTGGGCGGATGTGGTGCTGGGGGTGGTGGTGGTGGGTGGCGTGGTGATGGGGATGACGAGGTTGCGTGGGCGGGAGCGGGTGAGGAAAGTGTGGCAGGCGGTGCTGGTGGTGGTGCCTGGGTTGTGGCTGGGGAGCATGGTGGCGTTGCCGCAGTTGGCGGGCTGGATGGAGCACGGGGTTTCGTGGCGGACGGGTTTGGGGATGTTGCTGATGGCGGTGGTGGCGCTGGTGATGCCGTGGGCGACGGGGAGGCAGGTGTATTGCCATCAGATTTGTCCGCATGGAGCGGCGCAGACGTGGGTGGGGCGGTTGGGGTTGAAGAAGCTGACGGTGCCGGTGCGGTGGCACCGGGTGTTGCGGAGAATGCCGGGGTTGCTGCTGGTGGCGGCGGTGTTTTCGGTGGTGTTTGCGTGGGGGTGGCCGCTGGCGTCGCTGGAGCCGTTTGATGCGTGGGTGCCGCGGGTGGCGGGGGTGGCGTCATTGGTGCTAGCGGTGGCGGGGTTGGTGGCGGCGGCGGTGGTGCCGCAGGCGTATTGTCAGTATGGTTGTCCGACGGGGGCGTTGCTGCGTTATGTGAGGTCGAGCGGGCTGGTGGATCGATTGGGTTGGCGGGATGCGGTGGCGATGGTGTGTGCGGTGGCGGCTTGGGTACCGGTGTGGCAGTATCGGGTGATGGGGGCTGGGGCGGCGGCGGCGATAGGAGTGGCGGTGCCGACGCGGGTGGCGGGGATGGCGTTCGGGACCTCGTGGAGTGTGTCGTTGCGTGGGCCGGTGCCGGAAGGGCTGGGGGCGGGGCTGGAGGCGGCGCTGGGGGAATTGGAGAAGGAGTTGTCGTGCTGGCGGGGAGATTCGGTGATTGCGGCGTTCAATGGGGCGGCTGGGCCGGTGGAGTTTCCGGTGCCGGGGCGGGTGAGCGAGCTGGCGGGAGTGGCGGCCGGGATCAGTGAGGCGACGGGCGGGGCGTTTGACTGCACGATGGGGCCGCTGGTGCGGGCGTGGGGATTTGGGCCACCGCCGCATGGGGAGCGTGTGCCGGACGAGGAGGAACGGCGGCGGTTACTGGCGATGGCGGGTTGGGAGAAGGTGGGGGTGTCGGTTGGGAAGCTGGAGAAGCGGACGGCTGGGGTGACGTTGGATCTGACGCCGGTGGGTGAGGGTGCGGCCTTGGAGGCGATGGGGCGGGTGCTGGATGGGGCTGGGTTGGGGGAGTGGCTGATTTCGTTTGGCGGGGAGTTGAAGGCGCGCGGGGAGTGGCGGGTCGTGGTGGAGGATTCCGGGCGGGAGGAAGTGTTGGTGGATGCGGCGATGTCGACGAGTGGCGTGCGGCGGGCGCGGCGAGGGGGAGTGAGTCACCTGGTTGACGGGCGCACGGGGGTGCCGGTGCGGCATGACACCGTGTCGGTGACGGTGCGGCATGTGTCGGCGGTGGAGGCGGACGGATGGGCGACGGCCTTGGCGGTGCTGGGGAGCGGCGAGGGGCTGGCGGTGGCGCGGCGCGCGGGGGTGGCTGCTCAGTTTGTGAGCGAGCGGAATGGGGCCGTGCAGGTGGAGACGAGCCCTGCGTGGCTGGAGGGCGGGTGGGCGCTTACCAGAAGCGTTCCATCATCCTGGCGAACGGACCTTTTTCCGAGTATTTCTGAGTCGAGCGCTGATTGAGGCGTTCGGGCTGGAGTTCCGGGCTGTCTGGCGGGACGAGGCGGACGCTTTTGATTTCGAAGCGGCGGGTGGGGGTGTCGTTGGTGTCGACGGTCATGCCGGCGATGGCCTCGAGGGCTTCGAGGCCGTAAGTGACCTTGCCGAAGACGGAGTATTTGCCGTCGAGGGCTTTGGCGGAGCGGAGCATGATGTAGAACTGGCTGCCGCTGGCTTGTTTGTCCGGGGCGTCGATGGGGCCCTGGCGAGCCATGGCGATGGCGCCTTTGTCATGGATGCCTTTGAGTTCGGGGGCGATGCGGTAGCCTGCGTCGGTGAGGCCCCATTCCGAGCGGCGGTTTTCGTCGCGGGAGGCTGGGTCGCCGGTCTGGACGAGGTATCCGCGCATGGCGCGGTGGAAGGCGAGGCCGTCGTAGAACTTGGCGTTCACGAGTTTCTGGAAATTGGCGACGGTTTTGGGTGCGATGTCCGGGCGCAGTTCCATGACGATTTTGCGGCGGCCGCCGTTGATATCGACGACCATGACGGCGTGGTCGTAGGCGAGGCCGGGTTTGAGGTCGGCAGGGTTGGCGGTGCCTTGAGGGGCGGCTTCGTCTTCTGCGGGGGCCTTGGGGCGGAAGATGCCCATGGTTTTGTCTGCGGCGGTATTGACGGCTTTGCTGACGGTGCCGCACGAGGACAGCGCGGTGGCGGCGGAGGCCACGAGGAGGAACCGGAAGTGGAGCGTCATAAGCGTGGCACGTTTGGTTTGGATGCGGGAAGGTCAAGGGACTTTCGCGGGGGGCGGCGGGAGGGGAGGGAGAAGGGATGACGCTTTTCTTTTGACAATGCGTTGGGGTTGATTAGGTGAATGCCCGCGCGTTGCATGGCGACGGCGCTGGAAACCGGCAGGGTAGCTCAGCGGTAGAGCAGGGGACTCATAAGCCCTTGGTCGCGAGTTCGATTCTCGCCCTTGCCACCATTTACCAGTGCATCCCGCCGTACGGATGGGATTTTCTGGTGTTCCGGGAAAAGGTGATTCAGGCGCATCGCGGTAGAGGCGAGGAACGGGTGTTTTTTCCGATTCCTGTGTTGCTCGGCGGTTGCGAATCCTGACGTGAAACGGTTTTCGGGAGAGGTTGCGTGGGTGATGGGAGTGAGTTACGGCGGCGGGCGATGAATGAGACGCTGAGCCGAAATGTATTGCTGCATGGGACTGAGACTGCGCCGGATGGTGGGCGGGAGTTGAGAGCGGGTCCGCTGCGGTTGGTGCTGGGAGACGGGCAGGTGAGGCGGGTGATGCTGGGTGGGCGGGAAGTGGTGAGGCGGATTTACGGTGCGGTGCGGGATGGGTTCTGGAACACGGTGCCTGGGGAGATCAGCGGGATGCGGGTGGTGGAGGGGGATTGGGGGTTTGTGGTGAGGTTTCGGTCGGAGCACCGGCAGTTCGAGGCGGATTTCACGTGGGAGGCGGAGATTACGGGGGGGGCGGACGGGACATTGAGGTATGTTTTTGAAGGGCGTGCGGGGCGGACGTTTGCGCGGAACCGGATCGGGTTGTGCGTGCTGCATTCTGACAAACTGGCGGGAGTTGGATGCGAGGTGGAGCACGTGAGTGGCGAGGTGGCGGCGCGGGCGTTTCCGGGGCTGGTGGATCCGATGCAGCCGGTGAGGGGGCTGCATGATTTCCGGGCGATTCGTTATGCGGTTGGCGAGGGGGTGGAAGTGGAGGTGAGGTGTGAGGGGGATGTGTTTGAGATTGAGGATCAGAGGAACTGGACGGATGCGAGTTTCAAGACGTACAGCACGCCGCAGCGGATTCCGCTGCCGGGGACGATCCGGGAAGGGCAGGTGGTGAAGCAGGTGGTGACGGTGCGGTTGCTAGGGGAGGGAGTGGGGAAGCTGACGGCGGCCGAGCGGGTGGGA
>JAIXPK010000390.1 GCA_027486335.1 Verrucomicrobiaceae bacterium | reverse complement strand
GCCGCCGTCGTCGATCCCTTCGAACCCACTCCCTTCGCAGGCATCGGCCAGAAGGACTTCTACAAAAACCGGAACCTCAAACCCGACGACTACGTCCTCGGCAAAAGCCCAGCCACCGGCCGCCCCGCTCCAAAGAAAAAGGACGCCCCCAAACCAACCACCGCCGCCGCCAACCCGGCCGGCATGAACAACGCCCCGGCCAACGCGTCCCACGCCCTCATGCCGGTCCCAGCCACCGCCACCGAAAAACGCCCCCAAACCGTCGCCCCGCCCCAGAAAGGCGAACACGTCGTCTTCCTCGGCAACGGCCTAGCCGAACGCGATGTCTACTACAGCCGCCTCGAAACCGAACTCCACCTCCGCTACCCGGACCAGCAGCTCTTCGTCCGCAACATGGGCCACGTCGGCGACACCCCCGGCTTCCGCCCCCACCCCGCACGCGAAACCCAATGGGCCTTCCCTGGCGCTGACAAATTCCACCCGGACAAAAAAACCCACCACGGCAAGGGCTTCTTCCCCATGCCAGACGAATGGCTAGCACACCTCAAGGCCGATACCATCGTCGCCTTCTTCGGCTACAACGAATCCTTCGACGGCCCGGCCAAAGTCGCTAACTTCGAAGCCGAACTCGACGCCTTCGCCCAGCACACCCTCAGCAAGGCCTACAACGGAAAATCCGCCCCCCGCCTCGTCCTCGTCTCCCCACTCGCCTACGAAGACCTCAGCTCCAAACGCGACCTCCCGAACGGTAAAGCCGAAAACGAAAACCTCGCCCTCTACGCCGCCGCCGTCGGACGCGTCGCATTGAAAAACGGCCTCACCTTCATCGATATCTTCGCTGCCAGCACCAATCACTTCGCCCCCTTCCGCGGCCCCTCAGGCTTCACCGCCAACGGATTCATCCCCACGGACGCCGGCTACCAGCAACTCGCCAAATGGATCGCCGACGGCCTCTTCGGCAGCAAACAGTGGGACACCAAACCCGACCCCTCCCTCGTCCACGAAGCCGTCAAACAGAAGGACTGGTTCTGGCAGAATGACTATCACATCCTCAACGGCGTCCACACCCACGGTCAGCGCTACAATCCCTTCGGCCCCCAGAACTACCCCGACGAGGTCAAAAAGACCCGCGAAATGATGGCCCTCCGCGACAACCTCATCCACTCCGTCGCCTCCGGCACCACCCGCTCCCTCGCCGTCGACGACTCCAATACCCACAAACTCCCACCCGTCCCCACCAACTACCAGCCCAGCGGCAAAAACGGCTCCGTCGACTACAAATACGGCGACGACGCCGTCAATTCCCTCACCGTCCCCCTGGGCTACAAGGTCGAGCTCTTCGCCTCCGAAAAGGAATTCCCGAACCTCGCCAACCCCATGCAGATCGCGTTCGACGACCGCGGCAGGCTCTGGGTCGGCGTCATGCCCACCTACCCGCACTACCGCCCGGGCGACGCCATGCCGAACGACAAAATCCTCATCTACGAGGACACCGACGGCGACGGCAAAGCAGACAAGGAAACCGTCTTCATCGACCACATCCACATGCCCATCGGCATCGAATTCGCCCCGGAAGGCGTCTACGTCGCTCAGGAACCTAACCTCGTCCTCATCCGCGACACCAACGGCGATGACAAAGCCGACTCCACCGAAATCATCCTCGGCGGCTTCGACACCCACGACACCCACCACGCCATCAGCGCCTTCTGCGCCGACCCCTCCGGCGCCTTCATCATGTGCGAGGGCGTCTTCCTCCACTCCAACGTCGAAACCCCCTACGGCCCAGTCCGCTGCGTCGACGGCGGCTTCTTCCGCTACTCCCCCCAGCGCGGCATGCTCGAACGCACCGTCCAGATGGGCATCCCTAACCCATGGGGCGTCGCCTTCGACAGATGGGGCCAGGACTTCCTCCTCCATACCTCGGGCCCAACCATGAACTGGATGCTCCCAGTCTCCGTCAAACCCACCTTCGGCAGCAAAACCCCTTCCGCTCCAGACCTCATCCCCAAAGGCCAGGCCGTCCGCCCCACCTCAGGCCTCGAATTCGTCTCCTCACGTCACTTCCCTGACAATGTCCAGGGCGACATCCTCCTCTGCAACGCCATCGGCTTCCTCGGCATCAAACAGCACTCCATCACAGACGAAGGCACCGGCTGGAAAACCGAATTCCGCGGGAACCTCCTCCAGTCCACCGACGGCAACTTCCGCCCCGTCGATCTCGAATTCGCCCCCGATGGCTCCCTCTACGTCATCGACTGGCACAATGTCCTCATCGGTCACATGCAGCACAATGCACGCGACCCGCTCCGCGACCACGTCCACGGCCGCATCTACCGCATCACTTACCCTTCCCGCCCCCTCATCAAACCAGCTGAAGTCGACGGCGCTCCCATCATCGCTCTCCTCGAGAACCTCAAACTCCCGGAATACCGCACCCGCTACCGCAGCCGCCGCGAACTGCGCAGCCGACCCCTCAACGAGGTCCTCCCAACCGTCGCCAAATGGATCGCCAGTCTCGATAAAGCCGACCCAGCCTACGAACACCACCTCGTCGAAGCCCTCTGGGTCACATGGGGCCTCAATCAAGCCGACGAATCCCTCCTCCGTCAGCTCCTCAACGCAAAAGACTATCACGCCCGCGCCGCTGCCGTCCGCGTCCTGCGCTACAACTGGCACCGCATCCAGGACCACGCCGCCCTCCTCGAAAAAGCCGCCGCCGATGAACACGGCCGCGTCCGCCTCGAAGCCATCGTCGCCGCCTCATGGCTCAACGACATCCCCTCAGCCCGCAAAATCGTCGCCACCGCCTCCGCCCTCCCTCTCGACGAATGGAGCTCCAAGGCCGCTCGCACCGCCAGCGACCGCCTCGCCGGCCTGGCCGAACTCATCGTCGCAGAACACCCGGTCCTCCCAGCTCCCGCTCACCTCAGCGACGAACACAAAAAACAATACCTCGCAGGCCAGGAGGTCTACTTCCGCGACGCCCACTGCGCCACCTGCCACCAGCCCAATGGCCAGGGCCTCGACCCAGCCTTCCCTTCCCTGGCGAAAAGCCCATGGGTCGCCGGTAAACCTGACCGTCTCATCAAGGCCACCCTCTTCGGCCTCATGGGCCCTCTCGAACTCAATGGCAAAAAATACGACGGCACCGTCCCCATGACGCCCTTCGGCGGTCTCCTCAAAGACGACGAAATCGCCGCCGTCCTCACCTTCGTCCGCAATAGCTTCGGCAATCAGGCCCCGCCCGTCAGCGCCGACGAAGTCAAAAAAATCCGCGACGCCGTCGGCCCCCGCGCCACCCTCTACAACGTCAGCGACCTCCTCAAGGAACACCCACTGGAATAACCAAGATCCCGGCACCACCCCGGCACCAACTCATGCCCCGGAGCACCCCCAAGGTCTCCGGGGTTTTTCTTGCCCTCAACTCCCCACACGAGAACCTCGCACGCCGCACACCCGCACCGGATTGCGCCGATCTCCAACAGACTTTGCCCACCCTCAGTCGTCCACATCGCCCGCATTGAATACCTGCGCTCCAATATAGCTCCGCAGCATCAACCCATGCACCTCCACAATCCGCATGAACGCCCCCGAATCGCCACGCGCCATCGCGTCAAGAATCGAATCAATCTCGTCATCAGGCTGCATCTCCCGAAAGTTTGCCGCAGAGGCGGGATTCTCACAGGGAAAGTTCGCGCACGGGTGGAAAGCCTTGCCTATTTGCCTTTCTGCACCGCCTGTTCCTCCAGCAGACGCTGCTCGCGAATCAACTCGAGCCGCAACTGCTCCTCCGTCGGAAGCACCAGCTTGTAGCGAGTCGCGAAGAGCTTCTCGTTTTCGTGCAGCACGGAGTAACGCACGATGGAAGCATCCTTTGCAGCGCACAGAATGATGCCCACCGTCGGGCCGTCGCCCGCACCGCGCTGCTGCTCATCGAACATCCGCACATACATGTCCATCTGCCCGATGTCGCCATGCGTGAGTTCTCGCGGCTTCAGGTCGAAGATAACGAAGCACTTCAGCAGGTAGTTGTAGAACACGAGGTCAATGTAGAGATCCTTCGTCTCCGTGCTCACCCGCATCTGCCGCGCGACGAACGCGAAGCCCTTGCCAAGTTCGAGGAGGAACGACTGCAAATGGTCAATCAACCCCTGCTCCAAGTCCGACTCCAGCAGCCGGCCCGTCTCCGGCAGACCGAGGAACTCCAGCAGCACCGGGTCGCGCACAAACTCACGCGGCACCGGCGGCAGCTCCGCGATTCTCTCCTCCGCCTCCGCGCGCACCGCCTTCCGGTCCTTGCTTGAGAGCAGCCGCTCATAGTAGAGCCGCGACACCTGCCGGTCCAGCACCCGCGAACTCCAGTTCTGCGTCACCGCCTCCTTCACATACCACTCCCGCGCCGCCTCGTCCTCCACGCGCAGCAGCGTGCGGTAGTGCGTCCAGCTCAATTCGTGACGCAGTGCGTCACAATTTGGGAAGGCGTGGTAGAACAGCCGCATGTAGCGCAGATTCGACGCGTCGAATCCGCGCCCGAACTCCTCCGTCAGCTTCTCCGCCAGCCGCGGCAGCAGCTTCGCCCCATACTCTGCCCGCACCGCGCCGCCCTGCTCGAACTCGACAATGTGCCGCCCCACACCCCAGCACATCCGCACCTGCACCACATCCACCGCCCGCAACACCTGCCGCCGACTCTCTGCGATGAACTCGCGCAGTTTACGCATCTGCCTGTCGAAGCCGATCTTCGCGCGCTGGATCACTTTGGATTTGGTCAGCCGCTGGGTCTTACGTTTGTTGATAGGTGGTCGCAGTTACACGGCAATCACCGCATATAAATGCGTAGTATGTGCCTTCGTGTCCCGAAAAGGCACTGTTATCGATTTGAGCAAGGAACATCATCGCCCGGTCGCAGTCAGGGCATCCGGGATATGCCGGACTCTGAACCCAAGTCGGCATCCCGCCGATCTGAGAGCTTGAGAGCTGCATGCACCAGTCCACGGCGTGGATGGCAGGTCGCTGCTTTAGTGCGACTCGTTTGCCATGCCATGGCCCACGCCCAAATTCAAATCCGAGTGAGTGCTGCGGAACCGAATCCGGGTTGGCGTGATGCCATTTCGCGTCTCCAGCCACGCCGACACGGGCGAAGGCGAACATGTTCCAACAGGTACATCGCTCACAGGTCAGTACGGGCAACGATGCACCAGCAAATCGAAGAAAGCCCAGCGGGCCGCCGCGCATTGGGATTTCAAGCAGGTGAACAAGTGGGTCGCCACACAGCGGGCACTTCTCCCCTGTTTCGTTGAGCAGTCTGACCTCACTCGCCGGGGTATCATCGGAGACAATCTCCAGCGCGTAACACTCATCAAAATACAGATTTCTCCTGCCTGATTTCGTGAGTTCCCAGCCGCCTTCCAGGGCATACGCGCCAAGTCCGACACGGAGATGGCTTCTCCAAACCGGAGGTGATTTTTCCCACTCGGCGAACTTCTTTACGACGACGGAATCGCCTATCCACGCCAGCGCGCGGAGTGCATGGTTCAGATTGGCGCTACCGGCTGCAATTTGCTCAAGGATGCGGTCACGAACCGATGCCCCTGCCTTGCGAAACGCGACCGATGGCCACAGGTTTCCGTGGTCCAGCCAGCATTGAAGCATTTCGTCAAGGTTGGTCGCCGTGAGAGTCGCAAGAGATTTTGCTATATCTTGACCGAAGTCCGTTTCGCCAGCGGCTACGGCTTCAGCAGCCAGGGTCGAAAGCCGCCTTTGCTGATCCGTAGAGAGCCAAGTAAAAACATGCTCCGTGGAAATCGGGGGAGGAGCATACTCGATGAGTGGGTCGTGTTTCCGATGCGTCAGCATGATGCGGATGATTTCGACCGGGTCGGTCACTGATTCATAGAGGTTCACGGTCCTGCGGTTTTGCCGGACATACTCGTCCCACTCGGCTTTTCTGATTTTGCCTATGCATGGGGCGCACAAACCGTCATTGGCTTTCGCCGTAGCAGGGAGGATAGTGCTTCGGCAGTCAGGGTTTTTGCATGGAATTCGCTCGCTGCTCATTTTTGCCGACGTTCCGGGTTTCTTCCAGTCCGCTCCAGCCGCTTCCGCGTCTCAGCGAGTTCGGCTTCCAGTTTCTTCACGGCAGGAAGAGCAAGTTGGTATTCCCGCGCCATGACTTTGTTCGGGAGCGTGTAGCGCACGAGGGCGTCTTCAAGATCGGTCTCAGAGTACTCGTCGCGGAGGTTGAGAAACTCGAGCACGAGCGGGTCGCGCATGGCTTCGTCCACGCTAATTGCGTCGCCGGGCTGCGCCTTCGCACCTTTGCGCAGCATGGCAGCTTTGTCTCTGGACAGCAGGGTGCGCTCGTAGAAGAGGGAGCCGATTTGCCGGTCGAGTTGACGGACGCTCCAGCCGCCGCGCAGGGCTTCGTCTTCGTAGAAGCGACGGGCGTTTTCGTCTTTCACGGTGAGGAGCTTCACGTAGTGGGACCACGGAAGTGAAAAGCGGGCGGCGAGGTTACGGAGCATGCCCAGCGTGTCGTCGGGTAAACTACGCGACAGGGTCGCGGAAATTGGGGCGAGGGATTCTGCAGACAGTGTCTGCGAAATCCGTTCGGCAGCGCCTTCGGTGGTGCCGGATTCTCCAGACGGTGTCTGGAGAATCCCATGGAGCGGGAATGCCATGAAGAACTGACGCATGTTCCAGACATTCTGCCGGGAGAAGCCACGCCCGTTCCGTTCCGTGAGATCGCGCGCAAGCCTTTCGATCAACTCCTCTCCATACTCCGCACGCCGCTTTCCACCCTGTTCAAACTCCACGATACGCCGCCCGATTTCCCAATAGGTCGCAGTCATGAAGCAGTTCGCCGCACGCACGACCGCGCGGCGTGATTCCTCCAGAAGCGTGCCGATGCCGGTGAGCAGCGACGGGTAAGCGGCGGGTCTGCTTTTGGTGGCGGGCTTCTTCATAATGTCAGGAGGTGGACAGCACGCGAACGAAACGACGCGGGCTATCTCGCTGGCGCCGCAAATGCCTCATCCAGCTTATCCAGCAGCGCGAGGCCCTTCTTCGCGGAGCCGCGGGCGGCGAGGGTGCGGAAGCGGGTTTCGGCGTCGAACTCAGTGATGCTGATGGTGGCGAGTTCTTCCATGAGCTTGTTGATGCTCATGCAGCGGTGGCGGGCGAGTTCGCGCAGGCGCTGGTGCTTGTCGTCGGGCAAGCGGATGGTGAGTGTGCTCATGGTGTCAGGATTCGGAGTTGAGGAAGGGAATACCACACTGCGAGATACGGTTGGCAATGGATTCGTGAGAGGAGATCGAGGTGCGATGCTTCCTCAAACTTTTCCCCGTGAGATTCCCACCCCTCCGGCAAACACACCTCGATGCCGTTCTCACGTCTCGTTTTCGCCTTCACCCTCTTCGCCGCGCATGACCTTTCCCTCGCCGCCGACGACCGTGCTGGCATCGCCTTCTTCGAGGCGAACATCCGGCCGTTGCTCGTAGGCCACTGCTACGACTGCCACTCGTCGGGGAAGGGGCAGAGCAAGGGCGGGCTGACGCTGGACACGCAGGCGGGTTGGATGACGGCCGGCGAGTCGGGGGAGGCGATTGTGCCGGGGAAACCAGAGGCATCGCTGCTCATCAAGGCGGTGCGCTATGACGACGCGGTCCGTGAACATCACCGACGAACCCTTCAGCTATCGCCGCAGCATCTATGCCTGTTGAAAAGCAACTCGGCTTGTTTCAAGCCGCAGCGAACGCTCACTTCGTGGGCTTGCTCTCGGACTTTCCGGCCGCGGCGGCCCACTTGATCCCTTCTAGCACATGCCTCCGTGCAAAGGGTGTGCTGAGCGAGCGCAGGTCGTGGCCAAACTCGGTGTAGAAGAAGCGTCCGCCACTCGCGGGTTCGTTTGTCCACGCGATGGGATGGTCCGCGCCCATCGGCTTGCCGCCGCGGGTTTGGAAATAGTCGCGCACCGGCGTGTAGGTGCTCTCATCCACGCGCATGAGCACGTGAAAGCCCGGCAACCCGGTCACGGAGCGGTCGTGATTCGTCCAATCCGCCTCAATCCAGAACTCCGCTGGCTGCCCCTTCACCGCCGGATGCTCCTTCGCCGCAGGCTCAACGGTGACTTTGGCTTTGGCGAAGTCGGAGTCGCTGTTGAAATCGCAGCCACCGAGCGCGTTCAACCACGGCCAATTCTTTTGATGCACCAGCGCCGCGTGCAAACCCACGATGCCCTTTTTGCCCGTCGTGAACCAGGCCTCCACCGCCTTCCGCTGCGCCTCCGGCAGCACCTTGTCGAGTTCGTTGGCATTGTTCAGCACGAGCACGTCGTAACGCGCCAGCACCTCCGGCTGCAGGTCTTTCCAATGTTCGGTGACATCCACCTCAAAGCCGTTCTCATGACCCAGCAGCACCAGCCAGCGGTTCAACGCCGGAATGTCCGGGTGGCGGTAGTAACCCGTGTTGGCATACGCCAGCACTTTCATGCCAGAGCCTTTCGAGGCCGGTGCCGCCGACTCGTGACTTCGCACAATGCCGGTAAACAGAAACAGCGTGAGGATATGGAGAAGTGATTTCATGGTAAAAGCAAAGATGCGAACGCTCATCCTTCTCCAGCGAGGCGTCCTAGAGTTTCACGCGCTTGATCGGGTGCGAACGCTGGATGGACGCAAGGTGGTCAGACATCTCCTGGCGCTAGGCTCATAGGTCCACTTTGGCGAAGTGAGGATATACGCGATAAAACTGACGAAAGCTCGCATACGAGTCTTCCGCTAGCCCAGCCGTCGGAAGGGTGAAATCAAAAAACTTGTCGGGAGCCCCACTGGACTCGAGTGCCAGACGCTCACGGCTCGACAGAATTGGCATGTCCAAGATTAACGGTGAGCTAGGCTTGGTGTAGAAAGGCCACGAACTCATGGTAATCGGTAATGGCTCACCTGTAGGCAGAACGATCAGTGTAGCGGTCGCCATAGGTTGCCCATCAGCGTAGTGCGTTGCCAGTAGCCACTCGATTCTCCTGTTGCGCACCTGTAGCAACTCGCGATCCACAGCAAATTGCACTGACTTCAACAGAGCCCTACCGAATGTGGATCTAGCCATATCCTCAGCTTTTGAATCGTTCGGCGTCAGCCCTCCCATCCGTTTACGAAATCGTTCAAGCCTCCACTCGTTTAGTGTAGGCTTCATGTCGTCGGGATCTTTGGTCCCATCCGGTGGTGTCTGAATCTCGTCAGGTTTTGGTCGGCCTAAAGTTTCTGGATTGGCGTTTAGGGTGATCCGAAGAATGCTGAAATCCGGAACTTCAAGGGTGGTCGACGCAAAACACTCGATTTGACTGGTAATGCTCTTCGGATCTGTAAAATCGAACCAAAGGATAACCGGCTTATCGAAATCCGTGGACCTTACATACTCTTCAAGAGTGTTTTGAACACACGCAATGCATGGGGCTGGCCGATTAAACTCCTGGCGAATGCGGACTGCGTCATCTTCCTCGACACAGATCATATCGGAAATGCCGATTCGTGAATGAACCATCCGAAAGTCCTCCATGAACGGCCCTCCAAGACCGACGTAACGGAAGGTTTCGAGGTGCAGGGTCCCTGACAACCTGGCCAACAACGAAAGGAACAGCTCGCGATCAGCAGCCTTGTTTGGTCGGAGGTGGTATGGAAGCGAATTCGCTTGGCTCATGGCTTCTTTCCAGTTTTCCTGGCTTGAGATAAGACGACTTCGAAACACTTCTGACCAACGATTCCCGGTGGTGTATCGGAGTTCTCGAATAGATGCTCTGAAAGTTCTTTGATTTCCGGTATCGGCCTAATGAACACGACCTTGCGAGTGTTCACTGTTTTGTGAGGAGGTTGTGGCAACACATCCTTTTTCGATGGGTTATACTCAATCGTCCCCTCTTGCCGCTTTGCTGTCGGACGATTCGCGATCTTCGTCACAACTTCACGCACCGGAAGCGGCTTTGCGGCATTCCAATGTTTCGCCTGTTCCGAACGAGGATAGTTTTTCCAAGCATTCGTGTAAGTCGTCCAGACACGCATGCCTTCCTTCATCTTTACCAATGCCTCAAGCCAGATCTCTGAGTTGGCATCAAGCGCCCTTTTTGTGGTGGTGATTGGAAGCTGTTTGGCGTTACTTGATCTGAATTCCACGATCCCGGTTATGATCGCGAACTGGGGGTGGTATAGCGGGATTCCATCTCCCCAACCAGTAAGTCGACTTTTGTCGCCAACGATCACCGCACGATCGTTGCAAAAAACAGTCCAGCCTGCGGTTGCCGATGACCGCTCTCTATCCATCTCGACGCTATCTTCATCATCCGTTTCGTCACTATCATCACCACCGAGTTGAACACTCCGATTTAGACCAACGGTGATCGAAACTGTGACGTCCTGAATGAGTTTTTCATAAACGAACGGCGCAGGCTTAGAGTCGTCGTCAAAAACCAAGACTTCTACTTTCACTGGCGGAATCGGCTTTCCGTTCAGGACGATCTGAAGCCCCCGCTGCAGAAACATAGTAAAGTGCTCCGAGACCGATGTCCGAAGCCCATTCTCGAAAGCCGAATTCTTAAAGTGGTGTGAAACTGCCGAAAAGAGTTTCTCGACCGTGATGCGGGTCCCCGATTGGATCGACGGTGTTCCTGTAGCTACGATGTCTAACTCGGACCAACCCGGGTCACCCAGCCAAGCTGATGAGATGATAACCTCAAACGCGTCTCCTCGGTGGCAAGTTTCCACCTTAGCAAAACCGCCCATCTTGAAGATGGCGCGCTTCATGCCAACGCCATACATTCCGATGGTTTCACTTTCAGAATCGCGACTGTCACTCGCTTCTCGCCCCATCTTGAAGGCATATTTAGCCGCTACATCTCTAGGAATCCCACCGCAGTTATCCTCAATGAAGAACTCGTGCTCGGTCATCTTGATGGTCACCAAATGCTTCGAGTAATCCACTGACTGACCGTTCGCCATACGGAGAGCTCCGTCTAAACAGTTATCGATTAAGTCGAGTATAGCGTCCTCCAACTTGATATCTCGAGTCAGCATAGACACGAAAAATTCTTTGGTCGGATATGCCTGCGCTTTGACTAACGGGTCCTTCATATGGTTACTGGTTCGCCTAGGTGCTGGCGGATTGTAAGACCTACAATTTCCCCCAGCCGCACCGGCACCGCATTTCCAATAAGCCTGCCGATGGTCTTGAAGCAGTAGTCGCTTCCCTTTGGCGCGAATTGATACCGGCGTGGGAATGACTGGAGGATGGCACCTTCGCGGAGCGAGATGGCGCGGTGTTGCTCGGGGTGTCCGAAGCGTCCGTTGCCGAAGCCGAAGAATTGCGTGGTGATGGTGGGAGAAGGTTTGTCCCATTCCATGCGGCCATAGACGCTGGAGTAAGTCTTGCCGGTGCGTTGGCGGTGGCAGGCGGCGACGAGCTCTTCCGGCCAGTCGCGCCATGTCCCGCCGGGTTGTGAACGGCGGATACGCTTTATATTGAGCGGCGAGAGTCGGCTGGTGCGGTGGAGCGGGTCGGACTCGCAGGTCTCGCCCGCGCAGAGTTGCGGAAGATGGGCTAGGGCTTGGCGCACGGTGCGCTGCTTTTTGCCGGGATGCGTCGGCGGGATGAGTTCGACGGGGCCGAGCCGGGAGGCGATGAGGACGAGCCGCCGCCGGTGCTGCGGGATGCCGTAGTCCGGGCAATAGACAAGCTGCTTTTCGCGTTCGGAAGTGAAATGGAAGCCTTCGTCGGCAAGCGTGGCAAGGAAGCGGTCGAAAATGGGGTGCCGCTGGAGTTCGGGCACGTTTTCCATGGAGACGATGTCGGGCTGCAACTCGCGGACGAGCCGCGCGAAGTGGTCGAGCAGCGTCCATTTCGGGTCGTCGTCGTTGTCGAGGCCCTGGGTGTACTTCGAGAACGTCTGGCACGGCGCGCAGCCGACGAGGATGCGCCGGTGGCCTTTCGGGTAATGCGCGGCGAGCGCGTCGGCAGTGAGGTCGGCGACGCTGACTTTATGGAACATCGCACCTCGGTTGTTGTGCTCGTAGGGGAAGCGGCAGGCCTCATCCACATCGTAGCCAGCCGCGACGGGGATTCCCGCGTCCAGCAGCCCGCGCGTCAGTCCACCCGCGCCGCAGAAAAGGTCCACGGCGGCGGCGGGAATTGGGGCTTGTCGTAGTGTTCGCGGGCGCACGGCGGCTATGATGCAAAGTCGAAAGCCGATGGCAAGGGCGCGGTCTATCGCACGGGAAGGTTGGAGATGATGGCGCGTGCGGCCTCGTGCGGCGGCGCTCAGGCCTTTCCACCCGGAGGTCCTGGAAGTGGGCGGCTGGCAATCGGGGTGCTGGGCCAGGGACACTGCGGGTGCTCAGGATAGACTTGCAGGAGCAGGTCGCCTCCGTGGCGGAAAGCTTCTGCGAGGGGGTGTAATGTCTGTTCTGTAAAAGGCTTTAGCCTTGGGCGGCAAGCTCCTTCGGGGGCTGCGGCGTGAGGCGAGCGTAGCGATGCCGAACGCCGCAGCCCCCGAAGTGGGGGCG
>JAIXPK010000386.1 GCA_027486335.1 Verrucomicrobiaceae bacterium | reverse complement strand
TGGGAGGGAGTCCGGGGGTGCGCCGGTGGAGAGTTGGGCGACGTCGGTATCGGAGAGGGCGTGGGAGAAGACGGCGAAGTCGTCGATGTCGCCGTTGACGGCTTCGGTGGTGGTGGGGCTGTTGCCGATGAAGAGTTCGGTGATGGCGGAACTGATGGGGGCGGTACTGATGCCTGAGACAAGGAGGCCGCCGTCGATGTAGACGAGTTTGGAGTCGCCGTCCTTGATGAGGGCGACGTGACGCCACTGGGTCCAGTCGGTGGAGAAGCCAGCGAAGACGCGATTGACGTCATTGGTGCAGCAGCCGCCGGTGTCGAAGTAGATGATGTTATTGCTCCATGGGACGTGGGCCTGGAAGCCGCGGCCGCCGGAGGCAGCGGGGGAGACGAAGGAGAGCGGGGTGGCGTTGCGGACGGAGTTCTGGCGGATCCAGAAGGAGACGGAGAGGATGTTGGAGGCGGCGGCGTCGGTGAAGTAGCCGGCGTTGCCGACGTAGATGCGCTGATTGCCGACGCCGAAGCGGCTGGCGCGGTCGGAGGCGGTGCCGGAGCGGCCCTGACCTTGGTCGGTGATGGCGGCGCCGGCGAGGAGTTGGCCGGGGAGGCCGGCACGGGAGTCTGTGACGACGCCGCCGGAGGGTGGGGAGTCGAAGGACCACCATGCGACGAGGTCGGCGTGGGCGGCGGTTGGTGCGAGGAAGGAGGCGGCGGCGGTGAGGGAGCGGAAGGTAATGAGGGAGGTGATGGGGGGAGTCTTCATTTTGTTGGGGGGAGATTAAAAATGAACGACGGTGGGATATCAGGAGCGGGGGTACGGCAGCAAGGAAACTTTTCGGTGGGGTGCCGGGGATGCGGAGGAGAAAGGGAGGGGCGTGGAGGGGATGGGAGAGGAGAGGTGTGGGGAATGAGAGCGATGAAATTTGTGATTGGCGTGCTGGTGATGGCGGTGTTTGGTGTTAGGGCCGAGGAGGCGGGGACAGCGCCGATGGTGGTGAAGGTGCTGGTGCTGAATTATGATCCTGTGAGTGAGGGGAAGCGGCTGCATGAGTTGTTCGGGTGGAATGATCCGAGGGTGATGGCGAAGGGGTGTATTGAGGACATGGAGAAGGCGTCGGGCGGGAGGTTGCGGCTGGAGATTGCGGAGTGGCGTGATCTTGATGAGATTTATGCGAGGGAGGATGGGGGGCGGTACACGGTGGAGGAATATGTGAGGAACCGGCGGAGCGGGAAGGGGTGGGTGGAGAAGTACATGGCGGATTATCCGCGGATTTTTGCGGAGCAGCGGGTGGCGGGGATGATTGATGACGGGCGGGTGGATGAGGTGTGGATTTTCAGCGATCATTATTTCGGGATCTGGGAGGCCTCGATGGCCGGGCCCGGGGCATTTTTCATCAATGGGGGTGTGTATCCGGAGGTGCCGGTGAAGCGGCCGTTTGCGTTTTACGGGTTCAATTATGAGCGTGGGGTGGCGGAGATGCTGCACAACGCGAGCCATCGGACCGAGTGCACGATGAACCGGATTTACGGGCAGTGGGATTTGAAGCGGCCGCGGAACAACTGGGAGAAGTTCAGTGCGAATGCGGGGCAGTCGGGCGGGGTGGCCGGGGTGGGGACGTGTCACTGGCCGCCTAACGCGGTGCATGATTATGATTACAGCAACCTGCGGGAAGTGGAGAGCTGGGCGGATGATTTTCTGAACTATCCTGAGCTGACGGGGAAGACGAAGAAAGTGTCGGTGCGGACTTGGTCGCCGGAGGGCGGGGATACGCACCGGGATTACATGCGGTGGTATTTCGAGCGATTGCCGAAGGCGGCTGGGGTGAATGCGGACGGGCGGGTGAACAACTGGTGGCGGTACCTGTATGATTTCGGGAATTACGGGAAGGACGGGAAGCCGCTGAGTGCCGGGTCGGAAGTTGTGAGGGTGGAGACGGGGAAGGAGAAGACGGTGGTGCGGGTGGCGTTGCGGAGTGCGGGGATGGTGCGGCCGGAGAGTTGTGTGGCTGGGGTGTTCGGGTTGCGGGTGGGTGGGGTGGCTAGGGGTGGGTTGGCGGTGGAGATGAGTGATGCGCGAGCGGGAGGGTACCGGGTGGCGGCGGTGAGGATCGAGCCGGGATTGACGGCTGAGGAAGTGAAGGGTGCGGAGCTGACGCTGAAGGGCGGGATGGTGAGCGACCTTGCGGGGCAGACGCTGCCGGAAGCGGCGTGGACCTTTACGGCGAGCGAGGGAGAGTGGCGCGGGGTGCCGGTGCGGCGTTGAGCTGCGAGGGATTGGTTAGAGGGCGGGGGTGGAAGGACGGAATCGCGAGGTGAGGTGTCGCCATGCGGAGAGGAGGCCGGAGAAGGCGACGGTGGTGATGACGGTCTGGAAGATGAAGCCGAGGGCGAGGTTGAGAGGTGCGAGCGAGGCTGGGCAGACTGGCGAGAGGATGGCGGAGAGGGAGGAAGCGGGGGCGATGGCGACGCGGAGCATGCCTGTGGCGGTGGGGGAGAGGGAGGGGAGGGCGCTGGCGGCGAAGGCGGCGGAGGTTAGGATGGTGGCGGCGATCCATGTGGTGGTGGCGGGGCGCGGGAGTTCGCGGGAGCGGAAGGCGGCGATCCAGCCGGCGGCGTTGAGGAAGTAGATGGCCATGATCCATTCGTTGAGAGGGAAGTAGAGGGCCATGAGCCAGCCGATGCTGGTGTGGAGGATGACGAAGCCGAGACCGATCCAGAAGGCGAACCAGCGGCTGAGGATGGCGAGACCGGCGCAGGCTTCGAGGAGGAAGCCGATGCCGAAGAGCGTTTGGGCGAGGGAGCGGTGGTCCTTGAGCCATGCGGCCTGGACGGGGACTGGATAGCGATAGCGGTCGTGGGCGGGGTTATCGGAGGAGGCGCGTGCGAGCGGGACCCCGCGGAGGAGGGAGGGGTCGAGGGAGTTGTAGTAGCCCTGGCGGTTGGTTTTGACGATCTGGGCGGCGACGTAGTGTGAGTTTTCGAGCCATTTCCCTCTGGAGACCTCGAGTTTGGTGGCGACGCTGACTGGGTAGGTGATGGCGGCGGCGGCGATGCTGTAGAGCCAGATCCATGAGTGGACGCGTTTTGGCTGAGCCCATGGGGGCGGGGAGTCGGAGTGGAGGCGCGCGATGAGACGTGCGGCGGCGCAGGCCCAGAGGACGAGCCATTGGGCGATGAGGACGAGGCTGAGGATCTGGTGGCCGTGGTGGGGAGCGCCCTGGGAATTGACGACCGTGCGGATGCCGATGTGGAGGAGGGCGAGGATGGGGACGGCGATGGGGAGGCCGAGGCCGGCGACGTAGGCGACGAGGGTGATGGAGACGATGGTTCGGGTGGTGGACCAGACGTGAGGGTCGCTGAAGCGGGAGAGGTCCCAGCCGAGAGATTGCCAGAGAGAGGACCAGCGGGCGAGGCCGACGGGTTCCGGGAGATCTGGATAGGGGAGGGGCGGCCCGGAGAAGACGCCCCAGAGGATGGCGGCGAGGAGGATGCGTTGGACGAGGGCTTCGGTGGAGCCGACGAGCCGGACGGGCGGGATGCGGTTGAGGAGACCGCGGAGGTGAGCGGTCACGGAGGTGGGGAGGCTGCGGTGTTTACGGCGGCTTCCTGTTCAAAGGATTCGGAGTAGCCTTGGTCCTGCTGATGGATGAGGCCTTTCCAGAGCTGGATTTCTGCGGGGAGAGAGCTGCCGCGGGAGCGGGCCTGGGTGACGAAGCCTGAGAGGACGCGGGTGCGGATTTCTGTGATGATTTCCGGGGGGATGGCGGTGCGGTCCTTGAGGTGGTGATCCTTCACGTATTTGAATTCCTGAGTGAGCATGCGTTTTTTGATGCGCGGGGCGGTTTCGCCGGTGAGGGCGGCGACGGGGAGCGGTTCGCCGGAGCCGTCGGTGAGGAAGTAGTAGTCGACGGGACGGCTGTTGGGATTGCCGTACATGGGGAAGTGGGAGAACGGGTAATTTTCGCGGATGGTGAGGCTGAGGGCGGCGATGAGGGCCATGAAGCCTGCGGCGATGAGGTAGCCCCAAAGATGGCCGCGGGGGGCGGGAGTGATCGTGGCAGGGAGCGGCATCCTTGGGATGTTGGGGGTGCGGTTGGGGAGCCGCAAGGTGAATCGGGGATGAGGGAAGGGGAGGAGAAAGAAGGAGCGGAGTGAAAGTGTGGTGGCGCGGGCGGGAGAAGCGGGCAAGGGGGGGGAGGAACTATTGTTGACGCATGTCTATGGAAACCGAGAGAGCAGCGAGGCGCACTGGATGGTGGGCTGGGGTGACGGCGTTTGGGTTGTGGGGATTGCTGCCGGTGTTCTGGAAGCAGATTGACTGGCTGAGTCCGGCGCAGGTGGTGGCGATGCGGGCGGTGTGCTGTGTGCCGGTTCTGGTGGCGGTGCTGCTGATGAGGGGGCGATTGGGTTGTGTGGTGCGGTCGCTGGGGCGGGTGCGGGTGGTGGGGTTGCATACGCTGACGGCGGCGCTGCTGGGGGTGAACTGGCTGGCGTATGTGTGGGCGACGCAGAATGGGCAGATTGTGACGGGGAGCCTTGGGTATTTTCTGACGCCGCTGGCGAATGTGGGGCTTGGGGCGATGGTGCTGGGGGAGAAGTTGCGGCGCGGGCAGTGGGTGGCGGTGGGGTTGGCGGGTGTGGGGGTGGCGCTGCAGGTGGTGGCGGTGGGGGCGTTGCCGTGGGTGGCGCTGGCGTTGTGTCTGAGTTTTGCGGTATACGGGTTGCTGCGGAAGACGGCTCCGCTGGATTCGCTGGAAGGCTTGACGGTGGAGTCGCTGATGGCGCTGCCGCTGGCGGTGGGGTGGTTGTGGTGGCATCCACCGGAGGTGCTGGCGACGGGGGTGCGGCAGGGAGTGCTGGTGGCGTCGCTGGGGGTGGTGACGACGATTCCGCTGCTGGCGTTTGCGACTGCGGCGCGGCGGTTGCCGTTGTCGGTGGTGGGGTTGCTGCAGTTTCTTGCGCCGAGCCTGCAGTTTCTGGTGGGGGCGCTGGTGTATGGCGAGCCGGTGACGGCGCTGCGCCTTGCGAGTTTTGTGGTGATCTGGGCGGGCCTTGGAGTGATGGCCCGGGACATGAGGGTTGCGTCGCGCGGGTGAGGCGCGTTAGTTTCAGGCCGCTGGCGGCGGAGGAGGGGAGACGCGGTGAATGCGTCTGGGTTCAGCCTTCGAGGGAATCGATGGCTGCGGCGGCTTCGAAGTCTGCCGGGGTGAGACCGCCTGCCGAGTGGGTGGTGAGTGAGAGCAGGACCTTGGTGTAGCGGATATCGATATCCGGGTGGTGGTCGTGGTCTTCGGCGATTTCGGCGACACCGTTGACGTAGTCGATGGCGTCGGAGAATGTTTCGAACTCGATGGTTTTGGTGATGGCTTTACCTTCGAGTTCCCATTCGGGGACCTTTTTCATCTGCTTGCGGACTTCTTCTGCGCTGAGGACGTCGGCCATGGCTGTGCGGGGATTTGAGGTGGAAACGGGCGGCGCGGGATTACGCGAGGGCATTTGTTTTGTCAAACTGGCCTTGGGAGCGTCTTGAAAAAACGGGAGTGGCGGAGGAAGAGGAGGGCATTGTGAGGGAAGATGAAGCGTTGTGGGGCGTTGGGAATTTGTGAAAAAGTGACACGGGATGTAGGAGGGGCGGAATTTTGAGAGACTTCATGGATCGGTACGAAGGGGAGGGAGAATCAGGGGCCGGGAATGTTGTCAGGAGATGGAGGAGATGAGGATGGGGATTTGCCTGATGCGGCGAGCCATGAGGTGATGCCTGAGGCGAGGCCCTTGACGAGTTTGGCGCGCCATGAAGAGCTTTGGACGTTGTCGGCTTCGTCCGGGTGGGTGAGGAAGCCGCATTCGACGAGGACGGCGGGGGCGAGAGTGCGGCTGGTGACGGAGAGGTTGGGGCGGTTGTGGGTGCCGCGGTTGCGGGAGCCGGTGGCGGCGCAGGCGGCTTGCTGGATGGAGGCGGCGAGGGCGGCGGAGTCGTCAGGGGGGAGGGGGGCGCCTGCGGAGAGGCCGGCGGCGGCGTGGAGTTTGGCCATGAGTTCGGGCTGGCGGGGCCATGAGAAGTAGGTTTCGAGGCCGGAGGCGGCGGATTCGCCGGAGTTGAAGTGGATGCTGACGAGGAGGAGACGTGGGCGTTGATTGGCGAAGGTGCTGCGGTCGAGGAGGGAGATGAAGGTGTCGGCGTCGCGGGTGAGGGAGACCTTCCAGCCGGAGGCGCGGAGTTGGGTGGCGAGGGCCTGGCCGACGGCGAGGGCCCATTTTTTCTCGTGCTGACCGTCTTTGCCGAGACGGCCGGGGTCGGTGCCGCCGTGGCCTGGGTCGATGACGATGTCGGGTGGTGGGAGGACGGGGGCTGGGGGGGGCGGGGTGGGTGGAGGGATGGGAGTTGGTGGTGTGGGGATGGGGGTGACGAGTGGGGTGGTGGGGGTTGGGGAGGGAAGGGAAGGGAAGGGGAGGGGGTGGAGATTTTTGAAAGTGGCGGCCTGCCAGATGCAGAGGGCGAAGGCTGCGGCGGCAAGGAAAAAGAGGGCTACGCGGGCTCGGGGATGGAGGAGGAGCGTTGCCACGGGTGAAAATTTTTAATTAACCGAGATAAAAATTTGAAAAACCTGAAGATTACGGTAACACTTACAATATGAAGACAGTTTTGCACCTCTGGAAAACGATGATTCTGGTGGCCGCCGTACCGGTGGTGAGTGTGACGGCGCTGGCTGAGAGCGGGCATACGGTGAAGGAGGGGGACACGCTGGCGAAGGTGGCGAGGCGGAATGGGGTGACGGTTGGGGAGTTACTGAAGGCGAACAAAGGGATTGATCCGGATCGGATTGCGCCTGGGCAGCGGTTGGTGGTGCCTGGGAAGGGGAAGGGGGTGGCGGCGAAGCCTGAGGTGGCGAAGGTGGTGGCGAAGACTGTGGCTCCGAAGGCGGTGGCTCCGAAGGCGGTGGTTCCGAAGACTGTGGTGAAGCCGGTGGTTAAGGTGGAGCCGAAGGTGGTGAGGAGTGAGGCGAAGGGGGAGTACACGGTTCGAGCGGGGGACAGTATTTATAAATTGAGTCGGCAGCATGGGATTCCTGTTGAGGAATTGCTGCGGAGGAATGGGTTGGCGGAGACGTCGACGCTGAAGATCGGGCAGGTGATTCGGTTGGGGGGTGGGAGTGCGGCGGTGGCGGCGGGTCCGAGGAAGGCGGTGGTGGTGGATGAGGCTGGGGTGGAGGATCGGGCGGCTGGCAGCAAGACGGTGGTGGTGCGGAGTGCGGGGCGATCGGAGTATCACACCGTGACGAAGGGGGAGACACTTGCGAGCATTGCGGAGAAGCACAATCTGACGCTGGCGGCGGTGAAGAAGGCGAACAGCGGGATTTCGAGCGGGGTGTTGAAGGTTGGGCAGCGGGTGTATCTGCCGGGGGTGCAGGCGCGGAGTGTGCCTGCGCCGGTGGTGCGTGAGGATGGGCGGGTGCTGGCGCCGGAGCCTGATCCGCTGGGTGATGTGAGTCTCGCGGCGCTGGAGTCGTCATTGAACGGCGAGCGGGCAAGGACGGGGTATCGGGTGAAGGAAGGGGATTCGATCGAGGGGATTGCGCGAGAATTTCTGCTGACGCCTGCTGAGCTGCGGTCCCTCAACCGCATGAATCCGATGGATCGCGTGCATGCCGGCCAATACCTCATCGTCCCGTTTTTCAAGAACCGGGAAGAAGTGCCTGCGCGTTACGGGCACAGTGAGGCGTGAGCGGAGCGGTGCCGAACAGGCACTGAGGCAGAACCGGCTGGTGGGGGAGACCTTCCGGCCGGTTTTGTTGTGAGGGGGAGCGTGGTGGTGAGGGGAGGTGGGGAGAGAATCCACCGTTGAGCCGGAAGAAGTTTTGCTTGCCGAGCGTATGGCCGAGGACGCAACCTTGATTGTTTTATGCAACCAGACACCTCCCTGATTCTACCGAGTTCCACGCGCCGCCGATTCATGAAGAAAGCCGGAGCGGCATCAGCCCTTGCGGGGGTAACGATTCCCCATGTGTGGGCGGCTGAGGACAACACGGTTGGGGTGGCGCTGGTCGGTTGCGGCGGTCGTGGGTCGGGCGCGGCGGCGCAGGCGTTGAATGTGGTGAGCCTGCCGACGAAGCTGCAGGCGATGGCGGATGTGTTTTCGTACAAGCTGAACGAGAGTCACAAGGCGCTGACGAACGAGTTTCAGAGTAAGCCGGGGAAGATGGATGTGCCTGAGGACCGGCGGTTTCTGGGATTCGAGGCGTACAAGCAGGCGATGGATGCTATCAAGCCGGGTGGGATTGTGATCCTGACGACCCCGCTGGCGTTCCGCTGGGTGCATTTCAAGTATGCGATCGAGCGCGGGCTGCATGTGTTCATGGAGAAGCCAGTGACGGCGGACGGGCCGACGTCGCGGCGGATGCTGCAATTGGCGGATGAGGCGGACAAGAAAGGGTTGAAGTGCGGGGTTGGTCTGATGGTGCGTCACTGCCGGGCGCGTCAGGAGTTGTGGAAGCGGATTCAGGACGGGGAGATCGGGGATATCCTGTCGATGCGGACTTATCGGATGCATGGGCCGGTGGCGTCTTGTTTCTCGACGAAGAAGCCTGCGGACAAGTCTGAGGTGATGTTCCAGATCGAGCGGTTTCACAGTTTTCTGTGGGCGAGCGGCGGATTGTTCAGTGATTTCTACATTCACTTTGTGGATGAGTGCTGCTGGATGAAGAACAAGTGGCCGGTGAAGGCGCATGCGGTGGGCGGGCGGCATTACCGCGGGGATTACATCGATCAGAATTTCGATTCGTATTCGGTGGAGTACACGTTTGATGACGGGACGAAGCTGCATCTGGATGGGCGGACGATGATTGGAGCGAAGCAGGAGGAGGCGAGTTATGCGCACGGGACGAAGGGGTCTGCGGTGATCAGCACGGCCGGGCACACGCCTGGGAAGTGCAAGATTTTCGGGGATCAGCTGATGAAGCGCGGGACGGAGAAGTGGGCGTTTCCGCAGCCGGAGCAGAATCCCTATCAACTGGAGTGGGATGACCTTGCGGCGGCGATCATCAACAACACGCCGTACAATGAAGTGCGTCGCGGGGTTGAGGCGAGTCTGGTGACTAGCATGGGCCGGATGGCGGCGCATACTGGGAGGGATGTGACGTTTGAGCAGATGCTGAATCACGAGCATGAGTTTGCGCCGGACGCGGACAAACTGACGCCGGACGGGCCAGCGCCAGTGATGTCTGATGCGGAGGGCCGGTATCCTGTGCCTGAGCCAGGGAAGAAGACGAACCGGGAGTACTGAGCGGGTTTTGAAGTTTGAGATGCCGCCCGCTGTGTGGGAGTGATCCTGTGCAGCGGGCGGCGAATTTTCCTGCGATGACCGTCACGTTGTTTGTGCCCTGTTTCATGGACGCCGTGTATCCTGCGGCGGCGATGGGGATG
>JAIXPK010000197.1 GCA_027486335.1 Verrucomicrobiaceae bacterium | reverse complement strand
TGGAAGCTGGCGTAGTAGTTTTTGTGAGGCCAGTCCGAGTTGGCGGCGGTGGTATTGAGGAGGATGTAGTCGATGAAGGCGGGGATATCGATTTTGCGGGCGGCGGCTTCGTAGGCGGCCTGGGTGGCGAGGTCGGGGACTGGGTTAGGGGCGACGCGTCCGATGCCGAGGAGGTCCATGAGTTCCTCGTAGTTGCGGAGGGTGGAGGAGTTGAAGAAGGAGGGGTCGGAGGAAGAGCCGAAGGGGAGGTTTGGGTTGATGATAGTGGAGCTGATGACCTGCCCGGCGACCGTGTTGCCGTCGACGCTGGTGGCGGCGGAGTGTTTGAAGACATCCCAGTCGTTGTCCGAGCCGCCGAGGTAGTCGGACATGAATTTTTCGTCAGGTTTTTCGTGGAGCGTGTAGAGTCCCCAGTAGAGCCCGTTGATGAAGCAGTGGACGGGGCGGGAGTGGAACGAGTGGCCGCCCATGTTATTCTGGAGGTCGGCCATGACGTGGTCGCGGACGTAGTCGCCGCGCTGACGCTGGGTGGCGTCGGTGTGGAGCCATGTCTGATTGATGCGGGCGTCGAGGATGAAGGAATCCTGGGAGGGAGCGGCGTCGTCGCCGTAGACATTCAAGGCGACGGAATCCATGCATTTGAAGTTCATGGAGAGCTTGTAGCTTTTCCAGCGCTGCTGGCTGGTGCCGCCGAAGACGTGGACAGCGCCGTCGGTCTGGAAGCCGCGGGTGGCGTTAGGGTCGGTGGGATTATTGTCCGGGTTGATGAGTTCGAATGAGGCTGCTCGTGGGGAGCCCTCGTTGGGGACACCTGCTTCTGAGCCGACGTACATGCCGCGTCTGGCGATGGGGGTGGCGGCGTAGTCCGGGGCGGTGGAGTTAGGACCGAAGCATTCGCGCCATGGCATGACGACGGAGACGACGGCGAGGCGTTTGAGGTCGTCTGCGGTGAAGCGGTTGGCTGGGTTGGGGAACTGGGTGGCGCTGGTTTCGACGGCCCAGTCCGGGCCGGCGGGCGTGCGAGGGGTGCCGCCGGAGGTTCCCCATGGGAAGGTGTCGGCGGAGGTGAGCCCCATGCTGGGGAGCGGGCCGGACTGGGTGATGATCTGGGAGGCGAAGAGGTAGGATTGGGTGTCGGTGTTGGACGGGCCGATGCCTGATTTCCATGCGGCGGCGCGGACGATGGTCGAGCCGGAGATGGTGAGGGAGGCGGAGGGCGGGGTGGCAGCGTCAGGGGCGGGGACCTGGGTGCCGGAGGTTGGGGACGGAACGTTGCCGTTGAGCGTGTAGGCGATGGTGGCTCCGGGGGTGGCGCAGGTGATGGTGAGGGTGAAGGGGGCGTCGTAGAAGCCGCGTTTGACGGAGAATTGAGTGTCCTTGCAGAATGAGTCGACGGCCGGGGTGGAGTTGGCGGTGCCGGGGGTGTCGGCGGGGAAGAAGGCTGGGGGGAGTGCGGGGTTGTTGGCTGGGTAGCCGAAGCTGATGCCGGGGCGCTGTGGCGGGTAGGGGGCGGTGGGGGAACCGAAGCGGCTGACGACCGTCCAGCCGCCTGAGCCGTCGGGTTGGCTGAGGAGAAGGTGGCCGGAATTGTCGATGCGGAAGGACGTGTGGGGCTCGATGTTGGCGACGTTGCGTTCGTAGCCGCCGGCGAAGACGATTCGGTAGCCGTTGGCTGGAACGGACGTGGGAGTGGTGGCTGGGGCGATGGGGGCTGCGAAGACCCACTTACCTGGATTGGCGGGGTCGTCGCTGAGGGCCCAGCCGGAGAGGTTTACGGCGGCGGGGCCGTCGTTGAAAAGTTCGATCCAGCCGGGGCTGCGGGCGTCCATGTCGAGACGGGCGTCCGGGTCGACGGGGCGGCCGGGGTTATCGGCCATGAATTCGTTGATACGGACGGCGGCGAGCCCTGAGGGTGCTGCGAAGGAGCAGACCGAAAGGGCCAGCGCTGCGGCGCGGGCGAGGCGGAGGGACATAGGGGAAGGGGGGGAATCCGCGACGGGGGGACGCGGACACGGTAATGCCCGGTGCAGCCCGTCATTCAGATGGTATCTTCTGATTATGTGTAAAGGAAGGAGAATTGAGCTGCTCTGCGGAGGGAGGGGTACGGGTCTTTTTCCCGATTCCTGTGTTGCTCGTCGGTTGCGAATGCTGATTCGCGCCCTCCTCGCGCCGTGGACTCGGAAAAAATCCCTCGTTCATAAGATACCATCTGTAAGACGGACCACACTAGCGGCGATGGGCGCCTTTCGTCAATCCTGATTGGTGTGGAGATCAGGGTTGGCGCTCGGCTTTCAGGCGGAAGAAGCGGGATGGGAGGGAGCCGTCGCTGCCGGGAGGGGAGAGGAACGTGCCTTGTTCCGGGGTGACGAACGTGCCGTCGGGGAGGTTGAGGAGACCGTCACCGACGGGCCATTCGCGCTGCCATGAGGTGAGGGAGGACGAGCCGAGGAGTTCGCAGACGTCGCGGGTGGAGGGGAGGCAGAAGAGAGAAGGGAAGTACTGGCCGGTGGGGAACCAACCGAAGGAGAGGTCTGGTTCCGGCGTGATTTCGGGGCCGGGGAGCCGCTGAGCGGAGTGGAAGATGGCGGTGCCGATGACGTCGGGTTCTGCGATGATTTTGCCGCGGCAGAGACGGATGAGTGACCATTCGCTCCATGGTGGGCCGACGGGGATGATGCCGGTGGCGGCGCGGGCGTGGATGGAGAGCGGGACGGAGGAATTGGGAGGGATGGTGACGTCGAGCGGGAGCGTGGCGAAGGCCTCGGCGGGGCTGGAGGTACCGTCGGAGGAGGCGGGTGCGAAGTTGCCGTCGAAGGAGAGATCGGCGGAGCCGGATTGGCCGAGGAGGAGACTGAGGGAGACCTCCTCGGAGGAAGGGTTGGAGATGGTGATGGGGACGATGCCTGAGGCGGAGAGGAAGGCGCGGCCGGTTGGGTTCCAGTCGATGACAACGTCTTTTTCGCGCGGGCGGCGGACCTTGCTGAGACAGCAGTGGGTCGGGGCGTTGCGGAAGGAGAGGTCGCGGAAGCAGAACTGGAAGCCTGCGCAGGTGCCCTGGGTGATGGAGGCGGGGGAGATGGTGAACGGGACGAGGATACTGCTGTTAGGACCGATGGGGCCGACCGTGCCGCTGGATGGGACGAACGCGCCGGGCGGGAGGGCGCTGGTGCAGCCCAGGACGGAGGCTGGGGCTAGCGACCATGTGAAGGATCTGGGGAAATTGGAGCCATTGACGATCCATGCGGAGCCGGAGACGAGACCGTTAGGGCCCGGGGTGAATTCCGAGGCGATTTCGCAGAAGTGGGGGTCGACGGGTTGGGCGCAGGAGACCCAGAACGGGCAGAGCCGGAGCGGGCAGCAGAATTTGCGTGCGGCGTCTGTCAGGAAGATATCGAGACAGGTGGGAGGGCGGTTGCCTGTGAAGAGCGTGGTGAACGTGCCGGTGCCGCCAGGCGGGATGGGGTTAGGGGAGGGCGTGAGGACGGAGGGTGAGAAGCCAGCGCCGGGAAGGATGGTGGCGGCGGCGAAGCTGAAGGGAGTGCCGAAGGCGTTTGTCAGGTTCTGGACGGTGAAGGTGAGTTGGGGGACCATGATGCCGCCGGGACCGGGGACGCAGGTGACGTTGTGGGAGAGGACGATGCCGCAGGCGCAGGCAGGGAAGCGGATGCAGACGAGTTCGCGGCAGACGAGCTGGTCCTGAGGGCTGAAGTACTGGAGGTAGAAGCAGAATGTGCCGCCGGCTGGAGGGAGGTTAGGCGGGAGAGTGATGGTGATCGTGCTGGTGGTGGCGGGGGCGACGATGGGGGTGAAGGGGGTCAGGAAGGCCGGGTTGGGTTGACCGGTGATGGCGCCGGGAGGGAGGAGATTGCCGGGGACTGGGGAAGTGGAGTAGAAGCCGAAGGGAGTGGCGGACTGGTTGAGGACATTGAGGGTGGCGGTGGTGCCGTTGGGGGAGCAGACGACATTGACCGTGGAGACCTGCGAGCAGAGAGGCGGGCACTCGGGGAGTTTGACGCAGACTGGGCGTTCGCAGAGCCGGTTCCCTGAGGCGTCGAGGAGCTGGATGCAGAAGCAGGCGAGCTGGCTGGAGGAGACGCCGGAGAGATTGACGGAGACGGGGAGACTGGCGTTCTGGAGGAGAGGGCCGAGGGCGATGCTGCCGGGGATGGGGGTGGCGGGGACTTCGCCGGGTTGGAGGCCGGGGGTGCAGGGGATAAGGATGGCGGTCCATGCGGGGACCGGCTGGAGGTTAGTGATGACGATGGGGACGGAAAATGGACCGTTCTGGACGGTGGGGCAGCGCGGTTCGCCGACGACGGAGACGGCCATGCAGGGTTTGCAGGGCGGGCAGGGCGGGACGTTGATGCAGATTTTTTCCTCGCAGACGGCGACGCCTTCGGATTCGCCGTAGAACGAGATAGTGAAGCAGGCGATGCCGCCGGATTTGGGGATGCCCGCTAGCGAGAGCTGGAGAGCGGTGGTGTTGCCGGGGTTGAGGGGTGGGAATGGCTGGAGCCCGGGCGGGCCCGGGGAGACGCCGGGGAGGGCGTTAGGGGGGAGCTGCTGGGGCGGGCAGGGTGAGACGGACCACCAGTAGAGCGGCTGGAAGCCCGTGTTAGTGACTGTGACCGAGAGCGAGTGCGGCTGGTTTTCGAATTCCGGGCATTTTACCTCGCGGGGAAGGACAGCGGCGCAGGGGCAGGCGGGGAGAGGGATGCAGACGACTTTTGAGCAGAGCGGGCGTTGCTGGGCGTCGACGAGCGTGACGCAGAAGCAGCCGGTGACCCCGTTGAGCGGGACCCCGCCGAGCTGGACCGGGTAGGTGCCGGTGTTGCCCTGGTTGAGGGGCGGGAGCGTGATGAAGGACGGCGATGGGGTGGCGGGGATGCCGGGGCCGCCGGGAGGAGGGCAGGGGGTGAGGATGGCGGCGGCGGCGGGGACAGAGCCCTGATTGGTGATGGAGAGATTGAAGGAGTAGTTGCCCGGGGGAGCGGTGGGGCATGTTACGGGGCCCCATGAGACGTTGACGCAGGGGAGGAGAGGCGGGCAGGGAGGGAACGTGATGCAGACCTTGGCTTCGCAGAACGGGCCGAGGTTTTCGGCCTGAGGGAGGAACTGGACGATGAAGCAGACGGTGACGGGTGAGTTCTGGACGGGGAGATTGGGGAACGAGACCGGGAGAGGCTGGGAGGTGGAGTTAGGGCCGAGGGGCGGGACGAGAGCCTGGAGCCCGGTTGGGGACGGCTGGAGCGTGACCGCGTTGGGCGGGAGATCGTTCTGCGGGCAAGGGAGGAACTGGTACCATGAGGCGGGGATGTTCCAGAGATTGGTGAGGGTGAGGGAGGCGCTGTGTTCCTCGCCTTCGTAGACTGGGCATTTGGGGTTGCTGATGACGACCTCCATGCACGGGCATCGCGGGAGCCGGACGCAGACCTTTGGGGAGCACTCGAAGGCGCGATTGAGGTCGGTGAAGTCGGCGGGATTGGCCTGGATGGCGAAGCATTTGACGCCGCCGATGGGGAGCGAGGCGATGGAGATGGAGACGAGCGTGCTGGCTCCGGGGGCGATGGTGGTATTGATGAGGGCGGGGGATGGCGTGACGCTTTGGCCGCCTGGGGGGATGAAGGCTGGGGGGCAGGGACCGAAGGCGATCTGGGAGATCGGGACGGCCATGAGATTGGTGACATTGAGAGTGACCGTGTAGTTGCCGCCGGGGGCGGTTGGGCAGACCGCATTGACCATGACGGCGCGGAGCCGGTCGGGCGGGACGACGGTGTCGATGTCGCCGATGAGGGATTTACCGTATTCAGCGCCGAGACAGTCGAAGTCGATGACGTGGGAGAAGGTGATGGGGGTTGGGTCGGTGGTGTTGCCGGTGCCGTTGATGCGCTGGGAGCCGTAGGCTGGTGCGGAGCTGAAGGGGCCGATGGAGTCGGCGGAGCACCAGACTGAGCCGTCGCAGGCTGGGCCGACGCCACCGGCGCTGTTGGTGACCCATGGGCCATTGCCGCCGCCGACGCGGAATTTGGAGACTGGGGAAGGTGTCCATGAGCCGGAGGAGCCGGTGTATTCGAGGACGCGGGTGGAGTGAGCGCCGACGAGGAAGTTCCAGCCAGTGAAGCCTGGAGCGGTGCAGCCGATGTGGTAGCGTTCGGCGAGGAGCATGGCTCCGGCGGCGGAGAATTCGATATCGGAGACCGGCATGGACGGCCGGTTGAGATTACCGAACATGGTGAAGGGCTGAGCGAGCAGGGGGATTTTGAACTCGCGGAGGGCGGTGGCTGGGAGGAAGTTGCCGGAGGCGTCGAGGGCGACCGACCAGATTTCGGATTGGGGGCCGGCGGCACCCCACCAGATGGGAGGCGGTGCGGGGTCCATGCTGTCGAAGACACTGTAGTAGAGCCTGTTGCCGCGGACCCCGATGCCCCATGGGCGGCGGGTGGGTTGGGTGAAGACGAGGGCTGGGTTGTCGGGGACGGCGGGGTAGGAGGCGACGGGGAGGGCTTGAGTGCCGTGGTCGAAGGTGGCGGTCGGGGCGCCGGTGGATGGGTTCAGTCGGTAGATCAGGCCGTTACCGAGATTGGTGACGTAGAGCCATGCCTGGCCGGAGGTGGAGCGGTGGAAGCAGAGATTGCCCAGGGCGGCGTCAGGGGAGTTGCCGCTGCCGGGGCCGGGGGTGCCGCCGGAGGCACCGGGGAGCTGGGGGAAGGCCGTGATGGCTCCGGTGGTGCCGTTGAGACGGTAGACGGTGCCGGGGCCATTGCCGGAGGGCCAGTTGGCGTAGCCGTAGGCGCGGGAGGCGGCGACGTAGATGTTCTGGCTGGCGGCGTCATCGAGGGCGACGCCGAAGACCTCACCGAGCTGGGCGGCGCGCCATTCGTGCTGGGGACCGGCGAGAGGGTTCTGGAGGGGGAGTTCGTTGTGGCTGTACTGCCATGCGTAGTTGGGGCTGGCGGGGCAGTCGACTGGGGCGGTGCCGAGGATGGATGGGGAGGTATTCCAGATGACGACGACATTGCCGGCTGGGTTGGGTGGCGGGAGGACGATCTGGTTGAGGCCGATGCCGGTACTGGAGTAGCAGGTGGCGACGGTGAATCCGGTTTGGAGCGGCAGGAGGTCGGTGGGCTGGTAGATTCCGATGGCCGGGGAACGCGAGACGAGCGCGGCGGCGGCGAGGAGGGCGGTTCGGAAGGCATTCATAGGGAATCAGGGGAAGAGCCTCCGAACCTCGGGCCCGAGGCGACTGGAGTGGAGCGTGGCATGGTGGCGGGGGCTGTGTCGAGGATGGAATGCCGTGGGTTTCATTATTTCTGAATGATCATGTTGGGAGGTGACGGAGTGGAGCGGGAGGAGTCGCACTTGCGGGGAGAGGGAAAGCGGGGCAGGGCGAGGGAACGAATTGAAACTGACGATGGGATTGCGAGAAGAGATTGAAGAGATGGGGCAGCGGGCGCGGCGGGCCGGGCGTGAGCTGGCGGTGCTGACGGCTGGGCAGAAACGGACGATTCTGCTAGCGATGGCGGATGGACTGGAGGGTGCGGAGGAGACGATTCTGGCGGCGAATGCGGTGGATGTGGCGGGGGCGCGGGAGCGGGGGTTAGGGTCGGCGATGGTGGACCGGCTGACGTTGAATCATGAGCGGGTGGCGGCGATGGCGCGCGGGGTGCGGGAGGTGGCGGAGCTGCCGGATCCGGTGGGTGAGGTGCTGGCGTCTTGGGAGCGGCCGAACGGGTTGCGGATGGAGAAAGTGCGGGTGCCGATCGGGGTGATCGGGATTATCTTCGAGAGCCGTCCTAACGTGACGAGCGATGCGGCGGCGCTGTGTTTCAAGAGTGGCAATGCGACGATTCTGAGGGGCGGGAGCGAAGCGATTCACAGCAATCGGGCGATTGCGGCGGTGCTGCAGGAGTCCGGGGAGCGTGCGGGGTTGCCGGCCTGGAGTATTCAGCTGGTGGGGAATACGGATCGGGAGAGTGTGCGGCATCTGGCGGAGATGGATAGGTATCTGGATCTGATCATTCCGCGTGGGGGGAAGGGATTGATAGAGACGGTGGTGAGTCTGGCGAGGATACCGGTGATCAAGCATTACGACGGGATCTGTCATGTGTATGTGGACCGGGCGGCGGATGTGGGGATGGCGGTGGGGATTATCGTGAATGCGAAGGCGCAGAAGCCGGGAGTGTGCAATGCGGCGGAGACATTGTTAGTGGATGAGGCGATTGCGGAGGCGTTTTTTGCGGTGGCGGTGCCGGCGCTGCGGGCGAAGGGTGTGGAGTTGAGAGGGGACGAGTGGCTGTGTGCGCATTATCCTGACGAAGTGCGGCGTGCGGAGGAGAAGGATTGGGATACGGAGCATCTGGATCTGATATTGAACGTGCGGACGGTCACCGGGATGGATGAGGCGATGGATCACATTGCGGCGCATGGGTCGCGGCACAGCGAGTGCATTGTGACGGAGGATGGGGCGGCGGCGGAGCGGTTTCTGGCGATGGTGGACAGTGCGGCGGT
>JAIXPK010000363.1 GCA_027486335.1 Verrucomicrobiaceae bacterium | reverse complement strand
GCTCGCCAGTGGTCCGCTGGCTTCCTCCCCAGCCGCTTCCAGGGGGTCCACCTCCGCAGCAAAGGCGACGCCGTCCTCTACCTCAGCAACCCTCCAGGCTACTCCCGCGACCTCCAGCACGATGTCGTCAGCACGGTCCGCGACCTCAACGAACAACACGACCAAACCCTCCACGACCCGGAAATCGCCGCCCGCATCGCCCAGTACGAAATGGCCTTCCGCATGCAGGCCAGTGTCCCCGGCCTCATGGACATGGCCTCCGAACCCCAGCACATCAAAGACCTCTACGGCTGCACCCCCGGCGACGGCTCCTTCGCCTCCAACTGTCTCGTCGCCCGACGTCTCGCAGAACGCGGCACGCGCTTCATCCAGCTCTACCACAAAGACTGGGACCACCACGGCGGCGTCAAAGACGGGGTCCGCCTCAAAGCCTCGGAAATCGACCGCGCCTGCATGGCCCTCATCACCGACCTCAAACAACGCGGCATGTTCGACGATACCCTCATCGTCTTCGCCGGCGAATTCGGCAGAACCCCCATGTCCCAGGGCGACGGCCGCGACCACCACATGCTCGCCTACTCCATCTGGATGGCCGGCGGCGGCATCAAAGGCGGCACCCAGTGGGGCTCCACCGACGAACTCGGCTACAAACCAGTCGAAAACCCCGTCCACGTCCACGACGTCCACGCCACGATGCTCAAACTCCTCGGCATCGATCACACGAAGCTCACCTACCGCTCCCAGGGCCGCGACTACCGCCTCACCGATGTCTTCGGCAAGGTCGTCAGCGGAATCCTGACCTAATCCCTCATCCGCACCTCAACGCCGCCACTGCTCCCAAAGCAGTTTCCCCGCCATCAGCAGCACCGTCGTGATCAGCACCGGCCTGATCACCCGCGACCCGTTCTTCAGCACCATCCCGGACCCTAACTGCGCTCCCGCCAGTTGCCCCGCGATCATCACCGCCGCGACCTCGAACTTCACCACCCCGGCCCACAGAAACACCGCCAGCGACGCCAGATTGCTCGTCAGATTCATCACCTTCGTGTACGCCGTCGCATGCCGCAATCCTAACCCCAGCAGCAGCACACACGCCATCGTCCAGAACGACCCAGTCCCCGGCCCGAACGCCCCATCGTAAAACCCCAGCAGCAACCCGAACCCGCACGCAAACACCCCCCCGCTCACCCGCCGCTCGCCGTGCAGGTCACTCATCTTCGGCGACACCGCCGTATAAATCGCGATCACAATCAGCAGCCACGGCACACTCCGCCGCAACAGCTCCACCGGCACCCGCGAAACCACCATCGCTCCCACCGCCGCCGCCCCAGCCGTCCACAGAATCCCCGCCAGCAGCGGCTGCTCCCGCAGCAAACCCGCACGCGCATAATTCCTCACCGCCAGCGCCGTCCCGCAGCACGACTGCATCTTATTAGTCCCCAGCGCCGCCGCAGGATCAAGGCCCGCCCACAGCAGCGCAGGCACCGTCAGCAATCCGCCCCCGCCAGCAATCGCATCCACAAAACCAGCCGCCAGCGCAGCCAGCGCCAATCCCGCATAATGCCACCATTCCATCACAAATTCCCCCGCTGCTCCACACCCCTCACGCCCCAGCCCCGCCCTGCATCTCCAGCGCCGCCTTCGCACGCGCCGCCGCCTCCCCAGCCTTCCTCTGAATCTCCTCAGGCGACGGCAGGCTCGCCAGCACATCCGCAGGAATAAACCCGTCCGCCGCCAGTTTCGTCAGACACTTCTTCCGCTCCGCCAGCGCCTTGCTCGCATCCCGCTCCCGGCTGAACCGGTCCTTCGCCTCGTCACTCCGCTGCCGCAGCCGCGAATAAATATCCCCGCCCAGCAGCGCCGATATATCCACCTTCATCGCCTGACGCTGCACCCCGCTCTCACTAACAGGCTCCCCGTTGATCGGCCCGCCACTGTACTTCGGAAACATGATCGCCACCTCCGGACACACCCGCGAGCAAGCCGGGCAGTTCGTTTTGCAGTTGTCATTGTTCTGCACCTGCAGCTTCCCCTCCTTGCTCACCCCGTACACATCAAACAGACAGAAACTCAGACACTGCATGCAGTTCGTGCACCGCGAATAATCAATCACCGGAAACCACGGCTTCCACATCCCCGGCTGATTCATCACCCGCTCCCCACGCTGCCGGTCCACCACATCCGCCACTTTCCCATCCTCCACCCCGGAAATATCCAGCGTCGCAATCACACGCTCCCCAGTCGCATCCTCCAGCACAGGCGCATTCCCCCCAAACTCCCCAAGCACCACCAGCGTCCCCGCAGCCACCGCACGCCCACCCCGCCCAGCCACACTCACCGCATACCCGCGGTCCAGCAGCGACGCCATCACCGCAAACCGCCGCCCCGGAGCAAGCTCCGCAGCCCCGCTGCCTTCATAAATCAAAACCTGAACGTGTGGTGCAATCGCCATGACCCCCTAAAGACGTTCAGTCCGCCGCACTGTCAATCTCCGCCACATCCAACCTCGCGGATGCCGCCGCCGCACTCAGCGTCCTCATGTTCACCACCTCCACTCCCTCCGCAGCCAGCGGCGCCCCAGCCGCATGAAACAACCACAGCACCGCACGCCGGTGACACGCCGCAATCTTCAAAGGCCCGCCTCCTGCTATCTCCACCAACCGCCCGTCACGCTGCGCAGACATCTCGCACAAATCCGCCACCGCCTCAAAGGCACGCCCCCCGCCACTCAAATGC
Source organism: Verrucomicrobiaceae bacterium (assembly GCA_027486335.1). Lineage (GTDB taxonomy): Bacteria > Verrucomicrobiota > Verrucomicrobiia > Verrucomicrobiales > V1-33 > V1-33. Next base: position 32,346 of record JAIXPK010000363.1, on the reverse strand, counting down.
TCCAGCACCCCGTCCTTCACCTCCGGCGGCACCACCTGCGCATACGCACACCGACAGTATATCACCCGGGGATCCCCTGTTTGCTCGCTCATGCCACCCCCACTAATCTTCACACGCTCAACCTTCAATCCCCAACCCGCTCCCTCCTCCAGAATTCCCGCCACCACCTCCCCGACACGCGTTTAATCGAGCCAGTTCTTAGATTTCCGGTTTCCGCACGCCCGCACGTCGCCACCATCTCCCATCCCACGGCATGAACGACAACCACCACCTCCCAGACCTCGCCCCACACGACAGCAAAACCATCCAGTCAATCGGCGCCACAGCCCGGCGCATCACCCTCGCCATCGTCCTCGCCGTCGCCGCTGGCAGCAGCTGGATCTACCACCTCTCGTCCACCAAAGGCGAAAGCCGCCGCCTCACAGACACCGCCAAACGCTACATCGACAAAGGCCAGCCCGATGACGCCCGCCAGATGCTCATCGTCGCCCGTAACCTCGACCCGAAAAACTCAGACGCCAAACAACTCCTCGCCGCCATCGAAGCCGCCGCCGCAGAAGCCGCTGACGAGCCGGTCCCCCCCATCCCTCAGCCGGATTCCGACCCGCCCGCACCTTCCATCTCCGCCCCGCCAGACGAAGAAGCCGTCATCGTCCGCATCCGCGACGCTCTCGACCTCGTCTCCAAAAACGACCTCCTCGCCGCAGAAAAGGAATTCCGCAGCATCGCCGCCAATGACGTCGCCGGCCGCGGTCACGCCGCTCTCGCCACCTTCCTCATCCGCTACAGACCGCTCTCAGAGGTCTCCGAAGAAATCCTCGAACTCCTCAAGGCCGTTCCCCCTCGCCCAGAACGATACGGCCTCGATGCCATCGAACTCGCTCTCAGCAAAGCCGTCATCCCAACCAAAGAACTCTACTCATGGCTCGAGGTCATCCGTACCCACCCCGCCGCCAATCCCTCAGACCTCCTCAAAGCAGACAGCTACGAGGCCTCCGCTCGACCTCGCGGCAAGGGCATCGTCGTCGAACGCACCGCCGGCCGCCTCCGTAAAGCTCCCCTCGAAGACCGCGCCGCCGCCGCCCGCTGGTTCACTTCCATCGGTGAACACGCCGCCGTTCCCCAACTCATCTCCCGCGACGACGCCCTCACAAACCGCGATCTCTTCTCCCTCTGGCTCGAAGTCATGGAACGAACCGAACAGTTCGATGTCGCCCTCGACGCCCTCTCCAAAAGCGACATCCCCATGTCGCCCACCCTCAGAAAACTCTTCCGCACCCGCGTCCTCTACCGCTCAGGCCTGACCGACGCCCGCGGCGAATACGGCAGCATCCTCGCTGACCTCGAAGGCCGCCCCGGCGAATACGCCGAAGCTCTCGCCTTCATCTGCCTCGCCGGTGATGACCCCTTCACCCTCAAAGGCCTCACCAAAGCTCTCGCCGACCCCGCAGCCGCAGGCATCGTCTTCCGCAAACTAATCCCCGCCGCTCGCGCCCGCAAAGACGCCGTCCGCCTCCGCCAGTACTACGAAATGGCCGCCGCCGCCCCAGCCCTGTCCGGCGACATCAATATCAAAAGCGAACTCTCCTACCTCAACCTCCTCCTCAATATCCCGGAAGACCGCGAGGAAATCGCCCAGCGCTGCTCCCGCTTCCCCGACGCCATCGCCCCGCGTGCCACCCTCGCCATGGCCCTCCTCCTCAAGGGCCTCGCTCCCCAGGCCCTCGTCCACCTCACCAGCTACAAACCAAGCATCTACTCCGTCAACCTTCAGCCCTCCCAGAGGCTCGTCCTCGTCTCCTGCCTCGCCGCCAATAACCGCCGCGAAGAAGCCCGCAAGGCCGCCGTCGGCCTCCGCGACATGTCACTCACCCAGCAGGAAACCGAATTCCTCGCCAAATCCCTCAAGGAACCCGTCCCCGCCAGCAAATCCGTCATCGAAATGCGCTTCCGGAAATACGGCATCCCAGCCGCAGCCATAACCATGGCCCTCGCCGCCCTCTGGTCATCCTTCCGCGCATGGAAAACCTACAAGGCCAACGAGCTCTCCTCTCCGCCCGATTCCCCCTCCGCCGACCCCAGCGCCCTCCCGCTCCCCTCGCCGCCGGAAACGGTCGACATCTCCCCAGCCACAGGGCCCGCCCCGCCTCTCGTCCTCCCAGCCAATGGCTTCACGCTCTGGCTCAACCCTGCCACATGGCCCATCCCAAAACTCAGACTCCCCGCTAACGGCTTCTCTCTTTGGCTCGACCCCGACAAGTGGCCGCACCCTCGCCTCAAACTCCCCGCCAACGGCTTCACGGTCTGGCTCAATCCAGCCACATGGCCCATCCCGAAACTCAGTCTCCCCGCCAATGGCTTCACGCTCTGGCTCGACCCCGATAAGTGGCCGCGCCCTCGCCTCAAACTCCCAGGCAACAGCTTCACCCTCTGGCTCAATCCATCCACATGGCCCCAGCCCGCACCTCCCGCGCCAACTCCGGCCACAGCCCCTCCCATCTCCATCGCCGCCAACCGCGGCTTCTCCCCCTGGCTCCCATCCCCAGACTCCCCCACCGCCCCGGTCACCAAATCCTCTGCCCCGGCCCCGGCCCTCGCCGCCGCACCCGCCACCCCGCGATTCAACCTCCCTGACCACCAGTTCACTCTCTGGACCAAACCAGATCGCATCGAAACCATCGAAACGCGCAACCCCGCGCCCAGCGCCTTCTCCCAGCCCGCTCATCAGCAGCCACAACAGGTCTCCCGCCCCATCAAGGCGCTCCCAGCCGTCGCCGGCCTCACCATCGCCGCCGTCGCCGGCGTCATGTACTCGTCCGCTGACACCGCCAGACGCAACGCCGAAGCCTCCATCGGCATTGCCGACCTCGCCGCCAAAGAAGCCAGCACCAACGCCGCCCTCGCCACCACCAGCCTCGCCGCCCTCGAACGCAAACTCGCCGACAAGGAATCCGAACTCACCGCCCGACAGGCCGACGCCACCATCGCCACCGCAGAACTCAAGAAACTCCTCGCCACCGCCGAGGCCTCCGCCTCCAGAGCCTCCACCCTCGCCAAGGAAAAGGCCACCGCCCTCGCCACCCTGGAAAAAGCCCTCGCGTCCGCCAAACAGGAACTCTCCTCGCGCGAAACCGCCCTCCTAAGCACCGTCACCGACCTCACTGAAGAATTCAGTACGTTCAACCGCACCACCGGCAAAGAAATCGCCACAGCAAGAGAATCCATCGCCACCCTCGAACAGGAAAAGGCCGCCCTCACCAAAGACTCCGCCGCCACCGACGCAGAACGCGACACCCTCAATGCCGAAGTCGATAAACTCCGCCGCCAGATCAAGGCCGCCCCCAAACCCCAGGCCACCCCCGAAGCCTGATCCCCTCACAAATCCGCTCCCCGGCAGGGGTGCCGACATGCAGCCGGCGGTTAAGCAACGCGACACCACCGGATTGTGCCGCACCCAACCCGCCCTCATCACCCCAAGCCGGAGGCTTGCCGGAGATTGGCCGGTGGCGTCAGCCACCTGTCTAACACAAAAATAAATCCCCGCCCCGGCAGGGTCGGCAACCCCTCCCGACAAGCCCCTCTCCCAACCAGCCTTCGCGTCTTCGCGTGAGCCCGCTCCGCCCAATCCGTCCCATTCGGCTGATCCGCCCACTCATCCCGGAGGGATATCTCTGCGAGGGCATCGGTGCTTTCCTGATCGAAATGCAGCGCCAAAAGCCCGCTCAACGTTCCGGGTTCGACTTGGACGGTTGTCCTCACATCCATTCCCCCCCCGAACGTCTGGCGCTGCACCACGCGCCACTGAAAACCAACCCGGTCCCAGTCACAGGCAGCACTCCCGCCCTCACAGAGATCTTCGCTTCCATCAGCCGCGCCACGCCGACCGATTGCACCACCACGGCTCCGATCATTTCCAATCGGATTCCTCCCAACCCTTCGGCCCACCACTCCACCAGCCCGCACGCTCACCACCGCCCATGGTCCCGGCCCCGCACCGCCCACGGCTGTGCAGGCAGTCATTGCTTTCCGGCGTCTGTGCGTTCGTTTATCCAACTCAGGGGTACGTAGGGAGACCAAAGCAGGAAACCAGTTCCAGTCGAACCGGCTCCCCATAAGCACCTTACACCACCAAATACCCCGCCCCGCCACTCGGGACGTCCCTGAAAATCACTCAGGAAACCCCCCATAAGGCCCAGCCGCCTCCACCCCGCGTCAGTCACACCGGACTCTCCTCCGCCACACCGCCAGCAAGCCCATCGCCGCAAGACTCGCCACCCCCGGCTCCGGTATCACCGCCAGCGTCGCCATCGCCGACACATCCCCATCAATCCCCCCAAACCCAGACGTCGCCAGCGGATCCAGATCAAAAATCGCCCCGCCCGTCATCGGCACCAGCCATTCGTTAGTGCCGGAATAGACCGGCACTGCACGACTGAACTCCCCGTACGCCATCCCCTGCACCGGTGTCACCACATTCAGGTCGACGCCTGCCAGAATCGCCGGAAACCACCGCAACGCCACCGCCACAGGTTCCACCCGGCCGCCAAACTGCCCCAGATCCACATTCAGCGTCCTCGAGAAAAATCCCGCCGTCCCCGAACTCCCCGACGTCAGATCAAACGCCCTCGTCCCCCCAGCCGATGCATCATACTCCAGATCGGTAATCGCCACCAGCACATCCCCCCCACCAACCCACGCACCAGCCGGTACCGGATCAAATCCGTTCCCGTCCAGATCAGCCACCAGCACACACAGCGTCGACACCGGCAACCGGTCCGCCACCGTAATCCCACCGGATCCATACAGGAACCCGCTCGAGATATTCAGCGAGATGCTCGCCGCCTCCAGTGACCCCGCCCCGGCCGCAAGGACCACCGGAATCACTAACAATGAACTCAATGCCAGTCTCATAATCTTCAGGGAGGTGGAATCTGTAGCCAGTCCGCAGGAGGACTCGAAGGTTTCTTCCGGATGATGATCGCCTCGCCAGGCGCCAGCGAAAACGTATCACCCAGCGGCGTATTGTCGCCCACCTTCAGCCACCCGATCAATGGCCGGTAATACAGCACCGTATCCGGAGCCTGGTTGAACCCGGGATTCGCCGAACGCCACACCAGCACCTCATCCGCCCTCAGCAACGGACTCGCCGACGGCCGCACCACGCCACTCGCCAGATTCGACTCATCCAGCGTCACCGGCTCCGGCAGCAGCAGCGACACATACTGGTCATTCCCCTCTGTCGCTCCCCCAGCCACAAACACCGCCCGCCGCTGCCGATAGTACACCCCGAAATTGATCAGCTCAAGATCCGTCGCCCCTCGCCGCCGCACCGTAAACACCGACCCCGGCGGCAGCACCGTGTCCGCACTCGAATCCGACGGCGCAGCCACACTCCGCCATCCCTGTCCCTTCCGGAAATACAAGGTCGTCACCGGTGCCTTGTTGATCCCTCCACGCCCGTTGTCATACAGCAGCACATCATCCGTCGGAAACAACGGCGACACCCGCGGCTCCAGCAGCACCGAGGCCTCGTCCGCTCCAAACACCTCCGCCACCGTCCAGTAAGGCACAATGTCCACCCGCGTCCCGAACGCAATCACTCCTAGCGGATGCGCATCCAGCCTGTCCCCCTCCGTATCCAGCACCAGCGTATCCTCATTATTGCTCAGAATCTTGTAATATACCCCCTCCAAAGGCCCCTCCAGAAACAACGCATAACATGCCTTCCCCGTCCCGTCCGCACGCCGCGTGAACTGGTCCGACTCCCATTCCTCACCCTGCAGCACCAGCGTGCTCGCCGTCACCCCGCTCACCGTGCCTCCCTCCACCCGCGGCGGTTGATACGGAAGCGACAATCTGGAATCAGACGCCCCCTTGATGGTCAGCGCCGTCGCCCCACCCGTCGTCTGCGCACAGACCGGCGCGGCTGCCGCCATCAACAGCACACTCGCCACTATCAATTGAGTTTTCATTGTTCAGTTTGAGTTGATGATTCGCTTCAGGGCGCTCCTACCTTCGCCCGCACCCGCAGAAACCTTCGGGGATGCGCCCCTGTTATCGGTACCGTATCAACCGCCTTCCACCTCTGCATGCCGTCCGGCACCCCCGTCTGATCAGGATCCACCGCCTGTGGCTGCACTTCCCACGGCCCCGCATCACGGCTCGTGTCCGACCCTATCACCTCCACCTCAAGATTCGGATCATCCGTCCGCCGGATGTACGTCAGCGTCGTCACCATCTCGTCCGCCGCATTCAACTCAATCCGCATCACAATCGAACTCTCATCCGACCGCCGCGGATCACGGTTCAACGCATACTCCAACCCGTTGTCCATCCCGTCCCCATCGTCGTCACCAGAAAAGAATACCTCAAACGGCCTCACATCCGGCCCGAAAATCCTCGACCGCCAAGCAATCGAGATCGGATCGCTCGTCACCGTGATCGTTATGTTCTTCCGGTCCTGAAGCAGCCCGTCGGAAGCCGTAAACGCTACCGTGTAATCCCCCACCTGCGCAGCCGTCGGCGCCCACCGCAGCGCACTGACCCCTTCATTGATCTTCGTAAACGTCGCCCCAGTCGGCAGCGACGACGCCGAGATCGTCAGCGGATCCGCATCAGGATCATCCGCCAGCACCAGCATCTCAAACGTCGCCCCAGCAGGAAAAATCCGGTTCCCCGGATCAATCATCCGCGGCTTCCGATTCGTCAGCACCACATCCTCAAACACCACCGTGTACGCATGCCCCGCCACATTGCCCGTATCAAAAAGGTTCAGAAAATAGTTATAACGCTGCGCCCCCGGAATGTACGTCTTCGATAGCCACGAATTCGTCGGAGACAAACTCTTCCCGTCAGCCCTCGTCACCGACACAATCTTCCGCCGCCCGTTGTTCGGATCCGTCTTCTTCAGATACAGCGACCCCACCGCCCCGGGATTCGTCACCACATGCGTACTGCCTGATCCGCTCACCGCCGATCCACCGGAAACATCACTCACCTCCGTCTCCACCCCAGTCGACTCCCACACCTTCAGCTCAGTCTTGGCAGACGACGTGTACGCCAGAAAATCCCTCACCGTGTCCCGCCCTGGCAGATCCACCAGCACATCATTCACCATCAATCGCGCAGTCACCTTCTCAATCAATGACGTCAGCCGCCCGCCTAAATCATCCGCATGCGAAAAGCTCGCATTGAACTCAATGAACCGCCCGTAAAGGCTGCTCGTCATCACCCACCGCCCCATCTTCGTCGATCCGCCTGGAATCGTCCCGAAATCCGCCAGCAGCGTCGGCGCAGCAGGCAGATCATCAATCGAACAACCATGCAGCCGGAACGCGATCAGCAGGCCCTGCGAATTCTCCACGATCTTCGGCTGGCTCGAATCAATCTTCAATTTCGTCGCCGGCCCATACCCAGTGTTCTTGATCCGCACCCCCAGCGAAAACGGCTCCGGTTCCTCAATGAACGCCGTAAATGGATCATCCCCGTTCACCTCCGACGGCAGAAAGTAATCCAACGTCAGCCGCGGCATCGGCTTCACCGAAATCGTATCCGGCGCCACCGTCACCTTCTCAGGACTCCCACCCACCTTGTAATTCACCTCCGCCCCGACCAGATAACGCACTCCCCCGGGCCGAGATCCCCCCGCCCCGGCACTCGGGATGATCAGCCACTTGATCGACGCCGCCGACCCCGAAGCAATTGATGACGGTATGCTGCTCCCATCCTGCAGCCGGATGAAAAACTGCGCCGCCAGATTGTTCGGATCACTGGTCGCAATCACAGGGTCACCGGCCTCATCCGCAAAATTCACCGTCACCGTCAGGTCCGTCAGCCCAGTCTCCGGCAACCCGTTCGTGATCGTCATCCGCGCCTCGAACGCCTCGCGCTCGAACGTAAGCTCCTGCTCAATCTGGATCTTCACCCGCGCACAGACATCCTGCGCGCCCAACCGCGGCAGCGGTCCGGCTAGGAGAGCTATGGCGGGAAGCAGCAATCGCTGAATCGCTTTCATAAGTTGGTTCATTTTGAATGTTCTCTCAGTAACCCCAGCCATCACGTTCACCGGTCCTGATGATCGGTGGCGTCTTGAACTCGCCTTCACTCTTCCCGGGCCCCTTCGCCTTGCAGCCAACCGCCGGCCCGGATGCCCCCCCCTTCTTCTTACTGAAGTCATAACACGCCTTCAGCAGCTCCACCTTGCACGTTCCGTCCCCGACCTTGCAGCCAGCCGCCACACACACCTTCGGTGCCGGGAACCCTCCCGGACCATTCCCGTTCCGCCCATTGCAGAGATCCGCGTCCGCCGCCAGCTCGCAACCCGCACCCTTGGCCTTACTGGAACCCAGCGAACCACCGCACTTCACCCCGCACTCGCAGAAATCGAGCGACGTGTAAACCTTGCAAATGCCCCCACCCGGAGGAATCGGCACACTAACCTTCGCACGCAATCCGTCCGGGTCGAATTTCGTGAGCGGATTGTTCTGCGCATACAGGAAGTGATTGTACTCATCCCGCACCGGATCCCGACTCAGGAACCGCCCCGTCGCAGGATCATAGTACCGGCGCCAGTTGTAATGCAGTCCCGTCTCCGCATCAAAATACTGACCCGGCAGCCGCAGATGATTCTCCACCGTCGCCACCGTCACCGTGGCCGCCCCGAACGCATCGTAACTCGCCTTCCATACCACCAGCCCGTCACTGTCCACCATCACACACGGTGTGCCTAGCTTGTCGAACCCGTACCAGTAATACACAGGCCCCACCTTCTTCCACAGCGCCCGCTGCCCGTACTCCGAAGCCGGATCATACCCGTAACTCGCCACCTCATTCCCAGCCGCGTCAAACTCAGCCTCAATCCCGTCGTCGCTCGGACTGAAATACGTCGTCACCCCACCCACAGTCTTCGCAAGCCGCCGCCCGAACGGATCATATCGATAACTCACCGTCCCCGCCGGAGTCACCACCGACGTCAGCAATCCCTGCGCATCATATGTGTACCCATGATTTCCTCCGCCTCCAGTGCGGCTCGTCCGGTTCCCCCGGGCATCATACCCGAAGGCCGCTCCGCCAGCCGTCTCCAGCTCGTCATCGTCATTGTACACCCACAACCCAGGCACTCCCGTCCGCGACGTCCGGTTCCCTCGCTCGTCATACGTGAACGCCGTCCCGCCCGCCATCGTCAGTCGTCCCGACGCATCAAACCCGAAGCTCTCCGTCACGCCGTCCATCACCCGCTCCTGGACCTGATTCAGTCCATCAAACGCCTCCGTCCACGCATACACCGCCGTCCCATCCGCCTTGCGCATCGTCATCCCAGTCGGCCTCAGCAGCGGATCATAACTGAACGTCTGCGTCACCCCTCCAGGCAGCGTAATCGCACCAACCCGCCCGCCATACCTCGACCCGTACGTGATCTGCCCCACTCCAGGCAGTTCAATCGACTCCAATCTCCCGCCCGCATCATACCGGTACCCAATCACCGTCCCCGCCGCATTCGTATGCGTCGCCACACTGTCGTCCGCATTGAACGTCCAGCCCTGCGTCTTCGTGAACGCTCCATAGTTCACCGCCTCCGACGTCTTCCGCCCCTTCGCATCGTACCCATACACCGCACTCGACCCAGGCATCGTATAACCCGAAATCCGCCCATCGGCATCATAGCTGAACGTCACCGCCTTCTGCACCACCGCAGGCGTCGCGCCCGCTGCATACTCATAGCTCGTCGCACGCCCACCCGCGTCATACCCGATCTCTTCCACGTCCCCGTTCGCCTCAATCGTCCGCTCCAGCTTGCCCGCATCCGTATACTCAAACCGCCGCACCCGGCCTTCCGGCGAGGTCTCGCTCACCCTCAACCCGTCATTGCTGTACCCATACTCCCAGACTTTGCCGTCCGGCGAGGTGTACGTCGTCAGCCGGTCAAACCGGTTGTACCCGAACACCTCGACAAGCCCTCCCGCACTCTCAGCACGCGTCATCCGCCCAAGCGCATCGTAACCGAAGGTCTGACTGCGTCCTTCATTATCCGTGATCGCAACCACGTTCCCCCTGGTGTCAATCTCGTGAATCGTTGTCCGCAGCTTCGTCCCGCCCACCCAGTCGGTCGTCGTCACCTTCCGGGTCGCGTACTCATAATCCAGCTTTCTCGTGAACGTCGGATACACAATCTCCGCCGGACGCGCCCCTTCTGGATCCGTGTCCTTGTATCGGTACTCGATCACCTCACCCGATGGATTCGTGACCTTCCAAAGCCGCCCGAAATCGTCGTAACTGTTCACCGTCACCCGCCCCGCCGCATCCCGCTCCTCAGTCACACGCCCGTCCGGCCCGTACTTGATCCGACGCGTCTCGGTACCGAACACATCCATGCTCCGCGACGGCAGATTCTCGATGTTGTAGTAAGTCTCCGATCGCCCACCAGCCGCATCAATCGTCGCCGTCACATTGTTGAACGCATCATGCTCGAACTGCCACCGGTTCCCCAGCGCGTCCTGCCGGCTCTTCATCCGCCCACTCGCATCATAGACATACTGCAGCGCGCGGTTGTCAGGATCCACCACCCTCGTCGCATACCCGTTCGCATCGTGATCCTCATACCGGGTCACCTTCCCAACCTCGTCGGTCCTCGTCGCAATCCGGCCGTCCGCATCATACGTGTAACTCCGCTCCGTTGTCCCCATCCCGTCTCCCGTCGTCATCCTCTCGGTCGCCAGCTTGCCCGCGCTATTGTACGCAAACACCGTCACCCGCTGTTCCGGCAACCCAGCCGCTTCCGTCAGCTGCAGCAGATTGCCCGCCGCATCCCGCTGATAAAGCGTGATCACTCCCGCCGGATCCACCGCCTTGCTCAGCAGTCGCGTCACTGGATCATACTCATACGCCTGCACCGACCCGTCCGGCATGCTCACCCGCCGGATCGCTCCATTCTCATCATACTCCTGCACCACCTGGGACCCGTCACCGTAAAGCAGCGTCTCCGTCCGGTCGACCAGCGTCACCTCCCGCACCAGCTGCCCGTTCAACTTGGCCAGCCGGATGTTCCCGTCACTGTCATACCAGCGCTCACGCAGGAATCCACTCGTGAACTGTTCCCCAAGATAATACTCGCGCCGCAGTTTGTCATAATCATAACTGAACAGTCGGCCATTCCCCTCCTCGTCCAGCAATGACAGCGCATGCCCCGCACCGTCATATGCCAGCCGGTGCGTCAGCCCCGTCGCATCAACATAGCGGTCCATCCGGCCACTCCCATCATAGAAATACCGCGTCACCGCCCCTTCACTGTCAGTCACCGTCGACAGCAGGTTCCCACTGTATTCATAGCCCACCGTCCTCCCATGCACGTCCGTCACCCCAGTCAGGTGACCGCCACTCCAGGTGAATGTCAGGAACGATGTCCCATCCGCAGCCCCGAGCCCGCTGACATTGCCATCCGCGTCATACAGGTAAACCAGCAGCGTAGCCGCATCCCGGCCCGACTTCTCCAGCCGGCCATTCTCATTGAACTCCCGCCAGTTGCCGTTCGCAGCATTCAGCTTCCAGCCCGCCGACACCCGGCGAATCCGGTCGCGCCCGTTGCTGAACTCCAGCCTCGTCGAGTCCACCGGCGAAAACGTGCTGCCCAGATGCTTCAGCTCCGACGGCCCGCTCCCATCCGTTCGGATCACCAGCGCCGCATCAACATGCTCGAAATTCCACCGGTTGTCCCGGTAAAACCGCCGCACCCGATTCACCACATTGCCACTCCCCGGAACCAGCGTCTCAAGATCAAGCGCCTCATCCTCAAACTGCCTCGTCACATAGTTCACCCAGCACCCGATCGGATTCCGGTTCTTGCAGTCAAAGAAATCAGGGAAACACCCATCGGAACTCCCCTTGATCGACCCACCCCAGTTCCCCCATCCCTGTCCGGTCCCGCCGGGACCACTACCGCCGCCCGGCCCGAAATAGTAGTACCCGCCTGACGCACTCCCCGGCCCACTCGGCCCACCGCAGTTCCCATACGCATAGTTCGCGCAGACCGTCCCACTGCTCGTCACTTCATCACCCCACGGGCACCGGTGCTTGTACGTGTAATTGAAACACGCCGTGTACCGGATGCAATCCCCTGACGAACCATTGCGCGCCGCCTTCTCAACACGCACCGAACGACCATCATCCCCTCCAGCCTCCGGCCCGCACACAATCCCCGGGAAGGACTTCTTGCTAGTCACTTTGTACGGCACCACAATCGTCGTCCTCGCATCAATGCTCGTCGGGATCGTGTCCAGCAGCTCGAACTGGTTGTACTCATCGCTCACCGGCGGAACAAACGTGAAACTGTTCGCCCGGATCAGCCCGTGGTTCGTAAACGCAAACTCACCGTAGAACACACTCCCCGCACACATCGCCGGCAGATTCAGAATCGGTGGATTCACCGTGACCACAGGCGCAGGCACATTCGTCTCAAACGTCGCCTCCAGCAGAATCTCATACCGGTCCTCAATCGTGATCGGCACCACGTCCCACTCAATCGTCACAAACCGGTTCGGAATCAGCACCGTCTCGCTCAGCGTCACCCCCGGCCGGATCAGCAACCGTCCCGTCCGGCTGTCGTGCCCGTCCGCCGTCACCCGGTACTTGTACCGTCCCGCCGGCAGCGCTGGCTCGCCACCCACCCGGAAGTCGGCCTCACCATACCCGTCCGTCGTCACACTCCTCACAAAACTCGGCACATCCTCGCTCTGCAGCTGAATCGTCGCACCCAGTACCCCCTGATACAGCGGATCAGGATGCTGCGCATTCCCCGGCGCGACATACCGCGGATTCGGCGTCAGTGTCAGCAGATCAACTACCTTGAATATCGCATTGCCAGTGCCCGACGCCGTAATCACCACCCGCACCGGGATGCTCACATCACTGTAATTCGCCGCCTTGAACCGGATATCAAAGAAGTAATCGCCCGGCGCAGTGTCACCCGGCGGCTGCACATTCAGCGTCACCGGCAACTCGTCACCCACCGGAATCTCCGCCGTCAGCGGAGCCACCGCCAGATTCGCCCACGCCGGCGGCGGCAATTCCGCCGCTCCATCAATCCTCACCAACGCCAGCTGCACGTTCTTCAGCGGCACCAACCCGACACTCCGGATCCGGAAGGTCTCCGATTCCGCTCCACCCGGATTCACCCCAGTGTCGATCACATTCGGCGTAAACGTCGCCGCCGCCGTCGCCGCCGTCAGCGCATACTCCACCGCCAGCGTCGCCCAGCCACCCGCATTCTCATCACTCACCAACCGCAGCCGGAAACTGCCCGTCGCCGCCGCCGTGCTGTCCCCAATGAACGTGAACGGCAGCGACGTGCTTTCGCCGCCCCCTAGCGATGCCCGCGCATCAAGTGATAGACTGATCCCCGCTGGCACCACCCCGTCAGCCTCAAGCCGCAGATTCGTCGCCGTCGTTCCTTCCCCGGCTCGCACCACTGGAACAATCCGCTGCGTGTAATTCCGCGGCACCCGGATCGACGCAGAACCAGGCTCCATCGTCACCCGGCTGATCACAAACGTTGCCTGCGGCGTCTTGAGCAGCAAGTCAGGATGCGAAACCCAGACGCTGTAACGCCCGGATTCCGTCGCCAGTGGCTGAAACCGGAAACTGAAATTCCCCGCGTCATCCGTCGTCACCTGATTCACCCGCTCAAACCCACCAGAAGAAATCCCCAGCCGCAGCGCCACATTCGGAACCGGCACCGTCCCGCCAGGACTCGCCACCGCTCTCCCCGTAATCACCACCGGCTGGTCTCCATTCGATACCGCAGGCAACGCACCCGCAATCACCCCGTCATAACCAACCTCCGTCAGCGACGCCGTCTCCCGGGCACTCGTTCCCGGCGACGTCACCTGCTCCGGACGTCCATACCGATAGTAAGCCCGGTCCACTTCAACCTGCACCGTCAGCTGCGCCGCTCCAGTCTCCGGAACCGGAATTTCAATCGCGTCAGACAGAAACTCCCCGCCCGGCGCCATCCGCAGCACACTCGTGCCATCCGCCACCGTCACCACACTCGGCCCGACATTGATCCGCAACTGCCTGCCAGAAAGCACGTTCCCGTTCGGATCAATCAGCCTCACCCTCAAATCCGGCGAATCCGCCCCGCCGCTGCTCTTCGCAGACACCACTTCCACCGTCTCACTCGACGTGTTGCGCACCCTGAACTGGAAACTCCCATTCCCACCACGCGTGAACTTCCCGGGAATCACCTCCGCAGACAATCCCCCATCCGCCACCGCCACCGTCCCGCTTGCCAGATAACGCAGCAGCGCGCCTTCCTCAGGTCGCGATTCAATCCGCAACGCCACCGGCGCCGTCGCATCCGTCAGGCTCGCATACCCGCCCACCACCACCCCGACTTCTCGGGTCTCCAGCGGAGCCAGGCTGAATGCCTCCGACTGATGCACCTGCCCAGCCAGCGTGATCTTCGCCAGCGCATTCGACAGGGTCTCCGTCTCCGATAGATTCCGCACACTCACCCGCAGCCGACTGACAAGCCCGCGCCGCACCGTCTGATCCGGCACCAGCGCATACTCAATCCCCGGCAGCACAATCGACCGCGATGGGCTCTCCGCATCCGCACTGTCTACCGTCACAATGCTGTACCTCCGGTCACCAGAAGCATACCCGTGATCCACAAACGCCGGCGATGGCAGCAGCGTCGGCGACATCAGTGTCCCCCCGAGCGCCGGGCCGAGGAACAACTTGTAACCCCTGATATCCGGCGACGCATTCGTCCACGACAGCGCCAGCGGCCCGCTCTCCGGTCTCTCCACCGTAATCGAACTCACCGCCCACAGTGTCGCATTCAGATAGGCACTGTTCGAAAGCGCAGATTCGTTGCCCGCCGCATCCACCGCAGCCACCGCATAATACCGCAGCGCCGGAACCGGACTCGGATCCAGATAACGCGTCGCCGTCAGGGTCGTCGTTAGCGGAGTCAATCCCACCGACGAACCAATCGGCGCAGTCGCACGATAAACACGATAGCGCACGCCCGCCTCAGCCGGAATGCCCGCCACCCATTGCGAAAGGATCCCGTTGCTCGCAAGTGTCAGGCCCATGTCGTGCGGAGCAGCAGGCGGCACGTCGTCGGCCGTCGCATGCACTGGCGGCGCAGACGCCGTCCCCGCCACCGTCACCCCGTTCGCAGTCCGCAGCGCCGCGATCGCATAATGATACTCCCCGTCCTCACCCGGTGCGTCGCTGAAGGACAAAACCGCCGGGTCACTGATCACCGTCAGCGGCAACAGCACCCCAGCTCCACCATTCACCGCAGACCGGTAAATCTGGTACCCGGACGCTCCATTCCTCCGGCTCCATCCAAGGTCGATAATCCCGCCAGCTCTCGCCACCGCCGAGAACCCGGATGGCGCATCCAGCGCCGGCAGCGTCCCCTGATACACCTCGAACGATGAGGTCACCTTGATCTCGCGACCTTCATTTCCAAGGTCGTCAGACGCACGGAACGAAAATCTCAAGTCTTCCGGTTCCGGTGCACCCGCACCAGCCGGCAGCGTGATCACACCAACCCATGTCCTCGCATCAACTCCCGCCACCAGATCCACCAGCGTCCCCGTCAGATTCGCCGGCAGTCTCGTCAGGCTCCACTGCACCTCAGGCACCCCAGCCGACACTTCGTCCAGATGCAGCGTCACCTCAAGGCTCGCCGGACTGGCTGAATCATTCAAAATCGGCGCCGTCGCACTCAGCGTCAATCCGTCCACCGCCGGCCCTCTCGTATCAATCACCAACCCCGCCGTCGGCGACGTCCCCGCACCCCGGTTGCTGTTAGCATCCCGCATCGAGTACGAAACCTGATAGCTGCCCGCCGCCGTGTCCTCGGTAATCGTAAAGCTCCCGCCGTACTGCAGCGGATCCGCACCCTCACGCAGCGTCACCGGCAGAGGAAACCCTCCACTCGCAGGCACCAGACTGAAGAACGGCACGCCATTGAGAGGCTCACTCACCCGCACATCAACATCCACAATCCCCGTGCCGAACCGGCCGCCGATCAGGTGCGCCGCATTCCTCGGCGTGAACACCACCGCCCCAAGCGACGGCGGCAGGCGGTCGCTCACCGCTGACACCGATTCCGATAGCACACTGACATTCCCCGCCACACTCGTCGCCGTCAGTCGGTAGTGCCACGTGCCGTCCGTCGCCGGCGTATCGTCAAACTGCTGCGCCGCCAGCAGCACGGAAGTCACCCGCACCACACCCGGCCCAGCCGGATCACTGAACGGTGCCGCCGACCGGTAAAGATGATACCCCGCAATCCCCGGCCCGCCCGATGCACTCCACGTCACCCGGATCCTGCCGTCTTCCCGCGAAACCGCAGCCACCGATCCCGGAGGACTCGGCACCGTTAGATCCAGCGTCGCCGTCACCGTATTCGACGCCGCACCCGCTCCCGCCGCATTGCTCGCACGCGCCGTGATCTGGTTCGCTCCATTCACCAGCGTCACCGGAATCTGCCACGCCCCGTCCGCCCCAACCGTCACCCCCGCACCAGCATCCACCCCGTTCAGCCGCACCACCACCTGCGTGGACGGCAACGCCGTTCCCCGTACCGTCAGCAGGCTCTGATTCGTCTCGAATCCACTCACCGGTGCCGTAATCACCGGCGCAGGCGGCGGTGCCAGCACGAGCGACACCGTCCGCGTCAGCACCGTCTCATTGCTGAAGGTATCAAACGCCCGAATGGTGAACACATAGGTCCCGTTGGCTGCCGACTCCGCGTTCCATACGGCCGAATACCCATCACTCCCGTTGCTATCCGTCCCCAGCAGCACATCAACCCCTCCCTGCGGCCGCAGATAAAACTCAACACGGCCAATCCCCGCCGGATCAGCCACCGAAGCACTGATGCGCCCAGAACCCGTCAGCACACTTCCATCTGCAATCCCCGCTCCATTGTACTGCGTATTGCTGACCACCGGCCCCGTGAAATCAACGTTGGCGCTCGCCACGGTCCGCTCCGCTCCGTTGTTCGTCTCCCCAGTTCCTCCCGCATTGAACTCAAACACCCCATTGTACGTATCAGCCGTCACCGTCACCCGGATCTGACCAAGTCCGGCCGCCCCGTTAGGCACCGTAAACTGCGCAGATCGCGACCTCCCCGACGACGCCGCCAGTTCACCATTGCCCGGAGCCGCAATATCATAGTGCACCACCTGATCCGAGATCGTGCTGCCCGTCGTCGTGTTCACGGCCGTCACCCGGTCATACCAACTCCTCTGCACCGGCGCATTCCCCTCGTTCCGGTCAATCCACGAAACCGTCACCACCGTCCCAGGCGAAACCGTCGCCGGCGCCAGCGCCAGTCCCGTAACCTGAAGATCAGGATAGGGCGCAATCGCCGACGTCACGCTCAACTGCGCCACGTTATTCCCCTCCGCCCCTCCAGCCGCCAGATACTCCGCAACCTGCCCGTGGAAATCGGTAACCACCTCCACCTGCATCACGCCTACCCCGCGAAGACCATCCGGCAGATTCACCCCCGTCTCACGCACCCGGGTCTCACCCGCCCCAATCACCCCGTTCCCTGCCGTCGCAGGATCATAATACCGGTCCTCCACCAGCAGGTTCTCGCCAGTCGTCAGGTTCCTTACCGTCACACGATCGTAAAACGGCGTGCCCAGTGGAAGATTACCGTTGTTCCGGTCAGTCCACCGGATCGTCAGCCGCGTGCCCGACTGCACCCCCGTATCAGGGGTCACCTCAATCAACGGCACCGTTAGATCCCGCGTCGCATCCACCGACACGGTAGCCGTGTTGTTGCTCTCGGCACTCGCATTGCTCGTCCCGTCATGCTCAAAAACCTCATTCCTCGAATCCGCTAGAACCGAGAACGTGTAACGCCCAGCCGCCACAGGCATGAACGAATCACTGTGCCCCAGCACGTTCCCCGCATTCAGCGGCCCGGTCACGTCACTCTCCACTTCAGACACCACCCCAGCCACCCCAGCGCGGGTCACCGTCATCCGCTGTTTCCACGCCGCCGCCGCACGGTTCCCGCGATTCGCCGAGTTCCACGACAATCCGATCAACCCCGCTGCATTCGGACCCGAAGCCGCCATGCCCTCAATCCTCAAATCCGGATAGGGAGCCAGAGTCACTGGGAATGTGGTCTCCGACACCGCAATGTTGTCCGCCTCCAGCACAAACTCATTCACCGCATTGCCGGAGTCAGTCTCCACAATCACAAAATAGTCCCCGCTCAATCCGTCAGGCAATTGGAACGTCCGGTTCACAGCATACGCTCCCCCGGGATCAAGCGCACCATTCCGCGCAATCGTCCCCACAGGAATGTCATCCCCATCCCCCAGCACGTTGTTCTTCGAAAGCGCCACGCGGTCAAACCACGCCGGCACCGGTGTCGCCAGCGCCCCGCCATTCCTAACCGTAAATGCCAGCTGAATCGTCTGGCCACTCAGAATCCCCCCACCACTCGGGGGCACAATCTCGGACACAATCAAGTTAGGGAAATCCAGCGACCCGGTCGGCACCACCTGAACATCCAGCACATACTGATCCAGCGATGTACTCGACGGGTTCCCGTTCCGAACCGCCGCATAATACGTCCCCGCCGTCGTGATCCTCACCTCCGCCACGCCATCAAATGGCCGCCCGCCACCCGACTCCGGCATGTACGCATTCGCAGCCGTGTAGACACTCACTACCGGTGTGATCGGGCTCAGCCCCGGACGCCGCGCCGTCAGATAAATCGTCTGCCCAGCCGCAATCGACCCCAGATTGAAATAATCCAACTCTCCCGCCGACTGTATCGTGCCCGCCACACTGCCAAACCGCGAATCCCCACTCGTCGCCAGGCTCAACCCACTCGCCGCACCCACCGTACCATTCGGCTCAGTCTCGAGCTGCAAAGGAGGCTTCACCGTACTCACACGGAACCGGTACTCGCCCTCATGCCCGTACCAGATCGAGATCGCCACCGTATACGTGCCCGTAACCGGTACCGCCACCGGCACCATCTGCCCTAACCCGTTCCACTCAGTGTAGAATCCCTGCAGCAGCGTACCATCCGGCCTGTACACATCAAACCGCCGCCCCGAACTCCCGGGATTACCAACATTGCCCGCCACAAGCGTCAGCAGGTCTCCCGCCAGCGCATCAAACTTCCAGTAATCGACATCCCACCCAGTCACCGGAAGATTGGGCAGAAACCCGCGCGCCCCAGCCGAACGATGCCCAGCCGGATCCTCTTCCAACACCATTCCCGTCGCCGTAGCACGCGTGTTGTTATCCCGGTTCTCCATCACGTACCCAACCGTCGTCGCGATCGCAAAACGCTGCACATACTCGCTCGCCATCGGATTGCCCGCACGGTCCACCAGCGCCGTTGCCGCCGTGAATCGATAGGATCCAGGCTGCAATGGCGCCGCCGTCACCCGGTACGATGCACTCAATCCACCGCTGTATCCGTCACTGCTGAGCGCGTACACCGTGTCGTCCGCGTTGTCGAACTCACCGTCCACGCCGGCATGCCGCAACTCGAAGTTGCTCACATTGACCACCGGCGCAGCCACCATCTCTTCAGAAAAACTCAACGCGAACCGATCAACCAGTCCCGTGCCGGTCGTCCCTTCAGCCGGCAGGGTCGAACCCAGAATCTGCGGCGCAATGATGTCCGCCGCGTCAATGGCCAACTGATACACCGACATCAGGCCAAGACTCCCAACCGCTCCATTGACTCGCGCAAAATACGCATCGTCACCCCCGGCAGCCACCGTGTGGGTCAATTCGCTAGCCCCGCTCGCCACAAGAACTCCCGCAGAATTGTAAAGCTGCAGCGTCGGCACCAGCGGACTCGAAACCGGTTGCGTCAGACTCAGACTCAACACCGTCCCAGCGCCCTGATTCCCAAGTCGGAAATAATCCCCACTCGTGTCGTTGATCGCCAGATGCCCCCCGACCGTGGCCACCTGATGCCCGGGATCACCAGCGGACAGCGCAAGTACGTTAGCACTCGCAATCGAATTGTTCGCCTCAGTCTCCCACTGCACCGGAGGCTTCGCCGTCGTCACCCGGAATCGATACTCACCCTCATACCCATGATTCACAAAGACCCCAATCGAATACCGTCCACTCACCGGCAATCTCACCGGATCAGACTGCCCCCGGCCATTGCTGTCAGCATAGAATCGCGTCAGATAGCTACCATCTGGTCGGTACAGATCATACCGCAATCCGCTGCTACCAGGACTCCCCGGCGTCTCGCTGGCAAAATTGATGATGTCACCAGCCGTCCCACTGAAGCTCCAGTAATCCTCATCCCACGTGCCCGCAATCAATGGCAGATTCCCCCGACCCGTCCCCGATGCCATCCCCGATCCCACCGGATCCTCCGCCAGCGGCAGCACTCCATTGCCAAGAAACAGCGTCACCGTCGAGTTCCCATACTGACAGGTCGCCAGATCCATCCGCCCGTCCCCGTTGAAATCACCAGGTGCCGACGCAATCGGATTCCCGGCAATCGAATAAACAGAAGGGCTCCCGAATGTCCCGTTCCCATTCCCGGAAAGCACAATGAACCGGCTGTTGCTGTAGTTTGAAACCGCGAGGTCCAACTGAGCATCACCATCGAAATCCACGGCCCCGACATGGTAGTTCCCGCTGAATCCAGTGCCCACCGTGACCGCAGCCCCGAACGTACCCGGCCCAGTCCCCGGCAGGTAAGACACATTCGCAGTGCTCAGATTCGATGTGACCGCGTCAGGTCGGCCATCCCCGTTGAAATCCCGCACCACCACCGAATACGGATCGGAATTCGCAGTGCTCGCAAAGACCGCCTGCGCCGAAAAACCACCCGAACCATTGTTCAGATACACACTCAGGTTGTCGCTCCCGTAACTCGCCGCCACAATGTCAGGCCGTCCGTCCCCGTTCAGATCAGCTGCGTCAATGCCAACCGGCGCATCACCAGACGCAAACGGTGTCTGCGTCGCAAACGTCCCGTTCCCGTTGCCGAGGAGGACACTGATGTTGTCGGTCGACTCGTTCGCCACCGCCACATCCAGCCGCGTATCACCATTGAAATCCGCCAGCACCACTCGCCGCGGCGTCGTGCCCACCGCAAATGCCGTCGACGCCCCGAATGTACCGTCCCCGTTCCCTAGCCGCACCACCAGGTTGTGACTGCTGCTGTTCGCCACCACCACATCCAGCCGTCCATCCCCATTCAGGTCGCCCAGTCCAATCCCGAATGGATTGGACCCCGCAGCGTAATTGACCGCCGGCGCAAAAGCTGCATTCCCGTTCCCCATCAGCACACTGATACTCCCGCCGCCATAATTGGCAGTCACAACATCAAGTCGGCCATCCCCATTCAGATCCCCGGAAGCAAGATTGTAAGGATTGGCACCAACCCCGACTTGCGCCGTCGAAGAAAATGACCCGTCAAACGCTGCACCAGGCGCAAGGCTCAGTGACGTCGCCACCGCCGGACTGCCATTGTTGAGGTTCTCAAACACATACCCCGGAATGTTCGCCACACTGAAATTCCTGATGAACGGCGCAGCCAGCACATTCCCCGCACGGTCCACCAGCACCGGTGCCACCGTGTAGCGGAACGCACCAGGCTGAAGCGGCCCGTTCGTCACCCGGAAGGACACACCAAGCCCGCCACCGTAACCGTCACTGCTCAGCGCATACAACACGTCGTCCGCATTCCCGAATGCGCCGTCCACACCCGCATGCCGAAGTTCAAAGTTCGCCATCGTGTTCACCGGTGCCGCTACAAGATCCTCGGAAAACGTCAGCGAAAACCGGTCCTGTATCACCGTGCTCACCGTCCCCTCAGCCGGCAGCGTGCATGCAGTGATCGCCGGCGCGACTCCGTCTTCAGCCACAATCTCCAATCCATAAACCGACATCAGCCCAATGCTTCCCGCCGCCCCGCTCACTCTCGCATAATACACTCCATCCGCACCGGCCGGAATCTCAAATTCAGCACCCGTCGCACCCGTCGCCACCGCCGTCCCGGCAGCATTCACAATCTGCACCGTCGGAACCAGCGGACTCGAATCCGGCTTCGTCAGTCCCAGCGTGATCGTCGTACCCGCACCCTGAGTGCCCAACCGGTAGAAATCCCCTGCCGTATCGTAGTTCGCAATGTACCCGCCCACCTTCGCTACCTGCGTCCCGGCCGCACCCGCCGTCATCGCAAGGCCATTCGCAGCTCCGGTCGAATCATTGCCCTCCGTTTCCCACTGCCACGGCGGCGGTGCCGTCGTCACCCGGAACCGATACTCGCCTTCATAACCATGATTCACAAAAACCCCAATCGTATACCTCCCACTGAGAGGCAGCGTCACTGGCCCAGACTGTCCCCGTCCATTCCCATCCGCATAGAATCTCGTCAGGAACGTCCCGTCCGGCCGGTAAAGATCATAACGCAGCCCGCTGCTTCCCGGATTGCCCGGCGTCTCGCTAGCAAAGGTCACCACATCACCGGCATTACCGCTGAAACCCCAGTAATCTTCATCCCACACCCCCGCCGCCAGCGAAAGATTCCCACGCGCCGTCCCGAACCGGAACCCGCTCCCCACCGGATCCTCAGCCAGCGGCTGCACTCCGTTCCCCGTCAGAATCGCATACGTCGAATTGCCGTGGTTCGCCGTCGCAATGTCAGCGCGTCCGTCCTGATTGAAATCCCCGATCTCCGCCGCGATCGGATTGCCACTCAGTGAATAGGCCGCCGGCGCCTCGAAACTCCCGTCTCCCCGGCCCGTTACCACAATCAGCCGACTGTTGCTGTAGTTGGCCACTGCCAGATCGGTGATCCCGTCACCGTCCAGGTCGCCCGCCTGTAGATGGTAATTGCCAGCAAACCCGGTCGGTACCGCCGCAGGCGCTCCAAATGTACCATCACCATTGCCTCGCAGCAGACTCACCGTCGCCGCACTCAGGTTCGACGTCGCCGCATCCAATCGCCCATCGCCGTCAAAATCCCTCAGCACCACCGCATAAGGATCACAAGACGCATGACACGGAAACACCGCCTGCGGCGCAAATCCCCCCGCACCGTTGCCAGCCAGCACACTGATCGTGTCGCTCCCGTAATTCGCCACCACCAGATCCAGCCGTCCGTCTCCGTTGACATCGCCGCTCGCTATCCCCACCGGCGATCCCCCCACCGCCACCGTCGTGTGCGCAGCAAACGTCCCATCCCCATTACCCGCTAGGATACTCGCATTCGCGCTCCCTTCGTTCGCCACCGCCGCATCCAGCCGGCTGTCACCATTGAAATCCCCTAGCACCACGCGGCGCGGAGAACTGCCCACCGGAAACACCGCGTTCGCGCCAAATGTTCCGTCTCCATTCCCTAGCCGCACACTCAGATTGTTGTTCCCCCCATTCGCCGTCACCAGATCCAACCGGCCATCGCCATTCAGATCGCCCACAGCCACCCCGAACGGATTCGCTCCAGTCGGATAGTTCACCGCTGCAGCAAAGGTCGCATTGCCGTTCCCGAGCAGCACACTCACATTCCCGCTGCCATAGTTCGTAATGACAAGGTCAGGAAAGGCGTCCGCATTGAACAGCCCGCCCACAATCTGATAAGCCTGCGCCCCGATCGCACCACTGGAGCGCACCGCGAACGAACCGTCCGCCGCGCTCCCCGGCGAGAGACTCAATCCAGTCGCACCCGCCAGACTACCGTTGGCCAGCCCTTCAAAAACATACCCCGGAATGTTAGCCACACTGAACAGACGGACAAACGGTACCTCCAGCCTGTTCTCAGCACGATCCCTCAACTCGGTCGCCACCGTGAACCGATAACTCCCAGGCTGCAGCGGCCCACTCGTGATCCGGTACCCAGCACTCAGCCCCCCGCTGTAGCCATCCCCGATCAGCGTGTGCAGAAAATCGTCGCCATTATCGAAAACCCCATCCGCACCCGCAAACCGCAACTCGTAATTCGCCATGCTGTTCACCGGACCAGTCACCAGATCCTCCGAAAAACTCAGCGAAAACTTGTCAGTCAGCGCCGTGCTCGTCGTCCCTTCAGCCGGGAGCGTGCACCCTGTCACCAGCGGTGCAATAATGTCCGCTGCATCCATCTCCAGCAGATACACCGACATCAGTCCGCTGCTCGCCGGCGTCCCCGATACCCTCGCAAAATACACTCCCGCCCCACCCGCGCCAATCGTATGGCTCAGACTCGTAGTCCCACTCGCCACCACTGTACCCGCCGCATTGAACAACTGCAGCGTCGGCACCAGTGGACTCGTCGAAGGCTTCGTCAGCGTCAGCGCAATCGTCGTCCCCACCCCCTGCGTGCCGAGCCGGTAGTAATCACCGGCCGTGTCATTGTTCGCAATGTACCCGCCCACACTCGCAATCTGATGCCCGGGCGCCCCCGCACTGATCACCAGCGGATCCGCGCCCCCAACGCTGTCGTTCCCCTCGTCTTCCCACTGCCACGGCGGACTAGCCGCACTGACCCGGATCCGGTACTCGCCTTCGTACCCATGATTCACAAATACCCCGATCGTATACCGCCCGCTGATCGGAAGCGTCACCGGCGACGACTGCCCCCGGCCATTGCTGTCCGCATAAAAACGCGTCAGAAATGCTCCGTCCGGCCGGTAGAGATCATATCTCAATCCACTGCTGCCAGGATTCCCCGGCGTCTCACTCGCAAACGTCAGCACATGCCCCGCCGTTCCGGAAAAACTCCAGTAATCCTCGTCCCACGTCCCATCCGCAAGCTGCAGCCGCCCGCGACCAGTTCCCGACGTCAGTCCCGACCCAACCGGATCCTCCACCAACGGCTGCACGCTATTCCCAAGCAGGACCGTCACCGTCGCATTGCTGTGATTCGCCGTCGCAATGTCCACACGCCCATCCTTGTTGTAATCACCCAGCGCCACGGCAATCGGATTACCCCCGATCGAATAGACAAGAGGCGCCGCGATCGATCCGTCCACATTGCTCCCCAGCACAATCACCCGGCTGTTGTTGTAGTTCGCCACCACCAGATCCGGCCGACCGTCCCCATTCAAATCACCCGCCGTCAGATGATAGTTCCCACCAAACCCGGTCGGAACCGCCACCGCGGCAGCAAATGTCCCGTCTCCAATCCCTCGAAACCATCCAACGTTCGCTGTACTCAGGTGAGACGTCGCTGCATCAAGCACACCATCGCCATTGAAATCACTCAGCACCAACGCGTACGGATTACTCCCGGACACCCCGGAAGTCACCGTCGGCACCCCGAATCCACCCGCCCCGTCTCCTAGCATCACACTGAGATTGTGTGAATTGTAGTTCGCGGTCACGAGGTCGATCCGGCCGTCCGCATTGACATCTCCTGCCGCAATTCCCAATGGCCCTCCCGCAACCGCCACATTCACCCGCGCCCCAAGTGTCCCGTCACCATTCCCGGGAAAGACACTAACAGTGTTGCTGCCGTAATTCGTCACCGCCGCATCCAATCGCCCGTCCGCATTGAAATCCGCCAGCACCACCCGGTGAGGATTCGACCCGACTGCATAATTCACCGCCGCCCCAAGCGTCCCGTCCCCAGTCCCAAGCCGGACACCCACAGACCCAGCCCCGTAGTTCGAATAGAACACATCCAGATTCCCGTCACCGTTCAAATCTCCAAGCACCACACTGTGCGGATTCGCCGCCGTCGGATACGTCACCGGCGCAGCAAACGAACCGTCACCCCGTCCCAGCAGGACCGAAATCGTAGACGATCCGTAGTTCGCCACCACTAGATCATCGAACGCGTCGCCATCGAGCCGGCCACTCACCAGATGATACGAGTTGTTGCCTCCGGATGCATAACTGCTGCTAGCAGAAAATGTCCCATCCGGATTGGTGCCGGGGGTCAGACTCATCGTCGTCGCCAGCGCCTGATTGCCATTGCTGCGGTTCTCACCCGGAAACCCAGCCAGCCCAGCCACAGCAAAATTCCTCTCGAACGGGGCAGCCATCCCATTGCCAACCCGGTCCAGCAGCGCCGTCGCCGCGCGAAATCTGTAGGATCCCGTCTGAAGCGGACCATTGGTAATCCGGTACGCCGCACTCAGTCCACTCGTGTAGCCTCCGCTCACAAACCCATATACCGCATCATCCCCATTGTCGAACACCCCATCGGGCCCAGCCGACCGCAATTCAAAATTCGCAGGATCATTCACCGTCGCTGCCCGCATTTCCTCCGAAAAACTCACCGTAAACCGATCGATCAGATCCGTGGTGCTCCCAGCCTCCGCCGGAAGCGATGTCCCCGTCACCCTGGGAGGCACCCCATCGGAGATCGCAAGCCCCATCACGTATTGCGCCCGCAATCCCCGCACCGCTCCGCTGCGGACGCGAGCATAAATCACCCCGTCCGCCGCAAGGGTATGACTCAGCAATCCTCCCGCCGCGGTGGCAATCGGCGTCGCATTGCTGTCCGCATACAGATTCAACGTCAGATCACCCGGCACCAGCACGCCGCCCGCAGGCAACGAAACATTCAGGTCAATCGCATTCCCCGCATTCAGGGTGCCCAGCCGGAAATAGTCCCCCTCGCTGTCACCCGTCGGCAATGCACCCGCAATCCGAAGCGTTCCAGCAAGCGGCAGCACATTCGCAGCACCCACGCTGTCGTTGCCTTCAACCTCCAGCAGCAACCCGCGCGCCTGATCCACCCGCATCTGATACCTCGCGATCGCGTTGTTCGAAAACACACGCAGCAGCAGCGATCCCGGTGACGTCACCACATAGTTCTGTATCTGCACCGTCCCGTTGTAATCACCCCCTGCCGTCACCAGATTTGCTCCCGCTCCGTTCTGAAGATAAAGCTGCGGATAAACCCCGAGCGCATCCGCCTCCAACCGCACCGTGACCCGATCCCCGGCCTCGGCATCAAATCTCCAGTAATCGACATCAGCTGTCGTATTGAATGTCCCCGCACCTAACGCAGTCAGAAACCCGGACCCCGATGGCGTCTCCGTCATCGGCAGCGCCGTAGCCTGCTCCAGCGTGTTGTTGTCGATGTTCTCCAACCGTCCCACCGCCGGATCCGCCACACTGAAAACCCTCACAAAATCCGTCACCGGCAGACCCGCCCCATCCAGCAACCCGATCGTCCGGAACCGATATGTTCCCGGCTGCAGCGGATTGTCCGTCACCACAAATGACACCGTCTTCCCTCCCGCATACGCCGGCACCAGCGGCACCACCACATCATCTCCATTCCCGAACACACCGTCCACCCCAGACCTGCGCAGATCGTAGCTCGCTGCCGCGTTGGCCGTCGCCGAATTCAATCCCCGGCTCGCCGTCATACTGAACCTGTCAATCGGATCACTCGTCGTCCCACCCTCCGCCGGTAGGGTCACCGTCTCAATCGCCGTCGCAGCAAGGCTCGCAGACGTCTGCACTACCACATTGTCAACGCCCCACGACTCATCATTCACATCCTGCAGATTCTCGCCCTGAAAAGCAATCGTCGCCGTCGCCGCCGTCGCCGTAAACGGCACCTCAATCCTCCGGTAAATCGCATCCACAAACGATCCGCTGAACCCAAGGTGCGTCCGCCCGACATCCGGTGCTCCCACAAATGTCTGCGGCTGACTCGGAGGATTCCCATTAAAATTGCTGAACGTCTCCCGGAACCGCGCCGTCCCATCCACCACCACCTTGAAATAGTCCGGCCCCGACCCTCCGTTCCCGTCCCACGAATCAATCACATACAGGTCAAGACTCACCGTGTAACTCGTCCCCACCGTCAGCCCGCTCAGCGTCAAGGTCTGCGCCTGATTCGTGAACCGTCCGGAAAACTTCGTGAACGCCGCGACATGCGTATTGTTCACCGTGGATAGAGACCACTCGGACCCTATCACCCCCTCGAAATCCTGTGAATAGGGTACCGTGGCAGCCAGCCCATGCCCGGCCAGTAACGCCGACAGCAACTGGATTGTTGGAAACTTCGCTTTCATAGTGTGCCTGCTGAAAATTATTTCGGACATGTCCCGCAGCCGGGAACAGATGGAAGATTAGCGCGACGCAGCCGATCAGACCGCGCAAAACCGTGAACCGACGACGTCCCCTGCCCCGGTTCCGCCGCCGCAAGCGCCGCCATGCGGCTGACCACCTCCCGATACGTCGACACCGGAGCCCGCAGGTAATACACCCGCCCCAGCCAGGAGGCCGGCGCACCGTGATTCAAAACTCCAAATCGATCTCCTAGCACATCCACCAGAACCACCGGCCCAGTCGCCTTCTTCAACGCCCCCTCAACCCACTCTCGCCACGCGCCAGCCGCTTCCGGCAATGCTTCGCTCTCGGGAAAAAAGTACTGCCGCTCAAACGCCTCCATCCCACCCACCCCAATCAACACTCCCTGCCCAGCCACCCGCTCCGCGGCATCCGCAAGCCCAACCCCACCGATCACCGGCCTCGGATCAAGCTGATGAAACACGGCCGCCCCCGCAGCTTCCCACCCCTGCACTCCCCCCGGCACCACAAATACCTTGGCACTCGTCTGCCTCCGCAATTGCATGCACGCCTGCTGCAATGGCCCGGTCAAAAGCGCCGGCCCAGTCAGATACAAATCACGACCCCGAAACGCCGGACTCACCTTCAGCTGCGAAACCCGAATATTCAGGCTGCCCACCACATGAGACTCAGCGTATTCCTCTGCTGAGCGGACATCAATCACCATCCCACGCCCAGCCTTCACCGCAGCCTGCGCCACTCCGGCCTCCGCCCTCAATCCAGGATCCACTACCCCGAAATCCAACAGCGGCGTCCGCGCGATCTCCGAAAGCCTCGCAGCCACCGCCGGATCCCCCGGCAGTACCTCCCCAACGATCCGAACCATCGCCACCGCCTCCTTCCCCCCAGCGTCAACGCGACTCACCCCAAGCGTCACATCCACCTTCCCGGGATTGACCGCAAAATACCGCCCGGTAATCGCAGGCTCAACCCCTTCGCCGCTAGTCAAACCCATTCGAAGGCACGCACAGGAACTCGCCACCTCCCCAATCTGACCACCATCAACCCCATTCACCGCAAATGACAGCGGACTGATCGACCCCAGCGCCACCTTCCCAAGGTCGTAAATCGCTTCCCGCTCAGTACCAAAATCAATCACCTGAATCCGTTCCATTCGGACATTCTCATGAGCAACCCGACCGGCTGAACCCGATTGGTACCAGTAAACCCCAGCCCACACGCCCCCTAGAGCCGTGACCATCGCCAGTGCTTTCTGCAATGTTATTTTAATCATCTGTGTGGGGGGGGGGGACCCGGTACGGGTTCTGACCCGCGGTGAATGCTCATTAACCAGACGTCGGAGAAACGTCAATTCTTTTAAGCAATCGCGCGAGTTCCTCTCGGGAATGAGTCGAATTCTTCACAGTCGCCGATCCGCAGAACGACCTTGGCCTCTCCGGCCATACCATACCGCCCACCCCAAAAGCCCGACCGCCCGCCCCAATGCCAGCGGAACACTCCACCTCGTCGGTTCGCCCGATCCGAAACATCCGCAGTCAATCACCAACCCCCTCGCTTGTGCCACGCTCAGGGCGACCGTGAACGTAGCGAAAAGCGCCGTCATCACCCACATCGCCGCCCGGTGCCATCGCGGCACCCACAGCAGCACCGCAACCAACCATTCCAGCACCGGCACGCCGAGAGCCACCAGACTCACCAGCACAGGGTGCGGCAGCATGCGAAATGAGGCAATGCTATCAGCAAACGCCAGCGGATCACGCAACTTCCCCCAACCCGCCCAGAAAAACACCCCGCTGAAAACCAACCGGCTCGCCAGTGCCTTCCAGCCTGTTCCCCCACTCGCCTTCATGACGACTTCTCTACAGGTTCACCGCTCTCAACCCACCGCCGCCAGCCTTCACCAAACACACGCACACTCCCAAACCCCACCCGACGCAATGACTCCGCCACCATCCGGCTGTCTTCGCACGTCTCACTCTGGCAGTACACCACCACCACCCCCGACTTGCCCTCCCCAAGCAGACCACTCCGCTCCAAATACGACGCAAATCCCTCCCGAGGCAAGTTGATCGCCCCCGGCACATGCCCCATCCGGTAAAACAGCGGTGCCCTCGCATCAATCACCAGTACCGACCGCTCCCGCACCATTCCCGCAAACTCCCCCAACTCAATCGTCCCCGTCGCCACCTCTCCCGTCCCACCCTCCTCAACCCCGATCCGCGCCAGCTCACGCGACATCCGCTGCGCCTTCGGCTCATACCGCCAAGGCACCGAATCAGTCCTGACCGCATTGATGATGGCTCCAATCGCAACAGAACCCACCACCATCACCGCCAGCCGCAGTCCGTCTTCTCTCAATCCTTCATGCATCACTCGAATTCTTTGGCGGAATCATCATGGCAACGGCAACGGCCCGACAACACGGTAAAAAGCCCGGCTACCCGCCAGCGCCGACAACTCAGTCCACAATCCCAGTCCCCCTCCATCCGCCACTACGGTAGCCTCGGTGCTCCATTGCCGCAGATCTCCTGACCGCTGCACCCGATACCGCATCCCCGGCCCTCCCTGAAAACGCAACGTCGTCGCCGCTCCCGCCTCCATCTCAAGAACCAATCTCGATGGCTGAATCACCGGCGAAATCACCCATGCCGCAACCGCAGGCCCATCCACCCCGCCAAACTCCGCTGTCGCAATCGGATCCAGCGTCAAATTCGCCCCCGCCCGCATCGGCAACGTCCACCCACTCGTCCCAGCCTCCGGATACATCGGCACCAGCCGCCGGAACTCACCATAAAGAGTCCCCAGCAACGGAACGTCCGTCACCACATTCACCCCAGCCGCCCGGTACCCAGGAAACCACCGCAACGCCACCGGCAACGGAGCCGTCCGCCCCCCAAACTGAGCCAGATCAATTCCCAGGGAACGACTGAACAATCCCGGCTCCGTCCCGCCTGACGCAAGATCAAACCCTTTTGTCCCCCCCGACACCAACGGGTACTCCGCATCAAAAACCGTCAGCACAATGTCGTCGTCCGCCACCCATCCTCTCGCCGGAGGATCAAACCCATCACCCCCGACATCCGCCACCAGCACACACAGTGTACCCGGATCCAATCGGTCAATCGGAGCCGTCCCGCCCGCCCCGTAAAGATAACCGCACGATATGTTCACCACCATGCTCGCGGCCCGCACTCCCACCACCCCCAGCACCACCATCGCAGCCATTACCATCCCGACGACCTTCGACCGGCAAATCATGGAAGGGATGTTTGAATATTCAGCTGCCACAGCCGCATCGTCGCATGTCTCCACCTTCCGGGCAACTCTTCTCCACCCCGGAAATCCAAAACAAAAAACCCGGCGGCCCCACTCAATGGAACCGCCGGGCTCAATGCGAATTCTATCCGCTCAACCAAACACCGAAGTCACCGGCTGTCCCTTGTCCGCCACCGTGAACGGCCGCTTGGATGGGCTGTAAATCGTTTCATCAAGCGGCAAGCCCAGGCCGTAGGCAATCGTCGCATTGAAGTCCGGCGGAGACATCTTGCCGTCCACCACGTCGGTCGCATGCTCGTTCGTCTTCCCGTACGCCTGGCCACCAGCAATCCCGCCGCCCGCCATCAATCCCGAAAACGCCTTCGGGAAGTGATCCCGCCCGTCGTTCTCGTTGACATAAGGGGTCCGCCCAAACTCGGTCGTCAGCACCACCAGCGTCTCACTCAGCAGCCCGCGCCGATCCAAATCATTCAGCAGTGCAGAAAGCCCTTGGTCCAGCCGCCCGGCAAGCCCCTGAACCGCCTGGAAGTTGTTGTTGTGCGTATCCCACCCACCGAGCGTCACTTCCACATGGCGTACGTCGTTCTCAATCAGGCGCCGCGCCAGCAGACACCCTTGCCCGAATCCATCCGTTCCATACTCATCCCGCACCTTCTGGTCTTCCAGATTCAGATTGAAGGCCTTCAAATCCTCGGAACGCATCAGCCGCACCGCGTCATCATACATGTCGCTGTACGCCCGCACCCGCTTCACATCATACTTGCTGTGGAACGCCATATCGAACTTCTCCGCCAGCATCCGCCGGTCGTCGAACTCACGCGTCCCCGTCAGCGCACGGCTG
Source organism: Verrucomicrobiaceae bacterium (assembly GCA_027486335.1). Classification (GTDB taxonomy): domain Bacteria; phylum Verrucomicrobiota; class Verrucomicrobiia; order Verrucomicrobiales; family V1-33; genus V1-33. The sequence goes on along the minus strand of JAIXPK010000363.1, from coordinate 218 downwards.
TTCGGCACGCCGTCATTCGGCGACCCAATATACAGCGGCGCATACTTGCTCTCCATGAAGCCCGCACCACCGCCATTGGCACCACCGCCAATGCACACACTCCCCGGAAGCGTCCGGTTCGTCTTCCCTTCCATCCGCAGCAGCCACGCCCCGATCCCCGGGTGCTGAATCGTCCCACGCATCGTGTAGCTGCTGTGCATGAAGTAATTCCCCTGCTC
>JAIXPK010000423.1 GCA_027486335.1 Verrucomicrobiaceae bacterium | reverse complement strand
TCTGCGGAGAGGTGGAGGACGGAGCCGTCCTGGACATTGGAGCCGCGGCCGATGGTGATGGCGTTGATGTCGCCGCGGAGGACGGCGTTGTACCAGACGCTGGCATTTTCTGCGATGGAGACGTCGCCGAGGACGACGGCGCCTTTGGCGATGAAGGCGGAGGGGTGGACGGAGGGGGAGCGGAGGAGGTGGGCTGGGGGGTTCATAGAGTTTGTAAAAAATCAGCGTCCGACGCAGGTGATTTTAATAACAATTTTTCAAGAGCAACGGATTGACAGGATTTCACTGAATCCATAAGAGAGGGGCGTGCGCCCGGGTTCTTTTTCCTCGTCCGCGGTAGCCGTCAATCCTCAAAACCAACCAACGTTCATGAACAAAGCAGAACTTATCGAAGCCGTGCAGAAGTCACTCGGCAAGGAAACCAGCAAAAAGGCCGCGGCGGAAGCAGTGGCTGCGGTCCTTGAGTCGATTGTGAAGGGCGTGAAGAAGGACAAGGCCGTGCAGTTGATTGGGTTCGGGACCTTCAAGCTGGTGGCGCGCAAGGCGCGGAAGGGTCGGAATCCGAAGACTGGTGCGAGCATGAACATCAAGGCGAGCAAGACCGTGCGTTTTGTGGCGTCTTCGAATGTGAAGAAGGCGATGTGAGGTTTGGAGAGTGAAGATCGAGCGCCCGGCCGTGGTTGAAGAGACTGCGGCCGGGCGGTTTTTTTGCGGGGTGTGGGGTTGGGTGGCGTTGCGTGAAGAGGAGAGTGGGGTATGTGGGAGGGTATGGCGAGAGACGTTCCCCGACAGACGCGGTATGATGCGGTGATTATTGGCAGTGGGCCGAACGGGCTGGCGGCGGCCTTGACGCTGGCGAGGGAGGGACTGGGGGTGCTGGTGGTGGAGGCGTACGGGGTTCCGGGCGGGGGGATGAGGACGGCTGAGTTGACGCTGCCTGGGTATCTGCATGACGTGTGCAGTGCGGTGCATCCGATGGCGCTGGTGTCGCCATTTTTCAGGGGGATGAGGCTTGAGGAGGAGGGATTGGAGTGGGTGCATCCGGAGGTGGTGCTGGCGCATCCGCTGGATGGGGGGCGGGCGGCGGTGATGCATCGGGGGGTGGAGGAGACGGCGGCGGGGATGGGTGAGGATGGGAAGGCGTGGCTGGGGGTGTTCGGGCGGTTGAGGGACTCGCTGCCGGGGATGTGGGATGATCTGCTGGGGCCGCTGCCGGTGGTGCCGCGGCATCCGATTGGGATGATGCGGTTTGGGAGAAATGCGGTGCGGAGTGCGGCTGGGCTGGTGGGGTCGGTGTTTCGGACGGAGGGAGCGCGGGCGTTGTTTGGGGGGAATGCGGCGCATTCGGTGCTGCCGCTGGAGAAGCCGCTGACGGCGGCGGTAGGGGTGGCGTTAGGGTTGGCTGGGCAGACGACGGGATGGCCGGTGGCGCGAGGGGGGAGCGGGGCGATTGCGGGGGCGATGGTGCGGCGACTGGAGAAGCTGGGGGGTGAGGTGGTGTGCGGGTGGCGAGTGGAGACGCTGGCGGAGTTACCGGCGGCGTCGGCGTATTTGTTTGATACGGGACCTGGGCAGATGGCGAAGATCTGCGGTGCGCGGCTGCCGAGTGGGTATGTGGAGCGGTTGAAGCGGTTTCGGTATGGGCCGGGAGTTTTCAAGCTGGACATGGCGTTGAGCGGGCCGATTCCGTGGGCGAATGCCGAGTGTCGGCGGGCGGGGACGGTGCATGTGGGCGGGAGTTTTGAGGAAATCGCGGCGAGCGAGCGTCGGTGCTGGGGGGAGGGAGTGAACGGGAAGCCGTTTGTGCTGGTGGCGCAGCAGAGTGTTTGTGATGGGAGTCGGGCACCGGAGGGGAAGCATACGGCGTGGGCGTATTGTCATGTGGCGAGCGGGAGTGTGGAGGACCATGCGGAGGCGGTGCTGGGGCAGATGGAGCGGTTTGCGCCGGGGTTCCGGGACACGGTGCTGGCGACGCATGCGATGGGGCCTGGGGATTATGAGCGGTACAATGCGAACAATGCGGGAGGGGACATCGTGGGTGGGGTGATGGATGCGTGGCAATTGTACACGCGGCCGGTGGCGCGGTGGAATCCGTGGACGACGCCTGCGGGGGATGTTTTTTTGTGTTCGAGTTCGACGCCGCCGGGGCCGGGGGTGCATGGGATGTGCGGGTGGCATGCGGGGAAGACTGTGCTGCGGCGGGTCTTCGGGCGGGGGCCGGGTGCGTGGTGAAGGGGAGCTGAAGGGGAAAGCGGTTGACGCTCCGGGGAGGGTGCGGGAAGAGGGGAAGAGGCGTGTGTCTTATGAGGCAAGGCAGCAGGCCGTCATCAATTATGAAGCTCACGATTATTGGATCCGGGTATGTAGGACTGACGACCGGCGCATGTTTTGCGGAAGTCGGGCATGAAGTACTCTGTGTGGACAACAACCAGCAGAAGATCGACCGGTTGCTGAGGGGGGAGATTCCGATTTACGAGCCGGGGCTGGACGAGCTTGTGAAGCGGAACACGGAGGCGGGGCGCTTGCGTTTTACGACGAGCACTGCGGAGGGCGTGGATTTCGGCGAGGTGGTGTTTATTGCGGTGCCGACGCCGCCGCAGCCGGATGGGAGTGTGGATCTGCGGTTTATTGAGAAAGTGGCGAGGGAGATTGCGCAGGTGGTGACGTCGTACAAAGTGATTGTGGACAAGAGCACGGTGCCGGTGAATACGGGGGAGAAGGTGGCGGACACGATTCGGAGGTATGCGCCTGAGGTGACGTTTGATGTGGTGAGCAATCCTGAGTTTCTGCGTGAGGGGTGTGCGGTGGATGATCTGATGAAGCCGGACCGAATTGTGATAGGGGCGAACAGTGAGAAGGCGATTGCGCTGATGCGCGGGGTGTATGCGCCGTTTGATGCGCCGGTGCTGGTGACGGACATCAACAGTGCGGAGCTGATCAAGCATGCGGCGAACAGTTTTCTGGCGCTGAAGATTTCGTATATCAATGCGGTGAGTCAGATCTGCGAGATCAGCGGGGCGGATGTGGAGATGGTGGCGGCGGGGATCGGGATGGACCGCCGGATCGGGCGTAATTTTCTGAATGCGGGGATTGGATATGGAGGGTCCTGTTTTCCGAAGGACATTGCGGCGTTCATTGCGATCAGCGAGCAGCTGGGCGTGCCGTTTCATCTTTTGAAGGAAGTGCAGGCGGTGAACCGGCAGATGCTGCAGCGTTTTCTGAAGCACATCCGGGATGCGCTGTGGGTGCTGGAGGACAAGCGGATTGCGGTTTGGGGGCTGGCGTTCAAGAACAACACGGATGACATCCGGTCGTCGGTGGCGATCGAGCTGGTGGAGACGCTGGTGAAGGAGGGGGCGCATGTTACGGTGTATGATCCGAAGGCGATGGAGAATGCGCGGCATCTGGAGGTGGCGGAGCGGCTGATTTTTGCGAACAGCCCGCTGGAGGCGGTGGATGAGGCGGAGGCGGTGGTGATCGCGACGGAGTGGCCGGAGTTTGCGGCGGTGGATTTCGCGGCGGTGAAGGCGCGGATGAGGTCGCCGCTGGTGTTTGACGGTAGGAACCTGCTGGATCCGGCGCGGATGGCGGAGCTTGGGTTCATGTACCGCGGGATCGGGCGGGGGGTGAGTTAGGATGCTGAGGTGACTTAAAGGCCTGTGAGTGACGAGAATCCGGTTCATGATCCGCTAGAGGTGCTGGAGCGGGTGTTCGGGCACCGGCGGTTTCTGGACGGGCAGAGCCGGATTGTGTCGGCCTTGCTGGGTGGGCGTGATGCGCTTGCGGTGATGCCGACGGGCGGGGGGAAGTCGTTGTGTTATCAATTGCCGGCGCTGCTGATGGACGGGGTGACGGTGGTGGTGAGTCCATTGATTGCGCTGATGAAGGATCAGGTGGATGCGCTGGTGCGGCGGGGGGTGGCGGCGACGGTGATCAACAGCACGATTGATCAGGAGGAGCAGCGGGCGCGGATAGCGGCGATGCGGCGGGGTGAGTGGAAGCTGGTGTATATTGCGCCGGAGCGGTTCCGGCAGCGGGCGTTTGTGGAGGCGCTGAAGAGTGCGGACATTGCGTTGTTTGCGGTGGATGAGGCGCACTGTATTTCGCAGTGGGGGCATGATTTCCGGCCGGACTATCAGCGGTTAGGGGAGGCCCTTGAGATGCTGGGGCGGCCGCAGGTGGTGGCATTGACGGCGACGGCGACGCCGGAGGTGAGGGCGGACATTGTGAGGCAGCTGGG
>JAIXPK010000005.1 GCA_027486335.1 Verrucomicrobiaceae bacterium | reverse complement strand
TTTGTGGAGGGGTGTGAGAAGACGAACGGGATTCCGGAGAAGCGGGCGAATGAGATCTTCGACTTGCTGGAGAAGTTTGCGGGGTACGGGTTCAACAAGTCGCACTCGGCGGCGTACGGGCTGGTGACGTATCAGACGGCGTATCTGAAGGCGAATTATCCTGTGGAGTTCATGTGCGGGGTGCTGAGCAATGAAATCAGCAACACGGACAAGATTGCGGTGTTTGTGGGGGAATGTGCTGCGATGGGGATCCGGATACTGCCGCCGGATGTGAACCGGAGCGGGTTAGGGTTTCAGCCGGAGCGGCTAGAGGACGGGAGTGAGGGGATCCGGTACGGGCTGGCGGCTGTGAAGGGGGTGGGTGAAGGGGCGGTGGAGCTGATGTTGAAGGAGCGGGAGAGTGGCGGGGAATTCCGGAGCATTGATGATTTTTCGCGGCGGGTGGAGAGCCGGGTGGTGAACCGGAAGCTGATGGAGAGTCTGGTGCGGGCGGGGGCGTTTGACTGGGCGGGCGAGCACCGGGCGTTGTTGTTTGCGCGGCTGGAGGGAGTGCTGGCGGCGGGTGCGTCGGCGCAGAAGGATCGGGCGAGCGGGCAGATTTCGCTGTTCGGGGATGCGCTGGATGAGGTGTCGTCGCCGCCGCCGCAGGCGGACGGCCTGGAGGTGGAAGTGTGGCCGCAGGAGAGGATGCTGGCGGACGAGAAGGAGTTGCTAGGTTTCTACATCAGCGGGCACCCGCTGGACAGGTTCCGGGGGACGCTGGAGCGCGGGGGTTACCGGAAGATCGGGGAGCTTGAGGAATTGACGGAGAAGGAGCGGAAGAAGGCGAAGTTCGGGGTATTCGTGGCGGATGTGACGGTGAAGTACACGAAGAGCGGGAAGCAGTTTGCGATTCTGCGGGTGGAGGATTTCACGGGGACGCGTGAGATGATGGTGTGGGGCGAGGAGTTTGAGAAGTTCGGGAAGACCCTGACAAAGGGGAGTGTGGTGGAGGTGACGGCGAAGGTGGAGCAGGACAGCAGGACGGAGTCGTTGCAGCTGGTGGCGCAGAGTCTGAAGGAGCTGGTGCCGGGGGCGGCGGTGGCAGGAGGTGGAGGCGAGAATGTGGTTAGGAACGGGAATGGCGTGGCGAAGCCGGTGGTGGCGGCGGGGGGCGGGATTCCTGCGGATGCGATCGAGCTGCAACTGGACAGCGAGCGGGATGGGTCGGAGGAACTGGAGCAGATCCGGGGGATTGCGGTGCGGCATCCGGGCGGGCGGGCACTGGTGCTGAGCATCCGGAGTGGGAGGGGACGGGTGCGGCTGCGGGCGGCGGCGAAGTTCAGCATCGATGGATCCGGGGGGGCGCTCGAGGAATTGGCACCCTGGTTGTGAGGGAGAGCATCCCCCGCCTCGGCAACTTGCGGGGCAGCGCGACCGGTAGCGACACCCGCTGCAGGCAGAGTCCCTGATGCTTCACATTTCCAGGATCGAAAAGAATAGTCCTGTCGGGTCGCAGTAGAACGTGCGCATGTACAGACCGAACGTGAACTCGACCTTTTCCTTCGTGTCCGGCATGATATTGTGCGTTAGGGCTGCCTTTGAATAGCTCACGTAGTGCGGATCGAGGTATCCTGGAAACTGCACCTCTCCGGCAGGGAAAGGCTCTGTCTTCCAGCGGTGAAGGCCGTCCTGAGTCGGTGCGCTGAGATGCGGACTGGCCTGCGCTGGCAAATGGACCTTGGCGGCCGTTTCACCGAGTGCCGCTGCGGGGGGATTTCCTCTTCGCAACAGCAATGCATTCCAGCTCGCCTGGTCCCGGAATCCAGAGTCTCTGACTGGATCCGTTATGTCGATCTGCTCCCATTCCTGCATGACCTCGTGGAAAATGGATCCGCGCACTGCGAGCGTGCCGCTGTTGGCTCCATCACGCGTGCCTGCGATCACCATTTCCTCGTCAGTCAGGAAGGCATTGAAGCTTCTCCCGTTCCCCGGCTTTCCGCGTTCTGGCTGATAGCGGATGTCCCAATCGCCATCGAGGAGGTGGTCGATGTTCCGCAGGGCGAGACTGTCGCAATCGAGAAACAAGATCTTGTCGTACTGCTCCGGATTCTCGATGAGCGGTGCCACACGATACTTCCAGCACCATGCGAACGACGCCCGTTCCTGGCCATACATGTCGGGCGTCTCGAGGAAGACCTCCTCTAGCCCCTTTCGCTCGACGAGATATAACGGCGCGGGTGAGTTCCGGAACACGACGATATCACCGGTGAAGAACGTCCGCACCAGTGAGGACGCCAACATCTTCCCCAAGAACCTATAACTCTCCGATCCCGGTGCATCAAAACACACGGTGTAAACAAGATTCGGCTTCTGACGGGGGCGGGTGATGTTCAGGGGCATGGGGATGATGGAGTGGGGGTTGGAGACAGTGATGAATGACTCGGGGTGGGTGGGCGGATTCGGTGTGTGGTGTGGGGCTAGGAATCGCGGCGGCTGTTCCGTGGCTGGTTTGGATGCCTTCCGGGTAGGCTGGCTGGGAGCATGTGGCGGCGGGCGGCCGTCGCTGGTGTGCGAAACGCTACTCGACTTCCCTCGTCCTGAACTTTAATGGTGACGGTGAAATGACTCACAAAAATTAGCGGAAAAAAATTGACTCGCGAGGACGAGGTGTGATATTTGATTCCTATCTGATAAAACGATAACCAGAAACGCACTGCTTATGACGCCGAAAGACCACAACAATCAGAGGGGGGGGGGCTAATTGTCAAGGTCATCATGATGGTGACTCTGCGGATCGGGAGCTTCTCCGGTCGCTCGAACCGTCGCTTTGGAACTCGAAAATCGGCAGGCGAACGTTCGTCAAGAGAACCGGAGCGGCGACCGTGGGAACGCTGATAGGGCTTCATGGATTTCGGATGGAGGTGATGGCGACTGGTTCTACCAGTTACGTCGAGGGTGACGGTATCATCGTCGTGTTCCGTGGTTCCTACGCCAGTTGGTTCGATGGAGAGGTGGATGGCTACTCCGATCCGTTGAATGCGGTGGGTTTCTGGACTGGTGTATTCATCACGAATATTGTGGGGAGCGGAACGTCCGGTGACCTGCCTGGCGATTTTACGCCTCCCCCGACAATTGTTGTCCGAAATGTCACTTATTATTTATATTCCAATACGGAGGAACTCTCGTCATCGCCCCGTAATCCGGTGCCGCCGCACGGTTCTCCAAACGACTATTCGAATCCGCCTTCAGGTTGGGTGAGAAGGCGGATAGGAGACTCGATGCCATCGAATTGGTCTCACGGCACATCTACGTGGTTCAATGGGTTGGCGACCCAATCTACGGTGCGAGTCAAGACGCTCCAGTATGATTGGACCGTTGAATGGCTTTACCTTCCAACCCCACCGTGAGTTCCCGTAATGTAGCTTGGATATTTGCTTTCCTCGGGGTTTCGGCTTTGGGGGGGGCGCTTTTCTTGTATGGCTTCTGGCCGGGCAAAGGCGGCTTGGATCAAGGAACACGGGGAAGTGTATCCACGCATCCACCCAAGATCCGGACTCGGGGGCTTCCGAGCACCTCTTCGGCGCGCAACGATACTAAGATCACCGAACCGGAATCCTCCGTCCCGGTTGTCATGGCTCAGGGCGCAGCGGAGATTTCTGGATTGACTAGAAAGATCCTTGATGACGACGGTGAGGTAAGTGACGAGTTTTTTACCCATTTTGGATTTACAGACGCCCAGAAGATTACATTTAAGGCGGTGATTCGTGGTGTTGCTCGAGGTTTTCAAATCTGTGAATCTCGAAGAGTTGAGATAGTGGATACGAGCGATGGTAGTTCTCAATTCATTATTCATCCATTTCACAGCTTGGGGGAGAAGATGATACAGGAGATCCCACGAATTTTCAAACGAATCAATGCTCCGATGCCTGAGGCGGCCATTGAGTACTTAATGACAGAGGCGACATTGGGTCATGAGGACTATTTCGGCGGACTCGGTCAGTATACGAGGGAGTTCCGGGTGGTGCGGGAGGGTGGCGAGTATGTGATGACGGAGACTCGGATTCTTCCGGGAGGCACTGAAGGAGAGCCGGTTCGAATAAATGGGCCGGTGCGCCGCTTCACCAAGCCACCGTGGCGCTATGAGCACCTGTTCGAGAGTGATGCCAACGGAAAGAAGGAGTGATGGCATCCGGAGGTATTGTGAGGTGCGGTGGTTGCCGTGGAACGTGGGATCGCGGGCAGTTTGGAGGTCTGGAATCCTGACACATTGAGCAATGCGACCGGATTTTTGCGTTCCGAAGGTCTGCCTGAATCTCGCGCGCCGTCCTGACAGGCGCATTCAAGCATGGGAGCAGTTTCGCCGGGAGGGGTTGAGTGTAGATCGGCTGGAGGCACCGGATGCGATGAATGTGAGGGATTGGCGGCGTTGGCGGAACAAGGGAGCGCGGGCTTGCGCCGTTGCGCACCGTCTGGCGTGGCGGGCGGCGCGGCGGGTTCATGCGGACGCGGTGATGGTGTTTGAGGATGATGTGGTTCTGTGCCGCGGATTTGGGGAGCGGCTGGCGGGGATAGAGTTGCCGGATGACTGGGCGGTGTTGTATTTCGGCTGCGTTTTCCGGACGGCGCCTGAGGTGATTTCGTCGGAGTTGCTGCGGGTTACCGGTCCGACATGGGACATGCATGCCTACTTGTTGCGGAGGGAGGTCTGGGAGAAGGTGAGTCGGGAATTGGGTGCGGTTAGCTGGAAGTCCTGCGAGCGGAGGCGCGGAGAAGGATGCTCCGAGGAGCAATTGAAAGGATGCGGGCGAAGAGATACGGCGTGCGATGTGATTCTGTCCGATTATCACGGTGGGCACGCGGCGTATGCGGTGTGGCCCCCGATGGCTTGGCAGGTTGAAGGGTTGTCGAACAATGAGAACGTGGTGCGGGGTAACTATCGTGCGGATGGCAGCCAGGCGATCTACCGGGAATGCATTCGGCATCTTCCCGGGGCGAATGGGGAATGGACGGCGAGGGATTCAGAACGCCGGAGTGTGGGGTCGCATGATTCCAGGGTGATGGTGAACGTCAGCGAGATGGGGATGGCCACCGGAGAGAGAAGCGGCTGGTGCCATGGGGCGGGTGTCGGGGAGAGTTCGGGGTCGGGTGCCGGGGATGAAATTGTGAGGATGAGCGGGAGTGCGGTGGTGTCTGGGATGGAAGTTGAAGCTGCTCCTTTTCCGCCACCTCGTATTGAAGCGGGGTCAGCCTTACGACGGCACGGCAACCGATCTGCGGCGCGGAGGGGTCTTTTGTTGAGTCCGTATTCTCCGGCGACGGAGCGGATGGCGTGGGGGCAAGTGAGATTGCTGCGGAAGTACAACCCCGAGATCCCCGTACTGGTTTATTGTCAGGATTATGTGCCCACGATGGCGTGGCGGGGAGTGGCGGAAGTGCAGACGGCAAGGGGATGCCACAGCGGGAAGGATGACCTGCGGTGGCTGAATAAACTGGAGGCGGTGTGTGATTCACCGTTCGAGGAGACCATCTTTTTCGATGCGGATATGATCAGCACGGGACCTGTGTCGGGGTGGTTTGATCTGCTGGGAACGGATGATGTGAGCTTCTGGCAGTATGCCAGGAAGCGCGAGGATTCGCCGGATGCGATGTCGGCCAATTTGATGAACCCTCACCGATTCTGTCCGTACTACGGAGTGGAAGCGGTGCCGGTGATGCTTGGCGGCGGGCATTATTTTGTGAGGAAATCGGGTCGGGCGCAGGCGATTCTCGACCGGATTGCGTCGATCATGGTGGAGGCGATGGAGGATCCGAGGGCGCTCTACTGGGAGTTTGCGGGTAAAGGGAACCTTGTAGGAGATGAGCCTGCGGCGAGCATGGCGGTTGTGGAGATGGGGATTCGATTGCCGCCGCCGCATGAGTTGTCTGAGATGCGGGTGGGCTGTTTCATGCCACCGTGGCAGACGTGGGTGGAAGCGGATTTCGACAATGGCATCGCCCGATATCATTGCCAATGGGCGCGGAGGGAGGTGGCGCCGTGTGTGGTTCACTTTGCGGGCACGGGTAAAGATGACCGGGTTTACAAGGATTGGCTGGGGAAGTGTGCGGCGGAGTGAGAGACGAGTTCGATCACGCTGGTGAAGAACGGGAGTGGCGCGGCGCTGGAGGCGCTGGCTCCGTGGTTGTGAGAAGTGAGAAGTGAGAAGTTAGAAGGGTGAAGGGTGAAGGGTGAAGGGTGAAGGTGGGCTTGTGGGGAGAGGGGCTCGTGCGGAGATGCGGAGGGTGGAGGGGTTTGGAACCGCGGATTTCGCGGATGGGCGCAGATGGTTTTGGGGGTTCAGGGGGCTGGTGGTGCGGTGGTGAGTGGGAGTTGCAGTGGAAGTCTGGAGGCGGCGATTTAAGGCGCGGACGCCGCCATCGGGTGGGGGGGTGCGGTTATGTGTTAGATGCTTGTGTCTGGTGAGGCCTGAGTGAGGCGGGTGGTGATTTGATGTTTCCAATGGGTTGCCTCGGCGAGTGATTTCAGGGAAATCAGCCGGATTTCGGGATGGTTTCCGGGAGCTTGAAAGACGACCTCATGGTGGGTTCCTGTTTTGTATCCCCACCATGTGTGGATGTGGAAATCCGAGGGGTGGATGTTTGGAATGAATGTTGCGGCGATGCGCCATGGGCCGAGGTGGCGGTTTCTAGAGAGTGCGCTGCGCGAGTGGATCACGATTTCTTCGCGAACTAGCCAGATCCGCAAGCCGACCGTGAGCGGGATGATGCCCATGATGAGGGCGATGAGTCCGAGGAAGAGAGATTTGGAGAGTTGCTGGGTCAGGGTGGTTGCCTGGGCCATGCCTGCTCCTGAGAGCGTGACGAAGAGGACGAAAAACCCTATCAGGACGAAGAATGACGACGGCAGGAGGCGAGACGGGTGCCAGATGGAATCGACCTCGCGGATGACGAGACGATCTTCGTCCTGTGTGACGAGCAATGGTGTGTGGGCAGCGTGGATCACCGTGCCACCCGTCCTTCGTAGATGATGGAGCGCCATCCTTTGAAGCCCTTGTTGGCGTCGCCGAATTCCTTGGTTTCTGTCCCCTTGGTCTCGACGACGAACTTCACGAAGGGATCCTCCGAATGATTGACCTCTGAGAAGAAGACTGACATGTCGGAATTGTTGTTCAGGAACATGGGGTTCTGGGCGCTGCCTGAGGTCTGGCTGAGGCCACCGAGGATCTCGACTTTGGCGCCGTTTTTGGCGATGGCGATCTGGCCGATGCGCTCAGTCTTATAGCCCAGGGCCCAGAACGTGCCGCCGTCCACTGTGAGCCTGTTGCCAGTCGGTTCCGGGTTGAATTGTCTGGCCCAGACGTGCTGACCGGTAAACTCCCATCGTGCGGAAACAACGTCCTCGATGAAGACATTCGCGCCGGGAACGGAATTGCGATAGGTGAGATGAGACGGGGTTTGGGCGGCACCGAAATTGATGCACAAAGACTTCAAGACGAGGGTTTGTTTGGAGGCGTGCTCGATGAAGACGAAGGGGCCGTTGGCGTAGGAAGTGTGCAGGCCTTCGATGGTCACGGAATTCGGGGTGCCATCGGCGATCTGGAAGACGGGCTTGTTTTCATTCAGCAATGGTGGCTTCACATCGATGACGGCTTTGGTCCCGATGATCCGTTTCACATTGCCCCGCACGACGATGGTGGTGTTGACGTTGCAGGACCCTCTGGGGAGGAGGACGGTTTCGGCTCCGGAATCAATGGCGGCCTGGATCCCGGCAGAGTCGTTGGATTTCGGCGCGATCCATGTGGTGGGATCACCCCATGGCGATTCGGGCGTCTCCTTGATGGGCAGATTGAGGGTGGACGTGGCCCCTGAGAGGAGGGTAACTGGTTTGAGGGAGCAATGTTCCGCGATATCGGGTCCGGGGAGTTCTGTCTTGGCCAGGCTATCGACCAGGGCGGTTTTGAAGCCGCTGGTTTTCACATGGCGGACGAGGGCGGCGCCCCCGTTGATGGAGATGGCGGCGAGGTCTTTGGCTGCGCCGGTTCCCTCGAGGGTGCTGTCGATGAGGGTGAGCAAGCCTGAGCCGTTTTCCACGGCGGCGACATCGCCGGAGAACTGGAATTTCCGAACGCTGGCGGGTTGGCCGCTGTTTTTGAGTCCGGCTTTGTTGGGGAATTTGACGGTGATGTTTTCACCTGTCCATGAGGCCACTCCGGTCGCGGAGCTGACACCATAGTCGAAGCCGAGGACGGAGATATTCTTTGCGAGCATCGGGCCTTGTTCGTCGGTGTAGCCCAGATCGAGACCGGCCTTCCCCTGGCCGTCGCCGGAGATGATATTGACGTCGTAGATGCCGCCCTGATTGTTGGCCATGAACTGAACTCCGGAGGCGCCCGGGTTCTGCGTTCCGGTGTCTACGGTGAGGTTATGGATTTCGTTGGCGAACCGCTGGGCGGGAGCGGCTCCGGTCCAGATGACTCCGGTGGCATGGCGTGGGTCGTTGAATCCGGGGCAACGGTCTTTGAGCTGAATGATGGTCTTTTCCTTGTTCTGGCCCCACAGAACGGTGTTCTTGGCGGCGTCGGCATCGCTCATGTTTTTCGAGCCGCCCCAACGGATTTGTTTCGAGACGAGGTACCTGCCGATGGGAAGATAGATAATGACACTCTGTGAGGGATGGTCATTCAAGGCCTGCTGAAGGGCGTTGGTGTCATCGGTTTTGCCGTCGCCTTTGGCATTATAGGGAGGTTTGGTGACATCAACGACCTTGGCGGCTTCTGGAAAAACGTTGTCGGCAGGGCCGCCTGACTTCTGTCCGGAGGTGATGGCGGGGTGAATCGGGCGCGTGTATTTGGGAGTCCAGACGCGTGATGGTGCCACATACGGTTTGTCGGCGTTGGCGAAGCGGATTTCGGAGAATCCGAAGGCATCGCTGCCGTAACGCGAGAGGGCATCCAGCCTGATGTAGCGTGTTTTGGCGGGTTGAGCGAACTTCACGACCTCCGCGAGAAGTTCAGGTTGGCCGGTGCCTGCGGTGAAGGTGGTCTGCGTCAGTTCCTTCCATGTTTTGCCATCGTCCGAGGTGGAGATTTTCACCTCTTTCAAGCCGCGGGCATTGTAGGGGGGCTTTTCGTTGTAATTCCACTGGTAGAGGCCGCTGACGTTATGGATTTTCCCGAGATCGAATTCGAGGAAGGCGGTTTCCGCGAAAGCGGTGTTCCACATTGATGCGCCTCCGGCGCTGCTGTCGTTGACGTGCACAAAGACGCCGGAACCCGGGTAGGATTCGCTCAACCCGGAGCCATTGATGGTGGCGATGGGTTCGCGGCCTGTGCCCGCCTGGCCGGGAGTTCCGGTGGCGGTGACGGGAGTGATGAAATCACCGATGGAGGCGGTCGGTGGTTCGGCGATGGAGAGGAGGAGAGTGGTGCCTGTGGTGTCCTTCACGTAGAGCGTTTGTCCATTCACTGTGACGGCATCACCCGGCACGTAGATGTCGCTTGGGGCGGAGGTGGGAGGATTGGCTTCCTCAGCGAAGCCGACGCCCACGAGCGCAAGGGATAGGGCGAAGATGCGGATAGGCATTGCCAGAAGGGTTGGCTCGGACGTCTGTTGAGGCTGTGGCGAGAGGAGCGGGGCCATGGGGGGCGGTGAGGCTGATGGTTTTCGGTCCACAAATGGCACGAAGGGGCCCATATCTCAATCGGGTGGGGCTGGGGGAACCGCAGATTTCGCGGATGGACGCAGATGATTCTGAGGAGTCGGGGAAGCCGTGGTCGCGAGGCGGGCGGGTGTTAGAGGGCGGGTGGGGAGTCGAGGATTTCGAGGTCCGGGTTGCGTTCGCTGAAGAAGCGGAGGGGCCATTCGGAGCTGAGGAGGATGACTGGCCGGTCGGCGGCGTCGATGGCGAAGATGGCGTCGCTAGTGTGGTTGATGGAGGATTCGGTGACTGGGGAGCCGTTTTTGTGCTGGAGCCAGCGGATGTGGGACCAGGGAGCGGATTCGAGACGGGATTCGGCGTTGTATTCGGAGAGGAGCCGGTGCTGAACGACTTCGAACTGGAGGGGGCCGACGGCTCCGAGGAGGGGGACGCGGCGTGCGGCGTTAGGCTGGCTGAAGTGCTGGACGACGCCTTCTTCGAGGAGCTGGTCGAGGCCTTCGCGGAAGCGTTTGGCGTGGGAGATGGCTGAGGAGTGGAGCCATGCGAAGCATTCGGGTGCGAAGCGTGGGAGTTCTGCGAAGCGGCGGCCGGGGGTTTCGGATAGGGTATCGCCGATGGCGAGGGGGAAGTTACCGACGACGCCGACGACGTCACCGGCGCAGGCTTCGTCGACGGTTTCGCGGTCGCGGCCGAAGAGCCGCTGGGAGTTGGCGAGGCGGAGCTTCTGGTTCGTGCGGGTATTGACGACGGACATGTCGCGTTCGAATTTTCCGGAGACGATGCGGAGGAAGTAGATCCGGTCGCGGTGGCGGGGATCCATGTTGGCCTGGATTTTGAAGACGAAGGCGGAGAATGAGGGATCGTCTGGAGGGATGGGGGTGCCGAGGGAGAGGCGCGGGCCTGGGGGTGGGGCCATTTCGAGGAAGGCGTCGAGGAGGAGCTGGACGCCGAAGTTGTTCGCGGCGGAGCCGAAGAAGACTGGGGTGACCTCGCCGCGGGCGACGCGGGAGTGGTCGTAGGATTCGCCGGCGACGTCGAGCATTTCGAGCTGGTCGATGGCGGCGGCGAGGTCTGAGGGTTCGACGTTCTGGGCGACGAAGGCATCGGAGAGACCGCCGACCTGCTGGGGGACGCGGTAGGCGCCGCCGGCGGTACGTTCGAAGAGATGGACGGAGGAGGAGCGGCGGTCGAAGACCCCGCGGAAGTGGGTGCCCATGCCGAGGGGCCAGTTCATGGCGCAGGCGGCGATGCCGAGGACGCTTTCGAGTTCGTCCATGAGGGCGAGGGGATCGCGGGCTGGGCGATCGAGTTTATTCATGAACGTGAAGATGGGGACGCCGCGGCGGCGGCAGACCTCGAAGAGCTTGCGGGTCTGGCTTTCGATGCCTTTACCGGCGTCGATGACCATGACGGCGGCGTCGACGGCGGTGAGGACGCGGTAGGTGTCTTCGGAGAAGTCGCGGTGGCCGGGGGTATCGAGGAGATTGATGACGCAGCCGCCGTACTCGAACTGAAGGACGGTGGAGCTGATGGAGATGCCGCGCTGTTTTTCCATTTCCATCCAGTCGGAGGCGGTGGAGCGCTGATTTTTGCGAGCGGTGACGCTGCCTGCGAGGTTGAGGGCGCCGCCGAAGAGGAGGAATTTTTCGGTGAGCGTGGTTTTCCCTGCGTCGGGGTGGGAGATGATGGCGAAGGTGCGCCGGCGTTGGATTTCTTTGGAAAGGATCATCGGAGAGCGAGGGCCGAGGGCGCTGCGGGGGCCGTGGGCGGGTTATGGGCAGGAGGGCTTGTTTCTTTCTATGGGTGCGAGGAGGTCACAAGCTGGAAAGAGAGGAATCAGGGAGGTGGGAGGAAGACCGGTTGTTTGGACTGAGTGATGAAAGGGGCGTGGAGGTAGATGGGTTCCGGGGGGATGGCGGCGAGGCGGGCGAGTTCCTGTTCGGTGAGGCTGGCGGCGCGGAGGGCGATGAGATCGGCGCGGGGCCATGAGGGGGTGGCTTCGCAGAAAGGAGGGGAAGCGGGGTCGGTGGTGTAGATGCGGCGGGAGGTGGCGGCGGTGAGGGCGGCGATTTCGGAGGCGGAGCCGAGGGTGGGGTGTGCGGCGAGACGGCCGCGTTCGATTTCAGCGAACCACCATGAGCCGCGGCGGGCGTCGCCGCAGACGGCGTAGCGTTCTTCTGCGGCGGCGTGGACGAGGGCGGTGATGGAAGGGATGCCGACGACGGGGACGTTGCGGGCCATGGAGATGCCGAGGGCGGCGGAGAGACCGACGCGGACCCCGGTGTAGCTGCCGGGGCCGGTGCCGGCGGCGACGAGTTCGAGTTCGGTGGCGTTGGGGAGGATGCGGGCGAGCGGGGGGAAGAGGAGAGAGTTGTGGGAGCGGTCGGATTGGAAGTCTTCCATGAGGCCCTGGCCGCAGTCGTTCCAGAGGGCGATGGTGCCGCGCGGGGAGGAAGTTTCGAAGGCGAGGATGTGCATGGGAGGCGTCCGGTGCGGGAGGGCGGGGACGACCTTGGGAGCGGGGGCGGTGCCGGGCAAGGGCGTGGAGAGGTCAGAGCGAGTCGAGGAAGGCGAGGAGGGCGGCGCGGTCTGGGGCTGGGAGACGGGAGAAGGCGTCGCGTGAGGCGGAGCCTTCGCCGCCGTGCCAGAGGATGGCTTCTTCGGGGGAGCGGGCGCGGCCGTCGTGGAGGTTGAACGTGTTGCCGTTGACGGCCTTGTTGAGACCGAGGCCCCAGAGCGGAGGCGTGCGCCATTCGAGGCCTGAGGCGGCCCAGTCGGGGCGGCCGTCGGCGAGATCGGGGCCCATGTCGTGGAGGAGGAGATCGGAGTAGGGGTGGATGGACTGGTTGCGGAGTTCGGGGACCGGGTGGGAGGTGTCGGTGGAGATGTCCGGGAGGTGGCAGGCGGCGCAGTTGAGAGATTTGAAGAGGGCCTCGCCCTGCTTGACGACGGGGTGTTTGAGATTGCGGCGAGCGGGGACGGCGAGGGTTTGGACGTAGAGGAGGACGCGGTCGAAGATGCGTGGGCTGACTTCGGGGCTGCCGCCGGAGGGGAAGGCGGCGAAGCGGAGGAGTTGCGGGGGAGAGAGGGCTTCGGTTGGGGCGGGCGGGGAGGTTAGGCCGATGTCGCCGAGGAAGGCTCCGGCGGTCTGGGCGCGGAGGGAAGGCTGATTGGCTTTCCAGCCGAAGCGGCCTGGGGACATGGAATTGGTGTCAGGGTTCCAGACTTTATTGAGACGGCCGGAGATGCCGTCGGCGTTGCGGTCGTCGGGGTCGGCGAGGGCTTCGAGAGCGGAGGCGGGGATGGCTTCGAGGAGTCCGCTGCCGTGGATGGCGGGGGCGAGGCGGAGACTTGTGAGGAGGTCAGGGCCGGGCGGGCCGTCGTGCCAGTTGGAGAGGGAGAGCCGGGGTTTGCGGAGAGAGACGGAGGAATTGTCAGGGTAGGAGAACGAGGAGGATTCCCAGACGATGGAGGCGACGGCTTCCGGGTCGGAGCCGGGGAGGGCGCGAGGGGCGAGTTGGTTGCCGTAGATCGGGTGGGGGAGAGGTTCGCCGCGGGGGCCGGAGCCAGGGATGCTGAGGCGGACGAGGAGACCGGTTAGGATGTCGTCGGGGCTGGCTGGGGGGGCACCGCGGCCGTCCTTGGTGTGGCAGCCTGAGCAGGAACGGGCGTGGAAGAGCGGGCCGAGACCGTCGCGGGCTTCCGTGGAGGCGGGAGCGGCGACCCAGTTTTCGTTGAAGAAGGCGTTGCCGACGACGAATTCGCGGCGGCGCTCGCGGGAGAGCGTGGCCATGGGGAGGGAGAAGGCGTCGTGGCCGTCATTGAAGATGGTGCCCTGGCCGCCGGACCATGCGGGGCCGGGTGGGGCGGCGAGTGCTGAGGCGGCGCAGGCGAGGACGGGAACGATCCACCGGTTCATGGGAGTGATGTGTGTGTTAGCCTTCGATGTCTTCGGGGGGGACGTCGGGGATGCGGCAGTTGAGGGTGGTGGCGAGTTCGCGGGTCTTGATAGCGACGTCTTCTGAGGCGGTGATGAGGGAGAAGACGGCTTTGCGGCCGGGGGAGTCGTCGTCGCCGCGGATGGCGGTATCGAAGGGTGGGGGGATGGCGCGGGCGCGGGTGAGGAGGGTGGTGATGCGGGAGGAGATGGCGTTTGATAGGGCGGGGTCGGCTAGGGTGGCGACGGCTTTGAGGCCGGTGCCGGAGAGGGAGGTGCCGTCGGTGCGGGTGCAGGTGCCGTTCCAGACGGCGGCGATGCCCTCGGTGTTGGCGATGAGGTCGAGGTGGGTGGTGTCGCTGAAGCAGGATTGTTCGTCTTCCTGTTCCTGGGTATCCCATGCGACCTGGAGCCGTTCGCCGGCGAGTTCGGTGCCGCTGAGGAAGATGATGCCCATGAGGATGCGTTCGATGGAGGCGTCGATGCCTTCTTCGAAGACGGCGCGGTAGTTGCCGAGATTGTCAGGGGCCCACTGG
>JAIXPK010000268.1 GCA_027486335.1 Verrucomicrobiaceae bacterium | reverse complement strand
GAGGAAGATGGCGTAGTGGAGGGCCATGCCTGCGGTGAGGCGGCCGTCGAAGCCGAGGGTGGCGGCGAGGCGTTGCTGCCATGCGAAGCCGGGCATGGGGATGGAGGGGACGGAGAGGACGCGGATGTGTTCCGGGTGCTGGACGCCGGATTGGGCGGCGGCTGCGGATTCGAGGGGGGTGAGGGGTCGGCCGTGGCGGAGGGCGAGCTGGGAGGTGCGGCGTCCCCATGAGTGGACCCATGGGAGGGAGAGGCGGACGAGGGTGTTAGCGAGGAGGCGGTGCAAGGCGGGTGTTGCGTTGGAGTGGGCGGGGCGTGTTTGAAGGTGGCGGTTTCTGATTCTGCCGGAAAGCATGAAGATGCCGCCCTGGTGTGGTGAGGGAGGAAATGGGGTTTGCTGCGGGTGCTGGTGCGGAGACAAGGGCGGGACGCCCTTGCTACGGTGGTTGGCTGGAATGGAGGAGGGAGTGGGGTTGCGGTTGAGGGATGGGGAGGTGTGGGAATGGTCTGGGGATGCTGACCCGATTTCGACTCCTGATGCGCAGCCTTGTGTATTACTGGCGGTGGCATGCCGGGTTGTTTCTGGGGGTGGCGCTGACGGCTGCGGTGATCAGCGGGTCGTTGGTGACGGGGGATTCGGTGCGGGCGACGCTGGCGCGGCAGGCGGCGTTGCGGTTGGGAGGGACGGAGAGTGTGGTGATGTCGCAGGATGGGTTTTTCGGGGAGGCGCTGGCGGGGAGGTTGCGGACGGCGGGAACGGCGGTGCCGGTGTTGCTGCTGCAGGCGACGGTCACGGAGCCGGACGGGCGGCAGAGGGCGGCGGGGGTGAATCTGTATGGGGTGCCGAAGGAGTTCTGGGGGTTCGGGGTGGAGCGCGGGTGGTTGCCTGAGGCTGGCGGCGTGGTGGTGAACCGGTCGCTGGCGGCGGCGTTGGGGTTAGGGGGAAAGGCGGCGGGAGCGGAAGTGATTGTGAGGTTTGAGAAGCCGAGCCTGCTGTCGCGGGATGCGCCGTTGTCGGGGGAATCCGATCTGACGGTGACGCGGCGGTTGAAGGTGGTGGGTGAGGCACCGGATGGGGCGATGGGGGCGTTCAGTCTGAAGGCGGGGCAGACGGCACCGTTGAATGTGTATCTGCCGTTAGGGGAGCTGCAGGAGGCGGCGGAGCTGGCGGGGCGGGTGAATCTGGTGTTGTGCACGGGGTTGCCGGATCTGGGTGCGGCGGGGGTGATTACGGCGGAGGATGCGGGACTGGAGGTGAGTGAGGTGAGTGGAGCGGGGGCGGTGCGGGTGAGCACGTCGCGGATTTTCATGGCGGATGAGACGGTGGCGGCGGTGGGGTTGGCGGCTCCGGGGTCGCGCGGGGTGCTAACTTATCTGGTGAATGGGATTCGTGGTGGAGCGGAGGGGAAAGTGACCCCGTATTCGATGGCGGCGGCGGTGGAGCCGGGGACTGGGGGGTTGCCTGAGGAATGGCCGGAGGGGAGTGTGGTGGTGCATCCGTGGCTGGCGGAGGATCTGGGGGTGAAGAGTGGGGACCGGGTGACGCTGGAGTATTTCCGGGTGACGCAGTCGAGGAATCTGGAGGCGGCGACGGGAGAGTTTGTGGTGCACGCGGTGCTGTCGGCTGGGAGTCCGGCGTTGCGGCGCGAGTGGACGCCGGATTTTCCGGGGATCAGTGAGTCGGAGAACTGCCGGGACTGGAAGCCGGGGATTCCGATCGAGCAGGATAGGATTCGGGAGAAGGATGATGCGTATTGGAAGGAATTCCGGGGGACGCCGAAGCTGTGGCTGCGGCTGGGGGACGGGCAGAAGCTATGGAAGAACCGGTTTGGCGCGGTGACGTCGCTGTGGGTGCCTGGAGAGAAGGATGCGGCGGCGGTGCGTGGGCGGATCGGGGAGCGGTTGAGTGCGGCGGCGGCGGGGTTGCAGGTGGTGGAGGTGCGGGCCTTGGCGGCGCGGTCGGTGGCGCAGAGCATGGATTTCGGGGCATTGTTTCTGAGCATGAGTGCGTTTCTGATAGGGACGGCGCTGCTGCTGGCGGGGTTGCTGTTTGTGTTCGGGACGGGGCAGCGGGCGGGGCAGATCGGGTTGCTGCGGGCGACGGGATGGACGGGTGGGCAGGTGCAGCGGTTGTTTGTGGAGGAAGCGGCGGCGATCAGTGTGCCTGCGGTGGTGGCGGGGACGGCGGCTGGGTTAGGGTATGCGCGGTGGACGCTGGGCAGGCTGGAGCGGGAGTGGGCGGATGCGGCGTTAGGGTTGCAGTTTGTGCCGGAGGTTCGCGGGGTGACGCTGGCGGTGGCGGCGGTGAGCACGCTGCTGCTGGCATTGCTGGTGGTGTGGGTGGCGTCGCGGCGGATTGCGAAGGCGGTGCCGCGGGATCTGCTGAGCGGGGGCGCGGCGGCGTTGAGCGGGGGGGAATCGGGTGGGAAGAAGGCGCGGCGTTGGTTGCCGCCGGGATTGGCGGGGTTGGGAGCGGTGGTGATGCTGGCGTTTTCGGGACGGGTGGCTCAGGTGTTTGCGCCGATGCTGTTTTTCGGGGCCGGGGCGCTGCTGCTGGTGGAGGGTTTGAGGTTGTTAGGGACGCTGATGCGGCGGGTGGAGGCGGGCGGAGCGGACGGTGTGGGATCGGTGCATGCGTTAGGGGTGAGGAATGCGGTGAGGCGGCGCGGGCGGAGTCTGGCGCTGACGGCGCTGCTGGCGGCTGGGGTGTTCATGGTGACGGCGCTGCATGCGTTCCGGCAGGATGCGCGGGTGACGGCGGCGACGCGGGAGTCGGGGACTGGGGGTTTTGCGTTTGTGGGGGAGAGCACGCTGCCGGTTTACGAGGATCTGAATACGGAGGCGGGGAGGAAGGTGTGGGATTTTGATGCGGAGGAGACGGCCGGGGTTTCGCTGGTGAATTTCCGGGTGAGGGATGGGGAGGAGGCGTCGTGTCTGAATCTGAACCGTGCGCAGAGTCCGCGGGTGATGGGGGTGGATCCGGGGGTACTGGCGGAGCGCGGGGCGTTTGCGGGCGGGGCGTCGGTGCGCGGGGGTGGGGATCCGTGGAGGCGGTTGGAGGGAGGAGCGGAGGATGGAGCGGTGCCGGCGCTGATGGATCAGTATTCGGCGATGTTTGCGCTGGGGAAGAAGCTAGGGGATATGGTGACGGTGACGGACAGTGCGGGGCGGCCGGTGAAGCTGCAGCTGGTGGCGCTGCTGAACGGGAGTGTGCTGCAGGGGAACGTGGTGATTGCGGAGCGGGAATTTGTGAGGCTTTATCCTGACACGGGCGGGGCGAAGTTTTTTCTGGTGGATGCGGGAGCGGGCCAGGCGGAGAAGTTCCGGGTGGCGGCGATTGATCTGCTGGAGGGCCGGGGATTGACGCTTGTGCCGACGGCGGAGCGGCTGGCGCAGTTTCAGGCGGTGCAGAACACGTATCTGACGATTTTCTCGACGCTGGGCGGGCTGGCGCTGGTGCTGGCGGCGCTGGGGCTGGCGGTGCTGGTGGCGCGGCATGTGCTGGAGCGGCGGAGCGAGTTTGCGGTGATGCAGACGGCGGGGTTCACGGTGGGGCAGTTGCGGCGGATGGTGCTGGCGGAGCATTGGTTTCTGCTGGTGGCGGGGGTTGTGCTGGGGACGGTGGCGGCGCTTTTGGCGGTGTGGCCGAATCTGAAGCTGGCTGGAGCGGGCGGGTTGCCGGTGCGATTGCTTGCGGTGCTGCTGCTGTCTCTGCTTGCCGGGGGGCTGGTCTTCTGCTGGGGTGCGGCGCGGCTTGCTCTGTCGCGCCGTCTCGTCGATGCTCTCCGCCATGAATAGCAAACTGCTGCTGCCTGCCTGTCTCCTTG
>JAIXPK010000285.1 GCA_027486335.1 Verrucomicrobiaceae bacterium | reverse complement strand
TTGTTCCGGGCGCCGCTGCTGGATGCGCGGTGGGCGGTGCCGGTGCTGCTGGCGGTGACGGGGGTGACGACGATCTGGTCCGGGATGGCGTATTTCTGGAAGAATCGGGCGCTGGTGGTGCGGGATTGGTAAATTGGGGCTGAAGGGGAGTGACGATGCAAAACTGGTTGCGCGGTGCAGGATCCGTGTTTAGGGGACCAACCCGGCGCGGCGGTGCGAAGCATGGCTGCGGGGAGAATCGTACGGGCAGTTAGCTCAGTCGGTAGAGCAGCGGACTTTTAATCCGTTGGTCCTGGGTTCGAGTCCCAGACTGCCTACTCCCTTTGAATCCTTGAGGATCAGGGAGGTGTTGGGGGAAGCTTGAAGCGGGAGGGGGCTTGCGTGTGGTGTGCCAAGGTGGATTAGGTCGAGGCGGTTAAGGGAATGGGGCGGCAGGGGAATGGCGCGGGAGGAGAGGTGAATGTGCGGGAGGAGAGGGAGAGGCAGGGGAATGGCTGGCAGGGGAATGTGGTCGTGGGATGCAGGAGGTCGGCATTGGCGCGTTTTGGAGGGTCGGGTGGCGGGAGCGGAGGTTGGCGGGCGGGATTGACAATGTCGTGGAGGAATGATAGGCTTTGGCTATGCTGATGTCTGGCATGATCGCGAAGCTGAATAACGATGGAGCATTCCACAGCCGGGAGTGGTGGTCGGTGAGGCGTGCGGATTTGGGGAGCGGACGGGATTCCCGGAGCGGTTGGATGGGGGCGGGCGGCGTGGATGTGTGCGTCCCGTTTACAGACGACCAACGGACGGGCGGTTCTCGTGGTCTTGCAGCGTTCAATCCCGATGGTGAAGGCGAGGGTAATCAAGATCTGGCGGGTCAGTTCCGAAGAGATTAGCTCCGAAGCACTATGTCTCACGCAAAGCTGTTTTTGTTGCTGGCGTTCACGGGGGTGGCGATTTTCATCGCGTCAAGAATGGGGCGCGATCGCACCGAGGAGAGCGCTGGTATTGTGCTGCGCTATGGTGAAAACGGGCAGGTTCTGCCCGAGTCTGATCGGCCATACAACACCGTGTTGACAATCGAGATGGATTCGAAGGCCGGTATTAATACTTTGATGAGAATTTGCGAGGGCGCTGGCGAGATGGGGTTTTTCACCTACAAGATTGTGCTGACGGAGAATGGTGGGAAGGGCAACGATCGCTGCTTTTTTATCTATGCCCGGACGCATCCGAAAATGGGAGTGTATGAAGTGCTGACAAGTGAGGAGATTGACCGCGGGCGCGCTGCGTTCGAAGATGCTGACAGGGACGAGGCCGATGGTGAGGTGGCTGACATTACCGATGAATCTGAAGGGGATGGCGTTTTGTTTCAGACGATAACGAAGAAGACAAAAAGTGTTGATCCGAAGAGGAATTTGTTGTTTTTCTACGATTACTTCGTAGACTTGGATGAGTATTTGCAAATGCGGAGAAGGTTGGGTGTATCCGGTGATGCACCCATCTGGCATATTTCAAAATACCCATGAGCCCAAAATGAATCGACGTCGTTTCCAATTAGCAATCGTGTCTGGTGTGGCGGGAGCATTTTTGCTTTCGCTTAATTCCTGTGCCTGTGTGGCCGGATTATTTTTGTCGACCCCGACAATGAAGTGCGGCCTTTCGGCCAGCGCTCCAATCATGACCACGGCACAAGCGGTGAAGGGAGGTGATGGTTTGCAGGGACAGGTCATTCATCTTTACGGAAAGATCACTCAACTCGGAAAACACCCTCGCCTGGACGATGCAGTCGATCTCATCCCTATGTCGGGTGATGCTTTTAAGGATGCAAGAGTCGGACAAGTGACTCTAGTCAGAGGCTTTTTCAAATCAGATCGACGTCATGGAGTGGAGAGGTTTAAACTGACCTCGGCACTGTGGTATCCTGGTATCGAGGAGATGCACGAGGCGGAGTTGGCAAAATTGCGTGGTGAACGCTGATGGTTTGATGGCAGGGAGAGCGGGGGCGCAATCGGGTTGGGGTTGGTGGGGCGGTGGGAAGGTTGAGAGGCTGGTGCGGATGAGAGCGGACGGATTGGACGGATCTGACGGATCGGGTGGCGTGGGCAAAAGAGGATGAGATGGGACTGATGGGGCGGACCGGATTGACCGGATTGACCGGATTGACTGGATTGACTGGATTGACTGGATTGACTGGATTGACTGGGATGGACGTGATTGACAGGACTGACAGGGAAGCCTGCGGCTGGCGGTGAGGCGGGCGATTTTGGGGTGCCACGGAGGATCCTGGGGAAGCGGTTGAAGGACTGGGACCTGCGGCGGATTGACAGTCCACCTTGAGTGAGGGAAGCTTTCCCAGAATGAATACCGAAACTTCACGACTGATTCGGGTGGCTCCGGCCACGGTCATTATCTTCTCAGTGCTTTTTTCTCCGATTCTGCTCACAGGTGTGTTGTTGATTTTCCGGGGAGAACAGATCCGTGATGCGCTTGGACTGATTGCGTGCTATGTCGGCGCGATCTACTGGGTGTGCTCGCCTACCGTTGAACTTGGCGAGCGGCGGTTGATTTACCGGGCGTTGTTCCAGCGGAAAGCGATCGAGATTTCGGAGATTGGGCGAGTGTCGATGGGTGTGAAACCTGCGCCGACGGTTACCATGATGCGGAAGGGTGGCGGGTCGCCGCTATCGTTTATTGTGAAGCCCTTTTCGAAGGCGGGAGTCGTGGCGATGTTCAGGCACATTCGCGAGAAGAACCCTGAGGTGCAGATGGATGGTATTTCTCAAGACATGAGTGCCGGGGATTTTGAATCGATCAATAAGGAGACGATTTCCACCCGGAACCTGGTTCGGATCGCGTTGGGTGTGGGTGGATCTGCGCTTGCGGCGGCGCTCGCGAAGGCGGTTTTCCAGAATTAGCGGATCAGATTTCCCGGGTGCTGGTTTTGGAAGTTAGGGGATATGGGCTTTGGGACGCAATCCCGTTGGGATTGGTGGGGCGCGGCTGGATGGTGGGAGAGGCTGGTGGGGGTGACTGGACTGACCTGATTGACAGGGTGGATGGGAGGGGTGTGGTTAGAGGCGTTCCCAGAGGGATCCGAGGGCGACGGACCATTGGAATTTGCGGGAGTGTTCGCGGATGAGGAAGGGGAGGTCTTTCTGGTGGAGGAGGCGGAAGTGAGGGGAGAGGGAGTCGGTGATCCAGTCGATGGTGCGGTTAGGGGGCCAGTTGGCGGGAGGGGTGAATTCCTCGAGCCATGTGCAGGGGGTGGTGAGGATGAGTTGGCCGCCTTGGGAGACGAGGTCGGGGAGACGGGCGAGGAAGGGTTTGGGGTCGGTGAGGCGGCAGAGGAGATTGGCGGCGTGGACGAGGTCGAACGCGCCGAGGTCGGGTGGGAGGTTCATGGCGTCGCCGCGGGCGAAGGTGACGCGGTCGGGTTGAGCGGAGTCGGGGAGACGTGCGGTGAAAGGCATGGTGAGACGGCCTTCGTCGGCGACCTCGCAATGGATTTCGTGGCCTGAGCGGAGCGTGTTGGCGGCGTCGATGAAGGCCTGGGAGAAGTCGAGAGCGGTGACGTGGTCGCAGAATCGGGAGAGTTCGAAGGCGGAGCGACCGACGGCGCAGCCGACGTCGAGGGCACGGCTGCGCGGGGAGGGGTTGACCATTTCGGTGACGGTGCGGATGGGGAAGTTGAGGGCGGCGACGGGGCCCTGTTGCCATGGGAGGATTTCGTGCGCGGCGCCGTAGTGGAAGAGGAGGTATTCGTGAACGAGGCGAGGGGATTCGTAGAGATTGGACACGGGATTGATTGGTTAGAAATGGATGGGAGGGATTGCGGGGCGGGAGGGGTTGGGGAGGGAAGCAGAACGCCCCCCGCAGCGCAAGGCTGAGGGGGGCGTCTGGAAGATTGAACGGGGCAGGACCGCGCTTCCCACCCCGTTCCCCGGAGAATCCGGGATTTGGCTACCGCAGTCAATCGGCAGCCAAAGCGTTCAGCAGGTATGCGGCGGGCTTGAAGTGTTCGATGAGGATCTCGGTCTGGTTGCCGCGGATCATGCGGACCTGACGGATGTCGAAGTTAGGGGTTTTGTGGGGGGCGAAGAGGATGTCGTCGTGCGTGGCGTTGCGGTGTTCCTTGAAGAGGTCCGGGGTGATGTGGCCGCCGAGATGGTCGTCGCGGCCGGTGGCGAGGTGGCAGGTGCCGAGGACCTTTTCGTCCTGGATGTCGGCTCCGGAGACGGGGAGGACCTGGGTGCCGAAGCCGAGCTCGCCGAGGACACCGGTCATGGGGTCGGCGATGAGGCGATCGTTGTGGGCGTCGATGGTGGCCTGGTTGCCGGAGATGAGGTCGGAGCGGACGATGCGGCCGCCGGTGACGGTGAGACGGCCGAGCGTGCCGTCTTCGTATTTCATGGGGAAGAGCCCTTCTGCGCTGGTGGGGACGAAGTAGACCTCGCCTGCGGGGAGGTTAGCGATGTCGGGCTGGGTGCCGCGGCAGAGCCCGTGGCTTTTCTGGGCTTCCTGACCGTCGAGGAGGAGCTTGGCGGTGAGGATTTCGCCGGATTCGAGGGCGAAGTCGATTTCGATGGAGTCGGCTTTGGTGAGAGCCTTGCGGAGTTTTTCGGCGTCGCGGCTGACCTCGTTGTAGTCGACGGCGAGCCCGCTATTGAGGATGACCTCATTGACCCCGTGGAGGGTTGCGCCGCGGAAGTTGTATTTCTTGGCCATCGCGGTGAGAGGGGCGGTGGCGCTGTAGGTAGAGATGCAGAGGATGATGTCGTATTCCGCGTACACGTCGGCTTCGAGACTGAGTTCGTTGCCTGCGGCGTCGACGCAGAGGTCTTCGAGGTCGAGGTTGCTGCCGTAGGTCATGCGGTAGGCGAACATTTCGCCGCCGGAGAGACCGAGGACCTTCATGACGCCATTGAGGAGTGGTTGCTGGAAGTTTTCGCAGGCGCGGCGCTGGATGGCGAAGCGGTCGTCGGAGAG
Source organism: Verrucomicrobiaceae bacterium (assembly GCA_027486335.1). GTDB lineage: Bacteria > Verrucomicrobiota > Verrucomicrobiia > Verrucomicrobiales > V1-33 > V1-33. Next base: position 150 of record JAIXPK010000285.1, on the reverse strand, counting down.
GAAGGCGTAGTCCTTCATGAGGGCCGGGTCTGGGAGGTCGATGAGGACACAGATGCGGCGGTTCAGAGTCGGTTCGAAGACGGAGCGGAGGAGACGTTCGAGGGAGAACGCGGGGAACTTGCGTTCGGCCGGGGGGAGGGCGAGGGACTG
>JAIXPK010000243.1 GCA_027486335.1 Verrucomicrobiaceae bacterium | reverse complement strand
TTCTGGGCGTGCTGCCGAAGCAGGTGCCGAATGTGCCGGATGTGCTGGTGCGGGAGCGGTGGGCGCTGAGTGCGTTTGTGGTGTTTCTGGTGGCGTTTGGGATTGTGCCGCGATTGCTGGTGGCGACGGCGGTGCCGGCGGCGGAGACGATGCATGCGGAGCCGGCGCACCATGGAAGTGAGAAGTGAGAAGTGGGGGCGGCGGATTGGGAAAGGGGCGTGAACGGAGGGAGGGCGGGTAGGCGCACTCCGTGCGCGGGGAGAGCTGTAATTCTGACAGCAGTCCAGAGCCTGCGGCTGCTGGGTCGGAGGGGCGTGAACGGAGGGAGGGCAGCAGGCGCACTCCGTGCGCAGAGAGAGCTGTAATTCTGACAGCAGTCCAGAGCCTGCGGCTAGCTGGTTCGGAGAGGATGCGGGCGGATGGATGGGGGGGGGCAGCCGGCGGCGGGGTCTGGGGTGCCGGGGGCTTGTTTGCGTTCCTGCATGACTTTGAAGCGCCAGTAGGGGGTGGTGCACATGAGGAGGCGGCCTTCGCCTTCGTAGACGCGGAGGATGCGTTCGCCGGTGGTGATTTTGGTCCATGGCATCCAGCCTGGGAACTGGACGTGGTGGGAGACGGAGGCGGTGCGTGCGAGGACCTGTTTGCCGTCGACGACGATGCGGCCTTTGTTGGGACTGTCTTTGGAGAGGATGACTTCTTCGACGCTGCCTGGGGCGCAGAGCATGACCTTGCCGGGGCCTTCGACTTTGGTTTTGAAGTCGAGGAAGCCCTCGCCGGTGCGGAAGGCTGTGAGGATGCGTTCGCGGGTGAAGGACTGGTGGACGCGGGATTCGGAGGCCCAGAAGGCGCCGCTTTCGACGACCCATTTTTCGTCTTCGGCGAGGTCCATGAGGTGGAAGCCGCCAAGGGAGGATTCGAGGTAGACGGTGCCGGTGCCTGAGAAGGTGGGGCGGAAGGAATCTTCGCCGGAGAGTGCGGCGCGGAGGAGACGGATGGGGCCGGGGATGCGGCCTTTCATGCGGATATTGCCGCGGAAGTGGGAGAGGGCTCCGCGTTCGGTGACGATGGTTTCGTCTTCGAGGGTGATTTTGGCCCAGCGGGTGCCTTCGGCCTGTTCGATTTCAAATGTAGCCATGGGAGAGAGGGGTTGGGGGCTGGATTACCGAGCCATGATGGAGGAGTAGATGAGTTGGAAGGCGTCTGGTCCGACGCTGACCTCGCCGCGGAACGGGTGGTCCATGGCGGCGACGAGGAAGACGACGACGCCGACGAAGAAGGAGAGCATGCCGCCGATGACGAGGTGGATGTCGAAGCGGATGCGGAAGCAGAGGATGAGCAGGGTGTTGATGATGGCTCCGACGGCGACGACGTACCAGAGGACGCCGGGGATGCCGGTGCCGATGCTCTGGAGGCGCTGTCGGCGCATGACGATCATGTCGTTGAATTGGCGGAAGGCTTCTGCGTGGACGATTTCCTGGCCTTTTGTGGCGGGTTCGAATGAGGTCATGACGGTCTGGAAATCGTCCATCATTTTGACGCTGCCGACGGGGACCTGGCCTTGGCGCTGGGCGGGCCATGCCTTGTGGATGACGAATTCTGTGTATTCGCGGAGCCGGTTCTGGAGGTCTGAGCGGGTTGGTTCCGGGTAGGCGGAGACGTCGCGGTAGAGAGCACCGAGACAGGCGGCTTCCTTGGAGACGGTGTTGCTGACGTCGGTGTTATTCTGGTAGGTGGCGACGGCGAGGAGGCCGAGGAGGAGACCGTAGAAGACCCCGAAGGCGGAGAGTCCGTAGCCGATGATGTCGTTGATGCCTTCCTGGCCTTTGAGCCAGATTTTGATGAAGGGACTGAGGAGAAGGATGCCGGCCCATGTGATGCCGACGAAGACAGCGGCGAAGATGGAGGCCAGCTGCCATGTGGGGATGTCGTAGATCCAGAAGAACATGCGTTGGTGGGCGGACTCGGTGGTCGGTCAGGGTGGAGTGGGCCTAAAGATTCGTCAAACGCGTGAGGCCGGATGGCGGGTGGGATTATTCCGGGAGGGTGAGGGTGGTGATCTGATCTGGTTCGGAGGAGACGGTGATGGTGGTGGAGGAGGATTTGGGGTCTGTGCCGGCGGTGATGAGGTATTGGTGTCCGGGGACGAGCTGGAAGGGGAGGATGTTGTTGAGGTCGGCGGTGTCGCTGCTGCTGGTGCCGGAGAACGAGCGGGCGGAGTCGGCGGCGTCGGTGACGGAGACGGGGACGGCGACGCGGGTGCCGTTCGGTTTATCGAGGACGCGGATGAGGACGCGGACGGTGCCGGAGGCGGCGGGTGGGGCGGCTCCGGTGTAGCGTGAGGTGACATTGACGGCGGGGACCCAGTTGATGGAGCGGTCCCAGACGAGGGGGAAGGAAGTGCCGGTGCGGCGGAAGCTGCTGGCGTAGATGCGGTGGGCTGGTTTGGAGTCATCGGCGGCGGCGGCGTCGCCTTTGAACCAGCCGTGGTCGAGACCGTTGCCGTCGGGTTCGGCTGCGCCGGCGAAGTGCCATGAGCCGGAGTCCCAGATTTCGACCCATGTGTGATTGCCGCGGAGGTTGGTCCAGAGAGGAGTGCCGGCGATGCGAGCGGGGACGCCGACGGAGCGGCAGGCTTCGACGAGGAGGATGGAGAGACCGGAGCAGGTGGCGATGCCGCTTTCGAGGGTTTCGAGCGAGCTTTGGTCAGGTTTTTTGCGTTTGGTGGAGTACTTTACGTTGACCTTTGGGAAGAGCTTCTGGTTGAGGGCGTGGGCGGCTTCGGCGGGGGTTTTGGTGCCCATGACGAGTGGGGCGGCGATATCGCGGACCTTGCGGCGGCCGTGGTCGCGGCGTTCGTTGAGTGAGGCGTAGGGGAGGACGTCGTTGAGGAAGATGTCTTTGGGGATGTCTTTGGCCCATGGGGCGACGGCCATGGAGGCGTAGGCGTCGGCGACGTGGCCGAGGAGGAAGTCGGCTTTAAGCGAGGCGAGGTCCGGGGGCGGCATGTTGTCGATGAGGAACTGCATGGCGTCGCGCTGGGTTTCGGGGACCTCGCGGAGGGCGCGGGAGAGTTCTGAGGCGTTAGGGCCGGCGGCAGCGAGGGCGGCGGCGGTGGAGGCGGGCCACCAGTCGGCGGCGGGTGCGGCCGGGGAGGAGATGGTGAGGGTGGCGAGGAGTGCGAGGGAGAGAAGGGATTTCATGGATTTGGAAGGAGTTGGACGAGCGCGTCCTGACGGATGGACCAGAGACGGGAAGAGTTGTCAGGGAGAGTGAGGGGGATGGTGGCGATGAAGCCTTCCGGAGTGAGGTGGATGACCGGGGGGCCGAGGGGAGGGGCGGGGTCGGGGCTGATGGAAAGGTCCTTGAGGGAAGCGGCCCAGCGGTTGTGGCGGGCGAAGTGGTCCTTCTGGGCGTAGTAGATTTCCTGGAGTCGGTTGCGTGCCGGGGCGGAGGGATCGGGGGAGAACGTGACGGTGCCGGGGGGCTTGCGGGTGAACTGGACGTAGCCCCAGCGTTCGGGGCGGTGCATGTCGATGATGCCCTGAGGGGACCAGATCCA
>JAIXPK010000131.1 GCA_027486335.1 Verrucomicrobiaceae bacterium | reverse complement strand
GACTGGTAGCCGTATTCGAACGGTTGCTGGACGATGGTGCCGGTGATTTCGCCGGATTTGATGCCAGCGAGGGTGGGTTCGAGGCCATCGAAGCCGAAGATGCGGACGGAGGCGGGTTTGCCGGAGGCTTTGGCGGCGTCGCGGACGGCTTCGAGGCAGGCGGGAGGGTTGTAGCCGTAGAGGCCGGCCATGGCGGCGAGGTCCGGGTGGAGGCGGAGGGCGTTTTCGGCGTTGGATTTGGCGGCGACGGTGTCCGCGCCGTCGGTCATGGTGGCGACGATGGTGAATTTGCCTGCGGTGATGGTGCCTGAGGCGGAGGTGCCGGCGGCGGGTTTGGAGCAGGCGGGGAGGAAGGCGACGGGGAGGGCGGCGAGGAGGGGGAGGAGGCGTTTCATGCGGGGATGTGGGGGGAGATTGGGAGGGATGGGTGCGGGCATACCTGAATCCCCGGGGCGCGTAAAGTGGCGCGTTGGCGGGGTTGGGAGCGGGTTGGTGGGCCGCGGGTGGGAGGCGGGAGCGGGCGGGGAGGCCCGGTCAGACGAAGATGACCGTCTTGTTGTTGTAGGCGAGGACCTTGCGCTGGGCGTGCCAGCGGACGGCGCGGGAGAGGACGACTTTTTCGAGATCGCGGCCCTGGCGGACGAGGTCGGCGACGGTCTGGCGGTGAGTGACGCGGATGACGTCCTGTTCGATGATGGGGCCTTCGTCGAGATCGCCGGTGACGTAGTGGCTGGTGGCACCGATGATTTTGACGCCGCGGGCGTGAGCGGAGTGATAGGGTTTGGCTCCGGGGAAGGCGGGGAGGAAGCTGTGGTGGATGTTGATGATCCGGTTAGGGTAGGCCGAGGCGAAGTCGTCCGAGAGGATCTGCATGTAGCGGGCGAGGACGATGGTGTCGATCTTGTGATCGTCGATGAGGGCGCGCTGGCGTGCTTCGGCCTCGGCTTTGGTGGCGGAGGTGACGGGGATGACGTGGAAAGGGATGCCGAAGCGTTCGGCGGCTGGGCGGAGCGTTTCGTGATTGGAGACTATGAGGGGGATATCGGCTTCGAGTTCACCGGCCTCGTGGCGGCTGAGGAGGTCGTAGAGACAGTGGGCGTCCTTGCTAACGAAGAGGGCGAGACGGTGGCGCTGATCGCTGAAGTGGAGACTCCACGTCATGCGGCGGGGTTCGGCGAGGGCGCGGATGAAGACGGGGAGATCGGTGCGCGGGATGACGAAATTTTCGAGATCCCATTCGGCGCGCATGAAGAAGATGCCGGCCTGGGTATCGACGTGCTGATCGAACTGGATGATGTTGCCGCCGTTTTCTGCGATGAAGGAGGCGACGGCGCGGACGAGACCGGGTTGGTCCGGGCAGTGGGTGAGGAGGATCGCGGAGGGCATGGCGGCGGAGGTGGGTCAGCTGAGAGAGCCCTGGTGGAGGCGGAGGTGGCGCTGCATGCGGGCGGCGGTGGAAGGGTCGTGGGTGACGAGGACGAGGGCGCTGCCGGTGGCGGCGTTGAGTTCGAGGAGGAGGTCTGTTAGGGAGGCGGCGGAGGTGGCGTCGAGGGCTCCGGTGGGTTCGTCGGCGAGGACGAGGCCTGGTTGGCGGATGAGGGCGCGGACGACGGCGACGCGTTGGCGTTCACCGCCGGAGAGCTGGGCGGGGAATTTGGAGAGATGGTCGGCGAGGCCGACGCGGGCGAGGAGGTCGGTGGCGCGGGCGCGGGCGGCTGGGAGGTCCGGGGCATCGTGGCCTGCGAGCATGGGGAGCAGGACGTTTTCGATGGCGGAGAGGTGAGGGAGGAGGTGGTGGGACTGGAAGATGAAGCCGAGGTGGCGGGCGCGGAGCCTGCTGAGGCTGGATTCGTCCATGGAGGCCGGGTTCTGATCGAAGAGGGAGACGGAGCCTGAGGTTGGCTGGTCGAGGGTGCCGAGGATGTTGAGGAGCGTGCTTTTGCCGCAGCCGCTGGGGCCGGTGACGGCGATGGTTTCGCCGGGGAGGATGGTTAGGGAGACGTCTTTGAGGACGTGCTGGATGGGGGCGCCGGGCGCGGATTGGAAGTCGCGCGAGACGTTGGTGAGGGTGGCGATGGGGTTGCTCACGATGGGATCAGCGTGCGGCCTCGATGAGTTCCGCGAATTCGCTGAAGAAGTAGCGGGCGTCGTTGGGGCCTGGGGCGGCTTCCGGATGGTACTGGACGGAGAAGACGGGTGCGTCGCGGTGGCGGAGGCCTTCGACGGTTTGGTCGTTGAGATTGATGTGGGTGACCTCGACGTTGGAGGGGAGGGAATCGGGGTCGACGGCGAAGCCGTGGTTCTGGCTGGTGATGGCGACGGTGCCGGAGCGGAGGTCTTTGACGGGTTGGTTGCCGCCGCGGTGGCCGAAGGGGAGTTTGAAGGTTTTGCCGCCGAAGGCGTGGCCGAGGATCTGGTGGCCGAGGCAGATGGCGAAGATGGGTTTACGGCCGAGGAGTTGGCGGACCTCGTGGTGGACGTAGTCGAGGGCGGCGGGGTCGCCGGGGCCGTTGGAGAGGAAGACGCCGTCGGGGTTGAGGGCGAGGATGTCTGCGGCGGAGGTGCGGGCGTTGACGACTTCCACGGAGAAGCCTTCCTGGCGGAGACGGCGGAGGATGTTGAATTTGATGCCGAAGTCGAAGGCGACGATTTTGTATTTCGCCGGGACGAGGACGGGATCCGGGTGGCCCTGGCCGTTGGGGAGGACCCATTCGCGGCTGAGGGAGTTTTCGGGGTCCCATGAGTAGTTGGCGGGGGTGGAGACCTCGCGGACGAAGTCGCTGCCGGCCATGGGTGAGCTGGAGGCGGCTCGGGCCGTGGCCTCGGCGGGATCGAGGATTTCGGTGCTGAGGAAGGCGCGCATGGCACCGCGGGTGCGGAGGTGGCGGGTGAGTCGGCGGGTATCGATGCCTTCGATGCCGAGGAGGTTCCACTTTTTGAAGTAGTCGTCGAGGCTCATGGAGGCGCGCCAATTGCTTGGAGTGCGGCAGAGTTCGCCGACGACGAAGCCGCGGACGTGGGGTTGGGAGCTTTCGTCGTCTTCCGGGTTGACGCCGTAGTTGCCGATGAGCGGGTAGGTCATGGCGACGATTTGGCCGCGGTACGAGGGGTCGGTGAGGACCTCCTGGTAACCGGTCATGGAGGTATTGAAGCAGGCTTCACCGGTGGAGGAACCGGTGACTCCGAAGGATTCACCGAAAAAATGGACTCCGTCTTCGAGGGCGAGAATGGCTTTCATGCGGGCTTGGGGAGGGCCTTAGACGGCGCGTTGGGGGTTGGCAACCCGGAAGGGTGGTGGAGGGAGGGAAAGGCTGGGAGGGGGTGCAGCAAACGGGTTGCCAGGGGGGATGGGATGGTTTAAAGAGCCGACCGCCGGAAATCGGCCTGACAATCACCAGCCCACTACGAACATGTTTTCTCGACTTGGCAGACTCATCAAAGGATTCTTCGGCCTCTTTGTTGGCGGCCTTGAGCGCAAGAATCCGGAAGCGCTTCTTGACCTTGAGAAGGAGAATCTGCGGAAGCAGATTGGGGAGTACAACAAGGGGCTGACGGGGCATGCGGCGTTGGTGGAGCGGTTGATTTCGCGGGTGAGGTCATTGGAAGCTGAGGAGAAGGATCTGCATGCGAAGGTGCTGGCGAATCTGCGTGCTGGGAACAAGGAAGCGGCGGCGCAGTTTGCGTTGCGGCATCAGCAGGCGAAGACGGAGCATGTGGCGGTGCGCGGGCAGTTGGAGGAGTCGGAGCGGACTTACAAGGAGCTGGTGACGGCGCGTGACGTGAGTGTGAAGGCGGCGCGTGAGAAGATTGAGAAGGTGGCGCGTGGGATCAACGAGGCGAAGGTGGCGAAGGCGACGGCGGAGTTGAATCAGATGGCGGCTGGGATGGTGACGGAGATCGGGGCTGCGGGTGAGACGCTGGGGAGGCTTGAGGAGATTGTGCGTGAGGAGAAGGAGAAGGCGGCTGGGGTGGCTCGGGTGGCGCGTGACAGCATTGATATGACTGGGATTGCGATGAAGGCTGGGGAGCAGAAGGCGCTGGAGGATCTGGCGCTGGCGGATTTTGCGGCGATGGAGGGGATTGCGATCGAGGGAGCGTCGGCGACCGGGAGTACCGGAGGTGAAGCGCCTGCGAAGACGATGAGCGGGCCGCAGGCGACTGCGGAGTGAGGTGGTGGGTGGTCTGCAGGACGGACCTTTCAGCGAATGTAACCGACGAACCTATGAACATGAAGCGAATCGTGGGGCCGCACCCGGGGGTGTGTGCCTTTCTGCTGGCGGCTGGGGGGTGTCTGGTGTTGGCTGGAGGGTATTGGATCTTGGGGCCGGAGAGTGTGAAGCAGATGGATGCGGAGCCGGGGGGGATAGGGGAGATGGCCCCGTGGGCGGTGATTGGGCTGGGGGTGTTGCTGTGGCTGGCGGGTTCGGTGTTATTCGGTCGGGTGCGGGGTGTGAGCCTGTGGCTGTCGCTGCTGCTGGGGAGTCTGACGATTCCGGGGATTGTGATCCTTGCGATGATGCGGAAGCCATTGACGGCGCATGAGGCGTGGGAGCGGCAGAATCCGGGGATGGCGAAGCAACGAGTCCGCCGGGAGTACCGGGATGTGAAGCCGTTGTACTGAAGAGTGAGCGGGATCGTTAACTAAACTGAAGCTGAGTTGATGGCGACTTTACCTGGATGGACGAGTGAGATAGCGGGGCAGTATGAGAGCCACGCGGCGAGTCAGTTTGTGCTGCATGGGAACGTGGGAGATTTGTTTGCGTTGCCTGACGGTACGGGGGTGAAGCTGGTTGGGTTGGAGGATTATCTGCTGGAGACCTTGCTGACGGGGTTTGATGTGGTGCTGACGTATGATCTGGGGAACGGGTTGCGGGTGGTGCGGGGGCAGAAGGTGTTTGCGCAGTGGCCGACGTACGGGGCTGGGCAG
>JAIXPK010000155.1 GCA_027486335.1 Verrucomicrobiaceae bacterium | reverse complement strand
CCCGCCGTTCAAACCGGCGGATGGTAAATGCAAACTCATGGGCCTCGTCAGCCGCATGATGCACCTCATCCTTCACCTCCCACTCGCAAGGATCAAGCGCAGGAAAAAACACATCTCCTCCCACCCTCCCATGCACTTCCGTCAGAATCAGCCGCCCTGCCATCCCCATCGCCGCCACATACGCTTCCCCTCCCCCGATCACCACCAACTCCCCATACCCACGCTCCCGCGCCTCCCTCACCGCCTCACCCACCGTCCCCACCGCCCGCCCTCCTCCCGGCACCTCCAGCCCGCTCCCCCTCGTCAGCACCAAAGGCAACTGCCCAGCCCGAAACCACCCTCTCATCTGCTCCCACGTCCTCCTCCCCGCCAGCAGCGCCTTCCCCTCGCAGTACCCTCGGAACATCGCCACATCCGCTGGCAAATCCCAAGGCACCCGCCCGCCTCGGCTCAACGCCCGCTCCCCATCCATCGCCGCAATCATCGTCACCTGCATCCCTCTCCTCTCCACCCTCCCAGCCTTCTCCGCAATACTGACAATCCCTCCCCTCCAGCAGTTCCCACCGTCCACTTCGCCCCGCCATTCGTTCCCCACTCATGCCCTCCCCTCGCATCGCTGTCATCGGCGCCGGTCTCGCCGGCATCGCCTGCGCCTCCCGTCTCCAGCTCGAATTCGGCATCCCCGCCGTCCTCTTCGAAAAATCCCGCGGCCGCGGCGGCCGCTGCGCCACCAAACGCACCGTCGACGGTCTCCTCATCGACCACGGAGCCCAGTACTTCACCATCCGCGACCCGCTCTTCTCCTCCATCGTCCACCAAGCCTGCGGCGACGCCCTCCTCCCCATCAACGCCCCCATCACCTCCCCGGACGGCACCCCCATCCCCGGCGAACCACGCTGGTACCACCGCGACGGCAATAGCCGCCTCGCCCGCGACCTCGGCCCCGACCTCGACGTCCGCTCCGCCACCGAAATCTCCCGCATCGAACCCCTCGGCCACTCATGGCTCGTCAACGATGAACCCTTCGACGCCGTCGTCTCCACCGCACCACTCCCCCAATCCTTCCGCATCCTCGGGCTCTCCTCCCCTCCGCCCGCCTACATCCCCTGCCTCACGCTCATCCTCTCCCTCAACGGCCCACCCACCGGCCGCGCCGCCTCCCAATACGCCGTCCGCGACCGCTCCGGTCCGCTCGAATGGTCCGCCTGCGAAAATCATAAGCTCACCCGCATCGCCTCAGACCGCACCGTCATCGTCTCCCAGGCCTCCGAAGCCTTCAGTCGCGCATTCCTCGAAGCCGATCCCGTCGTCTGGGGAGCCGCCCTAACCGACCTCACCGCCCGTACATGGAACCTCAACCCGGCCGACGTCATCGAACGCGTCACCCACCGCTGGCGCTACGCCCGAATCGCCTCCCCGGCCACTCTCCCAACCCTCCCTCCCGGAACCTTCTTCGCCGGTGACGCCACCTCCGCCAGCCGCGTCGAATCCGCATGGCTCTCCGGTCACGAAACCGCCGCCCGCGTCGCCGCCTTCCTCACGAAAGCTCAGGCCGCGGATCCCGCGCCAGCAATTCCTTAAGCGCCGCCCCGCACGGCTTCCCGCCATACAGAATGCTGTACATCTGATCAATGATCGGTGTCCGCACGCCGTACCGCCGCGCCGCCTCATGGATGCTCTCCGTGTTCGGCACGCCCTCCGCCACCATGTTCATCCCGGCAATGATCTCAGGCAGGCTCTTCCCCTCTCCTAACTGCCTCCCCACCCGGTGATTCCGGCTGTGACTGCTGTAACACGTCACTATGAGATCTCCCACGCCGCTCAAGCCCTGGAAGGTCTCAAACCTTCCGCCCGCCGCCGTCCCCAGCCGCGTCATCTCCGCCAACCCGCGCGTCACCAGCGCCGCCCGCGCATTGTCCCCCAGCCCCAATCCCTCCGCAATTCCCGCCGCAATCGCAAACACGTTCTTCACCGCCCCGCCCCACTCGATCCCTATCACATCATCACTCGTGTACGTCCGGAACCACGGCAGCGTTAGAAACGCCTGCAGTTCCTTTGCCGTCTCCTCCCGCCCGCACCCGATCACCGCCGCCGCCGCCAGCCCGCGCGCAATCTCCTCCGCATGATTCGGCCCTGACAAAACCGCCGTCTCATGCCCCGGCACCTCCTGCGCCAGAATCTCCGTCATCCTCAACCCAGTCCCCATCTCAATCCCCTTCGAACACGACACTAACACCGCATCCCCCCTCACCCCCACCGCCTGCACCGCCGCCGCCACACTCCGCATCGCCCGAGTCGGCACCACAAAGAAAATCACCCCAGCCCCCGCCACATCCGCCAGCTCGGTCGTCGCCTCAATGTTCTCAGGCAACCTCACCCCAGCCAGATACCGCCCATTCTCCCGCGTCCCGTTGATCTCCCCCACCAGCGCCGCATCCCGTCCCCACAAACTCACGCGCTCCGCCCGCGCCGCCGCACAAATCGCCAGCGCCGTCCCCCAGCTCCCCGTCCCAATCACCGCCGCATGCTTCACTTGCCCTCCTTCCCTGTCCCGCGCTTCCGCTCAAACCGATTCTCCGTCCCGTCCCGCAACCTCCGAATATTGCTCCGGTGCCGCCAGATCGCCAAGGCCCCCAGCAGCACCGCAAACCCGCACAACGCCCACGACGGCTTCCCCCAACCAACCCGCATCCCCACCGCCGCAGCCGGCAGCGCCACCGCCGACGCTATGCTCGCCAGCGCCACATACCGCGTCCCGAAAAACACCGCCAGCCACGCCCCCAATGCCACCAGCAGCGGCACCGGCAGCAACGCCATCAGCGCCCCAGCCGACGTCGCAATTCCCTTCCCCCCGCGAAACCCCAGCCAGAACGTGAAGTTATGCCCCAGCACCGCTCCCGCCGCCCCCGCAATCGCCGGCCAGTCCGAAACCACCCCTCGCGCCTCCGCCCACTTCGCTCCCACCACCACCGGCACCAACCCCTTCAGCATGTCCACCACAAACACCGGAATCCCAATCCCCTTCCCCAGCACCCGGATCACATTCGTCGCCCCTATGTTCCCCGACCCATGCTCCCGAATGTCAATCCCCTTCAGCTTCCCAGCCAGATAACCAAACGGCGTCGCCCCGACAGCATACGCCGCCACCAGCACTGTCGCCGTCACCTGCAAGTCACTCGCCGTCATCCCTCCCCCTTTCCCCGCCCATCACCCCGGTGTCAAGCCGCCAGCACCGCCCCCCAACTCACACGTTCCCGCCATGCCACTGCAGCTTCTGCCGCAGAATCCCGTAAAACGAAAACCCCGGCAGCGTCACCAGCGGCACATCCACCGGCCCGCGCCTCAGCATCACCGCCCGCTCCCGGCACAACGGCAACGGATCCCCCCCATCAATGCTCAGCAGCAATTCATCCGTCCGCCCCACCGGATGCAGCTCAATCGCCACGTCGTCCCGCACAATGCACGACCGGTTCGCAATCGCATGCGGACACACCGGCGTAATGCAGAATACTTCCGCCCCAGGATGAATGATCGGCCCGCCAGCCGACAAACTGTACGCCGTCGACCCAGTCGGCGTCGCCACCAGCAACCCATCCCCGCTGTACGCATTCAAAAATTCCCCGCCAATCCTCACCTCCACCGTCACCGTCCGCGAAATCGCCCCGCGCGTCACCCCGATCTCATTCAACCCGCTCCGCACCATCGCCACCCCGTCCGCCGTCACAAACGTCGCCTCAATCGTCCGCCGCAGGCTGATCTCATACGCCCCAGCCAACAGCACGTCCACAAACTCATCCAACTCCTCCACCGTCGTCGTCGTCAGAAATCCTAACCTCCCTATATTCACCGCCGCCAGCGGCCGCACCAGCGCCCCCATCAGGCTCGCCGTCCGCAACAGGGTCCCATCCCCACCCAGTATCACCACCCGATCCACATGCCGCCCCAATTCCCCCAGCGGAATCCCCTCACCCATCCCCGCCAGCTCCGCCGTCGCCTCGTCCGGCACCACCCGCGCCCCGCGCATCCGCAAGGCCTCCGCCATGCGCCGCGCCAGCGCCGCAGCTCCCGGCTTCGTCGGATTGGCTACTAAACCGGTGCGCGCGTGATCCATGCTAGAAACTCTTTATTCCCATCCGTCCCCGTTATCGGCGAATCCATGTGCCCGCGCCACTGAAATCCAGGACATCCCTCCACAAACCCCCGAATCGTCGCCACCGCCCGCTCATGCAGCACCGGATCCCGCACAATCCCCCCAGGCCCGATGTCCCCGCGCGTCAGCTCAAACTGCGGCTTGATCAGGCACACAATCTGACCACTCACCCCCAGCACTTTCATCACCGGCGGCAGCACCAGTCGCAGCGAAATGAACGACACATCAAACACCGCCAGATCCGGAGCCTCCGGAACATCCGCAGGATCCAGATGCCGCACGTTGTACTGCTCCCGCGCCACCACCCGCGCATCACTCCGAATCCGCCACGCCAGCTGGTTCGTCCCCACATCAAACGCATACACTTTCGCCGCCCCATGCTGCAGCAGGCAATCCGTAAACCCCCCCGTACTCGCCCCCACATCCATCGCCACCATCCCCGCCACATCGATCCCGAAATGCCCCAGCGCTCCCTCCAGCTTCAACCCGCCCCGGCTCACATACTTCGGCTTCTCCAGCACCTCCAGCACATCATCCCCGCAAACCCCCTGACCAGGCTTCGCCGCCGGCACACCGTTCACCCGAACCTCCCCTGCCAGCACCAGCCGTCTCCCCTGCTCACGCGAATCCACCAGCCCGCGGGCCGCAAGCTCTGCATCTAATCGCTGTCGCGCTGCCATCTTGTTCTGAAATCTCCACCTCCCCGATCCCCGGAGAAGTCCCGCCCCCTGCCCGCTCCTCACCCCCAGCGCAAGCGCCCATCTCTCCACGCCTCCCCCGGCTTGCACCCCCGCCATATCCCCCCACCGTAGCAAGGGCGTCCCGCCCTTGTCTCAACCCTAGCTACCGTCGGCTTCTTCAGCCACCGCCCCATCTCCCCCGCCTTGCACCCCAGCCACCCCCACGCCATCACTCTCCAGCCCGCATGATCTACCTCGACAACAACGCCACCACCCAGCTCGACCCCGCCGTCCTCGAGGCCATGCTCCCGTTCCTCAAAGATCACTTCGCCAACCCCTCCAGCGCCTACTCCGCCGCCAAACCCGTCCGCAAAGCCGTCAACCTCGCCCGCGAACAAGCCGCCGCCTTCCTCGACTGCGACCCCGACGAAATCATCTTCACCAGCGGCGGCACCGAAGCCGACAACGCCGCCATCCTCTCCGCCCGCCGTCTCTACCCCGAAAAAAACCACTTCGTCACCTGCGCCGCAGAACACGACGCCATCACCAATTGCCTCAAATCCCTCCAGTCCACCGACGGCATCGAAATCACTTCCCTCTCCACCAGACCCGACGGCACCATCGACCTCGACGAACTCCGCCACGCCATCCGCCCAGGCCGCACCGCCATGGTCACTCTCATGATGGCCAATAACGAAACCGGCGTCATCCAGCCCGTCACCGCCGCATCCGAAATCGCCGAATCCTCCGGCGCTCTCTTCCACACCGACGCCGTCCAGGCCGCCGCCAAAATCCCCATCCGTCTCCGCAATTCCTCCATCCACTCACTCGCCCTCTCCGGTCACAAATTCCACGCCCCCAAAGGCATCGGCATCCTCTACATCAACCGCCGCACCGCCTTCCACCCGCTCCTAACCGGCGGCAGTCAGGAAAATCAACGCCGCGCCGGTACCGAAAACCCCGCCGCCATCGCCGCACTCGGCACCGCCTGCCAACTCGGCCTCCAGCACCTCGATTCCCTAACCTCAAATCCCGACCCCGTCGCCGCACTCCGCGACCACTTCGAACAACAGATCACCTCCCTCATCGAAGGCGTCACCATCAACGGCTCATCCGCCCCACGCACCCCCAACACCTCCAACCTCCGCATCTCCGGCACCGAAGCCGCCGCCATGACGCTCCTCCTCGACCAGAAAGGCGTCTGCATCAGCGCCGGCAGCGCCTGCCACTCCGGCTCCCACCACATCTCCCCAGTCCTCGCCGCCATGGGCCTCTCTCCCTCCGAAGCCCGCCAGTCCCTCCGCATCTCCTTCTCCCGATTCTCCACCCTCACCGAAACCAACACCGCCATCACCCACTTCATCTCCGCCACCACCCGCATCCGCTCCCTCCTCACCAGCACCCCCTAACCCCCCTTCCCCACACGCCCGTTCTCCCAACAAGCCAATCTCATTTCCAACTTCTCACTTCCCCCCCTCCGAACAAGCAGCCGAAGGCTCTGGACTGCTGTCAGAATTACAGCTCTCCCTGCGCGCGGAGTGCGCCTACCAGCCCTCCCAACCAGCCCCAAAGTGGAAGCGGCGTCCCGCCGCTCCTCTCCCCACAAGCCCCTCTCCGAACAAGCAGCCGAAGGCTCTGGACTGCTGTCAGAATTACAGCTCTCTCTCGCGCACGGAGTGCGCCTGCAAGCCCTCTAAACAAGCCCCTCTCCCAATAAGCCAATCCCACTTCTAACTTCTAACATCTCACATTCACCTTCCCACTTCTCACTTCTCACCTCTCACTTCCCTCCTCCCTCCCTCTCCCTCTCCCCACACGCCCCCACACCCATCCGTCCAATCCGTCAGATCCGTCCAATCTCCCCCACCTCCATCAAGCAGCCAATCCCCAGAACGCCTACTCTTCCTCCCCAAGACGCCCCTCACTCCTTGCGCAGCGCAGGCACATCCGCGGAATGGATGGTCCACGTCTCCATGTCAAGATTGAGATCGTCACAGGGATAGCGCTTCTTTCCGGCTTCACCCTTATGAAAAAAGGAAAAATGGTAGTACTCGCCGCAATCTGTGTAGATGGACCAGAGCAGACAGCCCGGCCCGGCAGAAAAAATCCCCACATACGTGCCAGATGGCGTCGAAATCTCAAAGCGACCGCGTGGAACAAGTGACGCAGACCCCGGATGCGACTCGCCGGAATCGTCTCTCCAGTGCTCGTGAAACCCTTCCAGAAAGGTCGGGTAGCGGCTACCATGAAAAGCCAATTTGGCACCGTCCACATACATTGTAATCCCGGTTCCCTCAACAGGAACGCCGCCCTTAAACTCCTTCACCAAGGCATTGAGCGTCTCCGGACTGGCACCCGGCCCCGTTATAATGAGTGGCCCGGATGGACCGCAGCCCACCAGTGATAACAAGATTACGGCAAGATACCTCATTTCAGCTTTTTCGTGATTCAACGTGGATGCTCAGGATTTGTGGCACCTCACTTCCGTCCACAACGCCTCCAGAACCCCCACCAATACCCCCAATCTCAGGCTAGTCAACCCCGCTCCTCCCCTTGCCATCCATTCACCAGCTTTCAATAACCCGCGGCCGTCCATCGACCTTCCGGTAGAACCCAAAAGGGTATATCACGACAACCGTATCCTCCTCTTTCAACGAGACCCAGCCCCTGAGGCACCAGATGGAGAATGGATTCAGCAATCCAGTCTTCCGCAATTGCTCGGGTGGTGTATACGGCTTGATGATCAGCACCTCAGGATCAGACGTGAGCAGGAAAACAGCCCCAGCAAATCCCAGAACGATCGTCGCAGCCAGATAGTAAACGCGTTTGTTCTTCATGCCCTTCAACTGATGCCTCCTGGCCTCACCAGCACCGCCGATTCCGAATCCTCCCTCACGGCCCCACCGGCACCGGCACAGGTGTCGGTACCGCCGGAACCGCCGCCGCAGGCACCGCCGCCGCAGGCAACGCCGCCGGAGCCGCCTTCGCCGGAACTGCCGGCACCGGCAACACCTTCTCATCCGGCATCCCCTTCAGCATCCGGTACAACTCACTGTCCGTCGACAGCACCACCGTCGTGTCCCGATCAATCACCGTGCTGTACGCCTCCAGCGTCCGGCTGAAATCATAAAAGCCCGCCGCCTCCGGCGACGCATTGTACGCCCCCGCATACACCTGCACCGCCTCCGCCTCCGCCTTTCCTCGAACCTCCTGAATCTTCCGGTACGCCTCCGACTCAATCTTCCGCAACTCCCGCTCGCGCTCCCCGCTGATCCGCGCCGCCTCCCCAGCCCCCTCCGACCGGAACTTCTCCGCAATCTGCTTCCGCTCACTGATCATCCGCTGGTGAATCTTGTCCTCCACATTCTCACTGTAGTTCAGCCGCTTGAACCGGACATCCAGCAACTCAATCCCGAAGTCATTCTTCAGCCGCGCCGCCGCACTCGCATGGATCCGCTTCTCCACTTCTAACCGACCCAACCGGATCGGCTCCAGCTTCGCCACATTGTCCCCGCTGTTCTGCACCTCAGGCACCGGCGGCCCCTTCAGCGTCTTGTCCGTCCGGATGATCTCCATCAGATCGTGCCGCGCCACCTCCACCAGCGTCGCCCCGCCAATGATGTCGTCCAACCGGCTCAACGCACTCCGCTCATCCCGCAGGCTCACAAAAAACTTCAGCGGGTCCACAATCCTCCAACGCGCAAAGGTATCAATCTGCAGATACACCTTGTCCAGCGTCTGCATCTTCTCCGGCGGGCCGTCCCACTCAATGATCCGTCGCTCAAAACGGTTCAGATCCTGAAAGAACGGCATCTTGAAATACAACCCGGGCTCCGTAATCGGATCCCTCACAATCCGCCCGAACTGCGTCACAATCACCTGCTCGGTCGGCCGCACCGTAAAGGCCATCCCCCACACCATCACCACCGCCAGAATCGCCAGCGGAATCATCAGTATTCGTTTCATCTCTTATAAATTGTCAGGGTTTCAACGCTTGCTTTTCGCTGGCGCCGCCGGAGCCAGCGGCTCCGTCCCAAGCGGCAGAAACGGCAGCACGTTCTTCGCCGATTCATCAATGATCACCTTCCTCCCCATCTTCGGCACCACCTCCGTCATCGTCTCCATATACATCCGCCGCCGCGTCACCTCCGGTGCCTTCCGGTACGCCTCATAAATCGCCGTAAACCTCCCCGCATCACCATTCGCCTCGTTCACCCGCTTCAACGCATCCCCCTCCGCCTCGCTCATCTTCTGATCCGCCTCCCCCTTCGCCTTCGGCACCACTTTGTTGTACTCCGCACGCGCCAGATTCACCATCTGATCTCGCTCCTGCTGCGCTCGGTTCACATCCTCAAACGAATCCCTAACCGGCGGCGGCGGATTGATCGCCTTCAACTGCACCTGGTCAATACTCAAACCTAACTCATACAGCTTCGCCAGATCCTGCAGCCGCTTCCGCGCCACAATCTCGATCTCCTGCCGCCCCAGCGTCAGCACATCATCCACCGTCCTGTCTCCCACAATCTCCCGCATCACCGCCTCCGCCGCATCCCGCAGGGTCTCGTGCGGATCCCGCGTGTGATACAAATGCACCACCAGATCATCAATGTGATACTGCACCACCCAGTCCACATGCACCGAATTCCGGTCCCCCGTCACCATGTTCTTCACAATCTCCGCATTCCCCCCACCCCCGGACTGATGCGTGTTCGTCGCTCCAGTCGTCCCATAACCAAACTCCATCTTCAACTGCCGCTGCACCGGCATCACATCCACCGACTCAATCCCCATCGGCATCTTGAAATGCAACCCCGGCGGAATCCGGCTTTCCACAATCCGCCCGAACCTCAACCGCACCGCCTCCGACTCCGCAGGCACTACATACCACGTGCTCATCCCGAACAATAGCACCGGCAACCCGATCAGTCCCAGCCCGACCCACCGCCCAAGCCGCGGCGGCAGCCGCGGCAACTCAATCTGCACATTGCTGAATTGACTCATACCTTTGTTCTGTTTGGGGGAATCGCGCTGGCACTTACTGCCATCGCACCCCACCATAGACCACTTCCCCCCAGACGCCAATGCGCCTTTTGATTTCCGGCATCGTCCTCACCATCGCCGCCACCGCGGCCTTCGTCTTCCTCCAGCGCCCGCCCGCAGACCCGCCCCTCGGCCCCGAACGCACCACCAAAGCCATGGTCTGGAAGGCCTCCCGCGGCCCCGACAAAACCACCGTCTGGCTCTGCGGCTCCATCCACATCCTCCGCGAATCCGATTACCCGCTCCCCGCCCCATGGCGCAAAGCATGGGACCAGTCCCGCCGCGTCGTCATGGAACTCAAACCCGGCACCACCGAAGACCCGGAAACCCAGAAGCTCTCCCTCGCCCTCTCCTCCCTCCCCGAAGGCCAATCCCTCCTCCCTTCCCTCTCACCCGACACCAGCCGCGACTTCCTCGCATGGTGCACCGACTCCAACATCTCCCCGGATTCCTTCCAGCACATGAAACCATGGATGGCTTCCCTCCGCGTCGGCATGACCTCCCTCGACAGGCTCGGCTTCAACGTCGCCCGCGGCATCGAACGCCACCTCGGTGCCCGTCTCGGCGAACGCTCCACAGAAGGCCTCGAATCCGTCAGCCAGAGTCTCGGCATCCTCGACAGTCTTTCCTCCCAGGATCAGGACCTCATGCTCCGCCTCGCCCTCGCCGACGCCAGATCCGCCCCCACCCGCATCGCCCTCCTCGCCAACGCATGGCACGAAGGCGACACCGCCACCCTCGACCGTCTCCTCCGCGACGGCTTCAAAGACTTCCCCTCCCTCCGCCAGCGCCTCATCGACGACCGCAACAAGGCATGGTTCCCCCGGATTCTCCAGCTCCTCGACGGCGACGAGGAATCCATCGTCATCGTCGGCGCAGGCCACCTCTCCGGCCCCGACAGTCTCATCGCCATGCTCGAAGCCCAGGGCGTCTCCGTCTCCCAGCAGGAATACACCACCCGCCGCCTCGCCCCGCCCCCCTGACTCCCCCCTCAGTTTCACTGGCAGCTCATTCTGGCGGGTGTATAATCACCCCCATGATCTTGAAATTCCCTGCCGCTCTCAGCCGCCCGGTCCTCGCCGCCGCCAGCGTCCTCCTCCTTTCCCATTCCCCGGCCCGCGCCCAAGCCCCAGTCCCCGAAGGCACCAGCCCAGCCTCCTTCGCCGCCGCCGCCAAACACCTCGAAATCGGCGGTCTCTTCTTCTCCTACATGGACCTCGACGGCGATCTCGCCAAACTCGCCGCCATCGGCGACAAACTCCTCGAAGCCGCACGCAAAGACGGCATCGCCGCCCAGATCCCCGATAACCTCAAGGCCGCCCCTCTCGTCGACGCCCTCGGCCTCACCAGCCTCAAAGGCCTCGGCTTCTCCTCCCGCTCCCTAGGCCCTGACATGTTCCACAACCGCGCCCTCCTCGTCATGCCAGGCGGCGGTAAAGGGCTCCTCAAACTCTTCGGAAACAAACCCGCCCCAGTCGAAGTCGCCTCCTTCGCCCCCAAAGACGCCGACATCGCCTATCAAGGCGAATTCACCCTCTCCGCCCTCCGCGAAACCATGGAAGCCGTCCTCACCGCAGGCGGCGACGAAAACATGCTCGCACAATTCAAAGGGCTCCTCGACTTCCCCATCCCACCCCTCAACATGACCGCAGGCGAGGTCATCGAACAGCTCAACCTCAAGGTCATGACCGCCGCCTCTCTCAAAGAAGACCGGCAGTTCAATATCCCCGGAGCCCCAGTCGCCATCCCGGCCGTCAATGCCATGGTCTCCATCGAAGGCCTCGACTTCATCATGGAAGCCCTCCTCGTCTTCGCCGGTGAAACCGACTCCGTCACCGTCGAAAAAGGCGACGGCTTCAACATCATCAAACCCGTCAACGCCCTCCCCGGCGAACTCGACTACTTCCGCCCTGCCCTCT
The DNA here is from genome assembly GCA_027486335.1 of Verrucomicrobiaceae bacterium. GTDB lineage: Bacteria > Verrucomicrobiota > Verrucomicrobiia > Verrucomicrobiales > V1-33 > V1-33. The sequence goes on along the minus strand of JAIXPK010000155.1, from coordinate 16,496 downwards.
ACCACGACGTCAAATCCAAGAAGATCATCCTGACAACCCACATCGACTACGCCCGCGCCGCCATCGCTGGCACCGATCACCTCAAGGATAGCCCTGACTTCCAGAAAGCCACCTCCGGCCTCCCCGCCGAAGCCAACGGCATGACCTACGCCAGCGCCAAATTCCTCAAGACGATGGCGGGCATCAGCACCGAAATCATGAAGTCCGCCACCGACGCCAACGGCGGCCCAGGCGCTGGCCTCGCCAAAGCATTCTCCAAAATCGCCTCCGAACTCTCCCCCACCCCTAACCAGGGCATCGCCGGCACCTACTCCAATGTCCCCGAAGGCATGCTGTTCCTCTCGAACACCATGGAAAATCACAAGCACACGCTCGTCCAGGCCGCCGCTGTCCCCCTCGGCATCGCCGCCGCCGCCTTCGGTGCCAACTCCAATGTCGCCCAGGCCATCGAACGCGCCCGCGGCGGCGCTCCCGCAGAAGACGCAGCCAAAGAAACCCCGGACAACGACCCCGCCGCTCCCAACAAAACCGTCCGCAGCAACCTCCAGCAGGTCGCCTTCGCCGCCCAGACATGGTTCATCGACAACCCCTCCGCCAAGGAAGTCACCTACGAACAACTCGTCGCCGCCGAACTCCTCTTCGACATCACCCCAGCCTTCGGCGAACAATACAAGGGCCTCAAACTCTCCCGCACCGGCGGCCGCGTCTCCGTCAAACTCAAGGACGGTGACGACGTCAGCTTCGCCTACCCAGCCGTCACCGACTAACCGCCCCTTCCATTCGGCCTCAGCCGCCTGAAACCCTAACCTTCCCACCGCCACCATGTTCCACCACTACGGCAATACCGTCCTCGCGGCATCCCTCGCCGCAGCCGCTCTCTGCCTCATGGCAGCCGCATGGTGGCGGCGGGAACCTTCGTCCCGCAGGCTCACAGGAGCCGCCGCCGTCTTCCTCCTCATCCCCATCACCATGCTCGTCGTCGTCCTCTTCCCAGGACTGGTCGACAGCCGCTACCGCACGTTCCGCTCACTCTACTCCAGCATCGAGCCCGGCATGCACGCCGAAGCCGTCATCGAACAACTCAAGCAGCGCTACCCTCAGAACGGTCCGCGCCTCGCCCCCAGAATCTCCGCCTCCCCTACCTCCCTCGGCTTCCTCATGAACCCGGAAGGCCAATCGGAACCGAACTCCGAATCCATCACAGTCTACCTCGCCGATGGCAAGGTCGTCGGCAAATACTACTCCGCTGACTGACACGCCCTCCCACGGTAATACGTCGCCAGATAATCCGCTAGCGCCTCGCGCCACGGCCGCGCCGGAATTCCTAGCGCCCTCAGTTTCGTCAGGTCCATCGCCGTATGCACCGGCCGCGGCGCAAGGAAACCCGTCATCTCCGCCAGCGTCTGCGCACCCACCGTACGGCACCGCAGCGGAATCCCCATCTCCGCCACCAGATCCAGCGCCGCCTGCCCGTACTCCTGCCACGTGCACTCCCCCGTGTTCCCTAAATTGAACACGCCCTCCACGTCCTCCATCCCCAGCAACCCTTCAATCTGCTCCGCCAGGTCCACGCTGTAACACGGAGTCGACCACTTGTCCCCAATCGCCGCACACGTCTCCTCTCGCCGCGCCCGCTCAATCATCTGATCCGGAAACGCCGACCGGTCCGGCCCGAACACCCACGACACCCGCGCCACCACCACCCGCGCCCCGCTCTCCACCACCGCCCGCTCCCCAGCCAGCTTCGTCCTCGCATAAACCCCGCACGGCGCTAGCAGATCATCCTCCCGCCTCAGCCCCGGCACCGTCCCGTCATACACGTAATCCGTCGACACCTGCACCATCAGCGCCCCCTGCTCCCGGCAATGCCCCGCGATCCGCCCCGCCGCCTCCGCATTCACCACCGCCGCTTCCTCAGGATTCAACTCACACCACTCCAGCGACGTCGCCGCCGCACAGTGCACCACCGCATCAAACGCCACCGCCCCGAAATGATCGTCAATCCGCTCCCGCTCCCCCAAGTCCACCGCCTTCCGGTCCCACGCCACCACCCGATGCCCTCGCAGCCTCAGGTGCCGCGCCACCGCGCCACCTAACCGCCCGCCGGTCCCCGTCACAATCACTCGCATCGCTTGGTTCATCGTCATGTTCGCCACCAGCCGCCACACCCGCCAACCGCAGCAGGTACTCTGACGCTCTGATGCCTCCCCGCATACCACGCCCACCTCCACACGCAAGTTTCAACACACTCCGCCCATCCCCTCCGCTCTCCCCGCCGCCTCAATCCGCCTTCCTCAATGGCCGGAATGACGCCCAGACCATCACCGCCACCCGAACCGCCACCAGCCCCGTCCTCACCCGTCCCAGCATCACCACACCACGCTCCCCACCCAGATTCCGCAACGGCCCCACACAATCCAGCACAGCCTCCGCCGCCGTAACCACCGCCAGCACGCGCTCACACGCCCCCGGCGCTTCCTCCGCAGCCGCACGCACTCCCGCCAGATGCCCCACCATCGACACCCGCTGCAGATCACACTCGATCACCAACAGCGCCTTCCGCACAGCCTCCGCCTTCATAAATTCATCTGTGAAAACCACAACGCATCCTTCCTGCATTGCGCCCGGGATTCCGCAAACCACCCGCCTCTCCGCACCAGTCTCACCATCCTCCGGTACAACACCCACGCCCCAACCGCATACACCGCCGTCATCCCCGCCACCACCACCAGCGTCGCCGTCGTCTCAATAACCATCACCGCCACCACCACCATCCCCAGTCCCGCCAGCAGCAGCAGCACTCCCATCCCCATCACCAGCATCAGCAATCTCACCGCCACATCACGAACCTCCCCCAACTCAATCGCCGCCAGCAACGCACGGCTCGACCCCATCGCCGCCAGCCGCTCCGCCATCGTTGGCAGCGGCTGGCAGTCGTCAGGACTCGCAGCTGGTCGCTCCGGTGTCGTCCCCGATTTCATTTCGCACGGCATCGGCAACGCGCCGCCATCAGCGCACCCAGCAACGCCCCAAATCCCATGCCCAGCGCCATCGCCTTGTATGGATGAAGGTGCATCGCCGAATCAGCCGCCACCGCGCACTTCGAGGTCTCTTCCTTCAGATGCTCCCGGAACGCCCGGCTGCTCGCAAATGCCGCCGCCAATCGCTGCCGCGCCTCATCCACTCCAGCTCCAGCCATCTCCGATGTGGCTTCAATGAGCGATCGCGCAGCCTCGCTCAGGCGGGCGATCTCGTCGCCAATAGTTTGAGAATTCATATGCATAGTCATTTCTTTCAGTTAGACGGGCCTCGCCCCGACGCGTCAGACGGACTTTCGCCCGGTGAAAAGCAGCACCACTCCACCCACCAGCACCAGCACACCCACAAACGGCGGCACCGCAATCGAATGCCAGCGCTCCGCCGAAACCTGCAGCGGCCCGGCATCAATCACCTTCTCCTTCGTGGTCCAGCGCACGCCCTCGTACGATAGGGCAGCAATGCCGATAACAATTAGCGCAAAGGCAATGATGGTGCGGGTCTTCATGGATGCACCCAGCATCACCCCGGTAGTCCCCAACCACCATGGGGTGAAACCCTGCCTCTCTCCCACCTACGCTCAGCGGTACGCCGCCACCGGCTTCGGCACCACGCCCATCGCCTCGTAATCAAACCCGCTCTCCAGCGGCTCATACTTCCCTACCACTTCCACACTCCTCTTTCCATCAATCGACTCCTCCATCCCCAATCCCCAGTAAATCGCATTGATGATCATCCGCCGCAGCCCCGGATTCAGCAGATCATGCCCGCTCCCCATCGTCGACTGAAACACCCGCGCCTCTTTCCCCCCGCTCGTCTTCCACAACTTGTACCACGCCACCGGCAATGGCTCCAGCTTCGGATTCGGCGCATCACCCGGCTCCCTTCCTAACAGCGGCTGCCCCCACACCAGCGCCGTGCATCCCTCCGGCAGCTTTCCACCCTCCGGATACGTCCGGTAAACATCCGAATTCCCCCAGATGTCCTTCACCCCACGCAGAATCGGATGATCCTTCTGCTCCGGCACCAGACTCCCGCGCGTCGAATCCGCATGCCAGTTCCCATGGTGCCCCATGAACGACCCACCTAGCACGTCATTCCCCCAATCCACCTGCTTCCCCCCAATCTTGTACGGCAGCGCCCCGTGAAACCCGTGATTCCCCGTCCGCAGCGACAGAAACGGCCGCCCGGAATCAATGTACTTCACAATCATCTCCCGCTCAACCATCGGCAGGGTCAGCAATCGCGGAAAAAACACCACGAAATCCGCCCCCCCTAGCTGCTCCAATCCCGGAATGTGATGCTCCCGGAACTCTTTCCCTTTCTCAGGATACACCGGCATCGTCGGATCCACTTCCCCCTTCTCGTTCACCCCGAACAGCACCGTGCAGTCAAACCCATGACGCTCACTCAGAATCTTCGCCATCATCGGCATCGACTGCTCGCTCCGGTACTCCTGATCCGCCGCAATCAGCACAATCCGCTTCCCCTTCCCAGGCCCTTCGCCCCCACCATAACTCAACCACTGCACCGCCGCCTCACCCGCCGGCTTCACCCCACCAGCCGGAGGCTCCGCAAAAATCGTCCCCGTCACCAGCATCCCAGCCATCAGCAGCATCAGTTTCATATCGTCAGTATATTAATTGTTAGACTCATCCCCTACTCCCGCGGCACTTCGTTCACCGTGTAATACGCCTTGTGATGCAGCAGCCGCCGCCCGTCCGCACCCACCATCCCCGAAAGATCGAAATCATGAATGTGATCCTCCACCACCCGGTCCAGCTGCACCACCACCGACATCCCGTCCGCCGCCGGCTCCGCCTTCAGCACCTTCGGCGTCGTCTGGTCCACCTCCGGACTCCCATACCCAGCATCGTAAACATGCGTGTACGTCGTGATCCCGTAAACCCCCACCTTCGCCGCCACCGCCGCATCCACCGGCTTCGTGAACTCTAACCTGAACCCATCCTTCCGGATCCGGATCTCCCGAATCTCAAACGGCACTTCCCCAGTCCAGTCAATCCGCTGCAGCGCAAACGGTGTCGTCCCCCGCACCGGCCACTGGCTGTTCGTCGTAAACCCTCCCGTCATCAGCTGCCCGCGCGGCGAAAACTCCACATTCATGATCCCCGTCGCCAGTCCCTCCCGAAACGGATAACACGCGCCCTGCCAAACCCCATTCACCAGCTCCGTACTCGCACGCATCACCACACTAAGCGAATAATCCCCCAGAAAAAACTGGTTCTCAAACGGCCCGAACTTCCCGCCCGTCTGATTCAGCCGAAACCCGGAAATCGACCGCCCCATCTTGATATACGGAAACTTCACCGCCGGCGGCACCAGCTCCGGCACCCGCTTCTTCTCAATCCCCATCCGCGAATCACTCGCCGGCTCCCGCGCGGGGGCCTTCATCCCCTCCGCATACGGATACCAGTTGTAACTCGCTGGATGCCCCAGAAACCCTCCAGGCTTCAGATGCTTCAGCGAACAGCACCCGTTCCATGGCCCCTGGCTCTCAATCACAAACATCGCCCCCTCCGCATTCGCCGCCACCCCACCAGGACTCCGCAACCCGCTGCACACCGGAATCATCTTCCCCTGCGGCGTCACTTTCACCGCCCACCCGCGGAACAGATTGTGCGATTCATACGAACCACTCAACCCTAGCGCCACCCAGATGTTCCCCTCCGCATCATGCTTCGACCCGAACGCAAACTCATGCCCCTCCGCATACCCCCAGTTGCTCGTCAGCGCCTCATAACGATCCGCCACTCCATCACCATCCGTATCCGCAATCCGCGTCACCTCACCCCACGTCGTCGCCGTCATCGCCCCGTCCTTCCACGACATCCCGAAAATCTCATCCTGCCCGCTCGCAAACAGATGAAACTCCGGCACCGGCGGGCTCTCGAACGCCCCCTTCACAAAATAAATGTCCCCGCGCCGCGTCCCCACCGCCAGTCGCCCGTCCGGCAGCACCTCGAAACTCCCCGGCCGCATCGGCACCCCCGGCGGGATCGCCACCTCCACAATCGGATAGTACTTCGCCTCCTCCGCCGCAGTTCCCCACATCGCCCCAAGGTCCTCCTCGGCACCCGCAGGAACCGCCAGCACCATCGCCATCAGAACAGGATATCCGCTGTACCTTACCATCTGTATTCGAGTGTTAGTGTTGTCCGGCCCGCCGGAAGCTTCATCATCAGCAGCACCTCCGCAGGCGATCCCTCCCGCACCACCCCGCCATGCTCGCTCGTCACCCGCATCGACAGCTTGCCCACCTTGAACTCACGCTCGCCCTCCGCCACCGCCGTCTCCCCAGCCGCCGCCCGGAAATAAAACGGCTCCGCCGCCGCCGTCGTCTCAAACGTCATCGTCCGCCGGAAATACGCCTTCCCTTCCCCGTCCTTCACATCCTCGAAAAAGTCCCGCACCTTCACCCCGCCATACTCATAGAAAAACTCGGGCCGCCGCGCCTTGTCCAGCTGATACCCCCGGAACTGATACCCCTGATCCTGCGGAAACGCATAGTTCGTCTTACCCTTGTACGGCCAACTCTCATCCATCGACCCCAGCCGGTGAAACGGAATCCCCGGCGGAAAACTCACCTGATCTCCCCCACGTGGATGAAAATGCCCCGCATCCACACTCGCAAACTCTCCCTTCCAGATCTGCCGCAACACCATCTCCCCAGCATCAAACGCCAGACTGATCCGCTCAGGATAACCCACCGCAATCCCCCGATACCCGATCGGACTCTGCCCGCGGCACAACTCCGTCACATCACTCACCCGCAATTCGTTAGATTGCCGCGACAACCCCAGCGGCTTCTTCGCCTTCCCCCCATCCTCAAGATACGCCCACAACGCCTCAATCTGCTGCGCCGTGTCACCCCCGAGAATGTTCGGCCGCGTCGTCACCCCATCCGGCCAGTAACTCGGCATGATCACCGTCGGATGAAACCGCGTCGGCTGTCTCATATAAAGCCCAAACCAGTTCTTCTGCAGCCGGCTCGTCACATTCACCAGATCCAATGCCGCCAGCTCCCCAGTCTTCTGCCCGTTGAACTCATGGCACACAATGCACCCGAACCCGCTCACCCCCATCATCTCATAACCCGCCGCCTTCGATTCCTGCAGATTCCCCACCTTCGGAATCACCGCGTCCTCCAATCGGTCCACTTTCCCGAACAACATCGCCAGATGCCCCACGTTCCGCTCTCCGAACTTCGGCATCACCGCGTCCAGATACGGCCGCTGCCGCTTCCCGTTAACTAGCACCTCCCGAAGCCACTCGGGCGTCAGCTTCGCCCCGACATGCGACAGCGGTGGCGGCACTCGCCCCTGATCCCCCAGCGATGGCTGCGTCCCCGTGAACATCGCCCGCCGCTCCGCCGCCAGACTCCCCAATCCGCTCCGCTCATGACACGCCAGGCAATTCAGTGACACCAGTGTCTGACCAATCCGTTGCTCGTCACTGAACTGCACATCCTCCGCCTCCGGCAGCGCCGCCCTGATCCATTCCCTCTGCTCCCCGTTCAAATCATAATGCGGCCACGCCCCCGATCCCTCCCCAAGACACCCGCGCCCAGCGTCCAATCCCTTCAGCGACGCCCGCCGCGTCCCCGCCACGCCCACATCATCATGACAGTTCGCACAACCTAACTCCCCAAACCACTCCCGACCCCGCATCGCCAGCACCGGATCCACCACCAACGGCTCAAACGCCGGCACCGGCTTCTCCGTCGCACTCAGCATCGCCCCAGGCACCGGCTGCCGCTCCATCCCCGGCCCCTCCAGCTCACACACAAACTTCGGCTCTCGCCCGGTATGAAAATACGTCAGCTCCACCCGGTGCCCGCCCGCCGTCAACTCCACCGTCCCTGACAACTCCCGCACACCCCGCCGATCGCTCGGAGCCACCTCCACCAGCGCCGCCCCATCCACCTTCAGCGACCCGCCATTCATCACCAGATTAAAGGTGTACTTCCCAGGCGTCGCCACCGTCAGCCACCCTTCATACCGGATCGCCGTGTGATGCCGCACTTCCCCCACCGACTTCAGCCCGAAATCCCCCACCTGCCCGCCACGCTCAGGCTTCACTTCGTCACTCGCCAATCCCTCCCACACTTTCCCACGGTACATGGTGTAAACCAGGCCGCCCGGCACCCTGGTATCCTTCAGCAAAAAATGGGCGATCCGCTCCACATCCCGACCATCCATCTCCAGTTCCGGCATCCGCCCCGACGGCCGCACCACATGCGGATCCCGCAGGAATCCCACAAGGCTCCGAAAACTGTACTTCCGATCGAGCGCCCCCAGCGGCACCGCCCCAGCCATCGGCAATTCCTTCCCCGCATCGTCCCGCGGCGCATGACACGCCGCACACCCGCGCGCATGAAACAATCGCTTCCCCTCCACCGCCGCCACCGCATCCGGTGCCTCCGGCGCAAATTTCTGCTCCCCTAGCGATAACAGAAAATGCGTCAGTGCCTTCGCTCGCTTCGTCTTCTCCCCCGGCGCAAGCCCAGCCATCACATCAGGCATCGTCGTCCCCGGCTTCACCCCATGTAGATCCTTCAAATACGCCTCCAGATAACGAGGGTCCACCCGCGATCCCACCCCCGCCAATCGCGGCGCAACCTTCGACCTCGCCCGCAACGCCTCCGCCGCCCCAGCCGCCCCGTGACACGCCACACAGTTCAATTCCCCAATCAGTACCTGCCCTTTCTCCTTCGCCTCCATCTGCGCCCCACTCAATCCGCCCACCACCAGTTCCGCTCGCAACCCGCTCCCGCACCCGACGCTCACCAGCGCCAACGCCAGCCGCACCGCGCTCCACGGCCCCGCTTTCTTGAATCTCTCGTCTCTCAGCTTCATCGGCAGTTTGGTTTCAAGTCCGCGCACAATCCCGTCGAACTCCCCCAATTCTCACCGCCCGCGCCCGGAACGCCAGTCTTTTCCCATCGCCAACCCCAACCCACCAATCCGCCCCGCGGTTGCGCACCCGCACCGTCCGCGTATCTCCACCCCATGGGTTTCGTGCACAATTTCAGTTACAATTTCGCCAAGACCGTCGGCCGCGCCGCGCTCGATCTCCAGGTCTCCGGCCGGGAACACCTCATCGAAGACGGCCCCGCCCTCATCTGCGCCAATCACGTCAGCTACCTCGACCCTCCCCTCGTCGGCACTTCCTTCGACAACCCCATCCACTACCTCGCCCGCAAATCCCTCTACTCCAACGCCTTCGCCCGCTGGCTCTTCCCCAAACTCAACGTCGTCCCCATCGACCAGGACCGCGCCGGCTTCACCGGCCTCAAATCCATCATCCGTCTCCTCAAAGAAGGCAAACGCGTCATCATCTTCCCCGAAGGCGCCCGCTCCACCGACGGCAAGCTCCAACGCGGCCAGCCCGGCACCGGTCTCGTCGTCACCAAAGCGAAAGTCCCCGTCCTCCCTATGCGCATCTTCGGTGCCCACGAAGCCCTCCCCTACGGCTCCGGTCGCTTCCAAACCTCCACCGTCACCGTCGTCGCCGGCCCAGTCATCCGCTTCGACCTCGAATCCCTCCCCGATTCCAAGGAACACTATCAAGTCGTCAGCGACCGCATCATGGAAGCCATCGCCGCCATCTCCTGCCCCACTGACCGCATCCCCGCCCCGCGACTCTCACCCTGATGCACCTCAGCATCGTCATCCCCGCATGGAACGAGGAAAAACTCCTCCCAGCCACCCTCCAGGCCCTCCACTCGGCCTGCGCTTCCTTCTCAGCCGCAGGCATCTCATGGGAAGTCATCGTCTGCGATAACAATTCCACCGACCGCACCGCCGAGGTCGCCCGCGCCGCGGGTGCCACCGTCGTCTTCGAACCCGTCAACCAGATCAGCCGCGCCCGCAACACCGGCGCCGCCGCCGCCTCCGGTTCATGGCTCCTCTTCCTCGACGCCGATTCCACCCCCTCCGCACCTCTCATGCAGGAACTCGCCGCCACCATCGCCCGACCAGATGTCCTCTTCGGCGGCTGCGCCCTCGTCATGGACCAACCACTCCCAGGCTCCGAATTCTTCATCCGCCAATGGCACCGCCTCGCCCGCTGGAAACACTGGGCCGCAGGCTCGTTCTTCTTCGTCCGCCGCGACGCCTTCACCGAATCCGGCGGCTTCAGCCTCGAATTCTTCGCCGCAGAAGAACTCGAACTCAGCGACCGCCTCAAAAAAATCGCCCGCCGCCAGAACCAGCACTTCGTCTTCCTCACCAATCACCCACTCGTCACCTCCGCCCGCAAACTCGCCTTCCGCAGCCCAGCCTCACACTTCTGGTTCATGCTCAAAACCGCCCTCACCGGCGGCCGCACCCTCAAACGCCGCGAATCCTGCGACATCTGGTACGACGGCCGCCGCTAACTCAACCAAGGTGGCACGGGCATCCTGCCTGTGACCTTTCCCGCCAGAGCCCAAACAAGGCCGTCCCAGCCTTGCCCCCCGTACCAGCATCCCCCCAATCCCAACGGGATTGCGCCCCCCAGCCCAGGATTGGCCTTCGCCCCGCAAGCGTAGCAAGGGCGTCCCGCCCTTGTCATCCGTACCAGCATCCCACCAATCCCAACGGGATTGCGTCCCCCAGGGTTGGCCTGCGCCCCGCAAGCGTAGCAAGGGCGTCCCGCCCTTGTCATCCGTACCAGCATCCCACCAATCCCAACGGGATTGCGCCCCCCAGCCCAAGGTTGGCCTGCACCGCGGGCCTACCCTGGGTCCCCCGCCCCCAACAAATCCACAACCCCAACAGGATTGCGCCCCCAACGGCATCCCCCTCACACTTCGCAAACCACCGTCCGCCACCGCGTTCCGCCCCCGCCACCGTCACCCCGTCCCCCAGCAACCGCCTCAGAACTGCCCTGCCCCGTGTCCCAACGGGACACCGTATACCAGCCCAGAGCACCGCTCTGGGCACCCCACCGCCCCCACCACCGCGTTCTGAAGGAACGCTGCATACCAGCCCAGAGCATCGCTCTGGGAAAGAGGGCTCTACCGCCCGCCACCACGCCACGATTGCAATAACCTATTCCCCTAGATATCGTGAAAACAAACCGTTCGCCGTCAGAATCCAATTACCAGAATGAAACATTTGTTCTCGTTTCTATTACTTGCCATCATGCCATCCATCGCGTTGCGCGCCTCAGATGCGATACGCCTGGACTTTGACTTTGCGCAGTCTGACCACGGCTTCTCCGCAGGCTTCGCGGACTACCCTCACAATGGGGATTCCTCTCAGTATCAATTGACCAATTCATGGCAGGCAAGACCCACTAATCTAGGCGGATCCCCCGCTCTCTTCATATCGGGAATCAATCGCAGCGACGACCTGTTCATGTTCTGGAAGAAGCGGATCACAGGGCTTCCCCCCAATACCTCCGTCATTCTTACCATGGAGATCCAATTGGCCTCGAAGTACGCTGAAGGACTCGTAGGCGTTGGAGGAGCGCCAGGGGAGTCCGTCACGATAAAGGCTGGAGCCGTGGCATTTGAACCGCAGGCAGTTGTCGACCCACGCGAGGGTTGGCTGCGCATGAATCTCGACAAGGGGAACCAATCCGTTGGCGGCTCCAACATGTCCGTGATCGGCAACATAGCCAAACCTGATGATGGAAACGCGAGTTACGTTCTGTTGACGAGGCATCAGCATGGCCAACCGCTCTCATCACGAACAGCGAGCGACGGTTCACTTTGGTTGATCTTCGGTACCGACTCGGGATTCGAAAGTCTAACGGCTCTCTACTACTCGCGGCTCACGGTGTGGATCAACCGCGCCGACAAACCTCACCTGTGGCTGGAGCCAGATTCCACCCCCGGCACTCTTCGCCTCATTTGGAATCAGGGCACACTGTTCAGCAACACCACTCTAGGTCCCAACTGGCCAGCAGTAAACGTCACCACAAGACCCTACACAATCAACACGAACACGGAGCCACGCCGATTCTGGAGACTTTCCCAGCCATGAGATCACCAATCCCAACGGGATTGCGTCCCCCAGCCCAGGGTTGGCCTGCACCGCGCAGGCGTAGCAAGGGCGTCCCGCCCTTGTCATCCGTACCAGCATCCCACCAATCCCAACGGGATTGCGTCCCCTAGCCCAGGGTTGGCCTGCGCCGCGGGCCTACCCTGGGTCCCCAACACCAACAAATCGCCAATCCCAACGGGATTGCGTCCCCAACGGCACCCCCATCAAACTTCGCAAACCACCGTCCGCCAGCGCGTTCCGTCCCAGCCACCGGCACCCCATCCGGTCCATCCGGTCCATCCGTGCCCATCCATGGTCCCAAGCCCACCACCTCTCACCCCTTCCCGCCCCCCTCTCTCAGAACACACCGCGAGCCACTCACCAAGAGCCCGGCACCCTCTCACCCCGAACTCCGAAACGCCCACGAACTGCCGCCCCGCCACCTGTCCGTCGCCCCCTCACTCACATTTCCGAGCTCCCCAACCTCGGCACCGCCATGATCACCAACGCCCCCCCCTTTGAAGCCCTTGCCAATCCACTTGGCCCGGATACCATGCCTACGGTTCAATCACACCGTTGAAATCCAGCCACTTGAAAGGCCCCTCAACCTGCCACCACACCCCGATCAAAAACGGATGTTCCACCAGCCATGAATTTCATCAAATCACACCTCACACTCGTTGTTGCCATATTCCTATCTGGTTGCAATACGACATCGCCAAGGTGCAACTATTCTGGCATTCCCGCGACAGAAATCATCGTCACCATATCATGTTCCGAACCAAGCCTAAGATTCACAGGCACAATTGTCTCAGACGGACATTCAGAGCAGTTATCCGGCACAGGCAGCGCCACGTTTCACGCGAAGGGGCACGAGATTACTTGTTCTTTCAAGAAGACAGATGTTGATGGGCGGATTTCGATCGCTGTTTCGGAAGCTGGCAAGAAACTGGGGAGTGCTAGCACGCCACAACGTTTTGGTGGAGTTCGCGCCGAGCTCATCCGCACACCATCGAAGCAGCACACCTTGTTCACGAACTTCTGATGATCCCAGTTTCGCCGAAGAACCGGAGCCGCCCCATTCTACTCCGCCTCCTGAAACAGATCTGCACCCGGCCGATCGGCCGTAACGGGCAACTCACCCGCCCCGCGGTCGAGCGATGATGACCTTGCCACCCTGCGGGCAGCCTCGAGGCTGTCCATCTCCGCTCCAGTTCTTCATCGGATCGGCAAAAAATAATCCTTGCCGCGATACCGGAAAATAGTATCATCGTCTGCGTTGAACAACCGCCATCGACACACTTTAGCCGAAATTTTCAGGAATCCGGTTCCTTCATCAATCAAATGGGCGGATGTCGAAGCCTTGCTGATTGCCTTGGATGCCGAGCTTTCCGAGGGAAGCGGCTCACGGGTTCGAATCGCCTTGAATGGTGTGAGAGCGGTTTTTCACAGGCCTCACCCACAACCCGCGACCGATAAAGGAGCGGTGAAGTCAATGCGCAGATTTCTAACTGAAGCAGGAGTAAAGCCATCATGAACTACAAAGGATACGGATGCACGATTCGATTCGACGATGATGCCGATATTTTTCACGGCGAAGTGACCGGCCTGCGTGACGTGATAACATTTCAGGGGAGAACCGTTGATGAACTGAAGACGGCATTCCGGGATTCAGTTGACGATTATCTCGATTATTGTGCCAGCCGAGGCGAGCCTGCTGATAAGCCATACTCAGGTAGATTTCTGCTTCGGATCGATCCCTCGCTTCATCGTAGATTGGTCGAACTGAGTTCAGACGAAGGCGAGAGTCTGAACAACTGGATTGCCTCGCGTCTCGGAGAACTCACCGAAGCAGAATAGCCAATCGGATCGAGGTGGCAAGATTGGCCCCCGGCAACGCGACTGAATCTTAATACTTTCCCCCAAATTCAGACAATGCCATCCGTGCTGCCGCCCGCACCAGCCTGACACCCATGCACCCGTCCTCCACGTTCCGACACTGCCCTTCCTGCGGCATCCCGCGCAATGCCTCGCCCACCCAGCCGCTCCACTGCCCGGCCTGCAACTACACGCTCTATTTCAACACCACCTGCGCCACCGCCGCCTTCCTCGAACGCCCCGACGGCATGGTCCTCTTCATCCGCCGCGCCAAAGACCCCGCCAAAGACAAACTCGCCATCCCCGGTGGCTTCATCGACGAAGGCGAAACCGCTGAACACGGGCTCCAGCGCGAATTCACAGAAGAAGTCGGCCTCCAGCTCGAAGACATCCGCTTCCTCTGCTCCCATCCCAATTCCTATCACTACAAGGGCCTCATCTACCCGGTCCTCGACTTCTTCTTCACCGCCCGGACCCACGCCGACGCCGCCCCTCAATCCCTCGACGGCGTCGCCTCCACCTGCTGGCTCGACCCCGCCTCGGTCGACCCCTCGGAGATCGCCTTCCCCTCCATGGTCTTCGCCCTCGAACGATTCCTCGAACGCCGCCGCAACCCTCAGTAATCGTTAGACCTCACCGCGCCGCACGCCGCAGCAGCGCCGGAAGATCCCCGTACTTCAGCGCCCCCGGCAGCAATCGCGGCGACCGAATGTCACTGACCGACGCGAACCGGAACGCCGTCTCCGCAAACACCGCCTTGCCCACCACATCCCGCGGAATCAGCGCCACCGCCAGCGCGCCTTCCGGCACATGACTCTCCGCCGCCCGAACCTCGATCGCCGTCGGCTTCCGCTCATGCCCGCGGATGAATGACACCACCGTCAGCACGTCGTGCGCCCGACGCTTGATCACGCCATCGTTGTACCCGTGCGTGTAGCCCGCAAAATCCCGGTCTCCCTCCACATGCCGCGCCCGCGCCGGCGTCCCCGGTGACGGCTCGCTGAACAACACCGGCAGACACACCGCCGCGCCGCTCTTCACCACCGCCTCCGCTCCCGCATCCCCATCCTGCAGCAGCACCACCACCGATCCATTCCATTGATCAGGATACAGAAACGTCGCCGCCACCGCCTCGCGGTGCCCCGTGTTCTCAATCCACCCCTTCATCTCCAGCCAGCCACTCCGCTGCACCCGCTCCCCAACCTCCCACCGGCACACTCCCGCCTCACCCCACGACCGCCCCGCCAGCACCGGCAGCGCCTCATCCACCAGCGACGGCTTCATCCCGATCTGACGGCTCGCATCCTCACTCCAGTGCCGCAGCACGCGCCGCTCCAGCTCCGGATCCCCCGCCGCCGGCGCAGGATGCTCCCCATTCCAGACACTCAACTGCTCTTTTGTCAGGTACGTGAACGCCCCCTCTTCCTCCGGCGCAGGCCGCGGGGTCTTCAAATGCTTCTCAAACCACCGGTACATCGCCATCCGGCTCGGCAGATTGTAATTGTGCGGAAACTCCGTCCGATCATGCAGCATCACATTCTCCGGCTTGCCTAACAGCCCGTACAGCCGCTGCAGCTCCGGCAATCCCTTCGTCTTCATCTCCTTCGTCCAGTCATTCGCCGACGTCATGCCCATCGGCTTCGGCGCAAACAACCCCGCCAGCTCCACATTCCCCGTCCCGATCCGCAAAAGACTCGCATTCTCGCAGGTGCATCCACCCTGCATCGCCGTCGATACCATCACACACGGAAAAATCGCCACCGGACGCGCATCAATCGCTGCTAGCACAAACGTCTGCGTCCCGCCGCCGCTCGCCCCCGTCACCCCGATCCTCGCCGCATCCACCTCCGGCAACCCCTCCACAAAATCCAGCGCCCGAATGCTGTTCCACGTCTGCAATCCCATGATGCTCTGCAGATGCCCTTCCGCTTGCGGACTGAAAAATCCCCACCCCTCCCCCGCATTCATCTCCGCCCGCTGCTGCTTGAAACGATGCGCCAGCTCATAACTCACCTGCACGCTGTCCGCATACCCTATCATGTCATAGAAGAATACCGTGCAACCCATCCGCGCCAGCCCGATCGAACGCGCCTGCAGCGGACTCCGCCCCGCATCCGCCTGCTTCTCCGCTCCCGTCCGGATCGCCGTCGCCACATCCGCCTCGCTCTCGCTCAGAAACCGCCCGTTGTTCCAATGACCGTGCGGACAAAGCACCGCCGGAGCCTTCCCCGCCACCGGCACCGCCGGCCGATACAGGCTCCCCGTCACATAATACCCGGGAAACGACTCGAATATCACCTTCTCCACCGTAAACCCATCCCCCGCCACCTTCCCGTGAATCACCGCCTTCAACGGGGTCTTCTCAGGCATCGGATGCAACCCTAGCGCCACCTGCGTCTGCAACCGCAACGCCGCCGACCGCTTCGCCCACGCCTCCGTCGATCCCGGCGGATCAAACGGAAAATACCCGTTCAAATCCTTCAGCGGCCCGCTCCGCACATCCGCCGGCACCCCGGCCGATTCAACATCCCCACCCAGCATCGTCAGGCCGAGAACCGCAGAAATCACTGTTCGCTTCATCATGGAATT
>JAIXPK010000055.1 GCA_027486335.1 Verrucomicrobiaceae bacterium | reverse complement strand
TGGATTTCGACGAATTCGCCGGATTCGGTGATGACGAAGTTAGCGTCGACGGAGGCGTCGCGGTCTTCGACGTAATTGAGGTCGAGGAGGGCTTCGTTTTTGAAGATGCCGGCGCTGACGGCGGCGACGAGTTTTGTGAGGGGCGAGCGGAAGAGCTTCTTTTCCTCGACGAGGCGATTGAAGGCGATGGCGCAGGCGACGCAGGCGCCGGTGATGGAGGCGGTGCGAGTGCCGCCGTCTGCCTGGAGGACATCGCAGTCGACCCAGACCGTGCGCTGGCCGAGGATGCTGAGGTCGACGACGGCGCGGAGGGCGCGGCCGATGAGACGCTGGATTTCCTGGCTGCGGCCATCGAGTTTGCCTTTGCTGATGTCGCGGGCTTTGCGGTCGCGGGTGGAGGCCGGGAGCATGGAATACTCGGCGGTGAGCCAGCCGCCCTGGACGTTCTGTTCCTTCATCCAGCGTGGGACCTTGTCTTCGATGGAGACGGTGCAGATGACGTGGGTGTTGCCGAAGCAGCAGAGGACACTGCCCATGGCTGCGGGGGCGATGTGGGGGATGAAGCGGATGGGGCGCAGCTGGTCGGGGAGTCTTCCGTCGGATCGGCTCATGGGGAGAATGGGTGCGGGTGGTTAGGGGAGACCCTGTGAGGTCAGATGACGCCGACGGCGGCGAGGGCGGCTTTGAGTTCCGCGTCTTTTGGGTCGGGCATGGAGACCATGGGGAGGCGGAGATTGCCGTTGGTGAAGCCCATGTGTTTGAGGGCGGTTTTGACGGGGACCGGGTTGGTGTCCAGCTTGAGGAACGCGCTGAAGAGCGGGTAGTACTTGCGGTGGATGGCGCGGGCGGCCTTGTAGTCGTCCTGGAGGGCGGCGTTGACGAGATCGCTCATCTGGCGGGGGATGACATTGGAGGCGACGCTGATGACGCCCATGGCACCGACGGCCATGAAGGAGAGCGTGAGGGAGTCGTCGCCGCTGAGGGTGGTGAAGGAATCCGGGCAGGAAGCGACGAGCTGGTTGACGCGTTCGACGCTGCCGCCGGCTTCCTTCATGGAGACGATGTTAGGGCAGGCGGCGGCGAGACGGGCGGTGGTGTCGATGCCGATTTCGATGCCGCTGCGGCCGGGGATACTGTAGAGGATGATGCGGCAGGAGGTGGAGTCGGCGACGGCCTTGAAGTGCTGGAAGAGCCCTTCCTGGGAAGGTTTGTTATAGTATGGGCAGACCTGGAGGACGGCTTCGCAGCCGGCGGCTTCAGCGGCTTTGGTGAGTTCGATGGCTTCGTCGGTGCTGTTGCTGCCGGTGCCGCCGATGACGGGGCCGCGGCCGTCGGCGAATTTGGCGGCGAGGGCGATGACGTGCTGGTGTTCCT
This sequence comes from Verrucomicrobiaceae bacterium, assembly GCA_027486335.1. GTDB lineage: Bacteria > Verrucomicrobiota > Verrucomicrobiia > Verrucomicrobiales > V1-33 > V1-33. Next base: position 24,187 of record JAIXPK010000055.1, on the reverse strand, counting down.
CGTGAGAGAGGGTGGGAGATTCGCCGGTGGTGCCGACTGGGACGATGCCGGTGACGCCGTTATCGAACTGGAAGTCGATGAGCTTGCGGAAGGCGAGTTCGTCGACCTTGTTATCGGCGGTGAACGGGGTGACGAGGGCTGTGAAGGTGCCGCGGTACATGGGGGAAGTGTGGGTGTGAGGGGGAGAGAGGGATCAGACGGGAGTGGCGATGTCGCCTTCGAAGACGATGACGGCTGGGCCGGTTAGGGTGACATCGCGGAACGAGTCGCCGTCGCGGGTGAAGCCTACTTCGAGAGTGTCGCCGCCCTTGACGAGGACTTTGACAGGGGAGGGAGCGCCGGAGAGCGTGGCGTGGATGAGGGCGGAGGCGACCATGCCTGTGCCGCAGGCGAGGGTTTCGTCTTCGACGCCGCGTTCGTAGGTGCGGATGGCGATGGTGTCCTTGGAGAGGACGGAGGCGAAGTTGGCGTTGGTGCCTTTTGGTGCGAAGGCGTCGTGGTAGCGGAGGCCTGCGCCCCATGAGCGGACGGGGACGTTAGCGAGATCGTCGGTGAGGACGACGGCGTGGGGGACTCCGGTATTGACGAAATGGACGGAGAGGGAGGTGTCGGCGACGGGGAGGGACTGGGCTGGGCGCCAGTCGTGGGGTTCGCTCATGCGGAGGCGGACCTGATCGCCGTGGAAGGTGGCGCTGATGATGCCTGCGGGGGTTTCGAAGGAGACGGAGTCGAGGGACCAGTTGCTGAGGAAGTTGGCGAAGCGGGCGAAGCAGCGGGCACCGTTGCCGCACATTTCGGCTTCGCCGCCGTCGGCGTTGTAGTAGCGCATGCGGAAATCGGCCCCGGATTGAGCGGGTTCGACGGCGAGGAGACCGTCTGCGCCGACGCCGCGGTGGCGGTCGCACAGGGCGGCGATCTGCGCGCCGCTGAGGGAGAGGCGGCCGTCCCGGTTGTCGAGGACGACGAAGTCGTTGCCGGCCCCGTTCATTTTCCAGAAGTGAATCATTCCCGTTCTTAGACAGCGGGTGGAGAGGCGACAAGCGCCCGTTTGCGGCGGGGCGGGTGCGGGGAGGGAAGCGGGCTACGGTTGCGTGCGTGCGGCGGTGTGTCAGGGTGGGAGTTGTGAGTGATGAACCAGGGAAATCTTCGGGTGTGCGGTGCCGCGCGGACATTGATGATGCGGCGTTGCGGGACAATGCGCGGGCGGTGGGGCGGCTGGCGGGTGGTGGGCCGGAGCTGGTGATGGCGGTCGTGAAGGCGGATGCTTACGGGCATGGGCTTGAAGGCGTGGCGCGGGCGCTGGATGGGGAGGTGAGAGCGTTTGCGGTGGCGTGTCCTGACGAGGCGGCGGTGGTTTCGCGGGTGACGCGGTCGGGGGGAGGGGCGGGGCGGCCGGTGTATCTGCTGAGTCCGTCGTTGCCGGAGGAAGTGCCGGGGATTGTGGCGGAGGGTTGGATCCCGGCGGTTTCGAGTGCGGAGGAGGTGCGGGCGTTTGCGGCGGAGGCGGCGGGGCAGGGGAGGGTGCAGCGGGTGCATGTGGTGGTGGACACGGGGATGGGGCGGATCGGGTCGCTGCCGGTGGATGCGGGCGAGTTGATCGGGCTGGTGCGGGGGATGCGGTCGCTGGAGTTGGATTCGGTGAGCAGTCATTTTCCGTCGGCGGATGAGGATGCGGCGTTCACTCGGGGGCAGGCGGCGGCGTTCCGGGCGGCGGTGAGTGGTTGGCAGAAGGAGCACGGGACGTTTCGGGTGCACCTGGCGAATAGTGCGGGGCTTGGGGTTTGTGCGCATCCGGCGGGCGAGATGGTGCGGTCGGGGCTGCTGCTGTACGGGGTTGCGCCGATCCCGGAGTTTGATCGGTTAGTGCGGCCGGTGATGCGGTGGAGTGCTCGGGTGGGATTGGTGCGGGAGCTTCCGGCGGGGCATGGGGTGAGTTACGGGCGGACGCATGTGACGAGTCGGCCGACGCGGGTGGCGACGGTGACGGCGGGTTATGGGGATGGGTACCCGCGGCATGCGTCGGGGAACGGGGCGCAGGTGCTGATTGGGGGGCGGCGGTGTCCGGTGCTGGGGCGGGTGACGATGGATCAATTGATGGCGGACGTGACGGAGCTTGGTGCGGCGGTGCGGCCGGGGGATGAAGTGGTGCTGCTGGGGCGGAGCGGGAATGAGGAGATTGCGGCGGCGGAGCTGGCGGGGTGGGCGCGGACGATTCCGTGGCATTTGTTCACTGGGATCACGCCGCGGACGCCGAGGTTTCATCACGGGTTTTGAGGGTCGGTGGGGAGCAGGTGGAACATGAAACGCTGCATTCCCGGTTTGACATGGCGGGGGATTTCGCCATTTTTCTTGCCCGCTTCCGATTCGGGAGCTGGAGAGTCGGGCTGTAGCGCAGTTTGGTAGCGCGCTTCGTTCGGGACGAAGAGGTCGTGGGTTCGAATCCCGCCAGCCCGACCAGTATGCTGGTGTTTAGGGGAAAGATTTGGTGTCAGGCGGGTTCAGGGCGCTGGCAAATCTTTGAGGGAGTCTGGTGATGAGCTGCCGGCGGTGAGTATTGAGGCAGGGGAATGGGGGATTAGTGGCAGGCGTGCTCCGCACGCAGAGAGAGTTGTGATGCTGAGAGCAGTCCAGAGCCTGCGGCTGCTGGTTCGGAGGGTGTTCCGCCCTTTCAGGGCTGGGGGTTGTTTGATGGGTGCACCCGGGGCGTTGCCCCGGTCTATCACATTGCGCCTCGTTGAGGCTGGAATGTACGGAGGGGGTGAGAAGTGAGAAGTGAGAAGTGGGAAGGTGGGTGGGTTGGAAGAGGGCGGGCTGGTAGGGAGAGGGCTGGCAGGCGTGCTCCGCACGCAGAGAGAGCTGTGATTCTCCCAGCAGTCCAGAGCCTGCGGCGCGCGAGTATGGAGGATGCTTGTGGGAAGAGGGACGGGGTTATTCCGGGGAGAGCATGGATTGCTCGAGGGAGCGGACGTCTGGGAGCATAGGTCCGGCTCCGGCAGGTCTCCCGGCTTGACCGTGAAAACACCCAGGTGTTTTTCAACGACATCGCGGAGCCCCTGACGCTGAGCCGCATCGGGTTCCGTCGCCGCGGGAGTTTATTCTAACGTTACCGCTTTCTGCGGGCCGCGCGCTTCTCAAGCACCTCAAGCTGCCAGCCAGTTGGCAGGGAAATGCCCCGAGGATTTTCCTGGAATTCCGGACTTGTAACCTGTTCGTTGACGATCCCTACCTGTTCTTCGACAAAAGATTGCACCCCGCATCCGCTCCGCTATGGTGCCGCCCGTGCGGTGGCTCGATCCCCACCAGACCGCTGCAATCCTTTTCCACGACTTTTTCCCGCTATGAGCCTTGTTTTGAATTCCCATCCATCCGGCACTGCGTCGGCATCCCGCACGATTCCGCCGGGTCGATGGGTGCGGCGGCTCCGGGCCTGCGCAGGGTCGGTTGCCGGTGGTGTGATGTTAGGAGGCGTCGCCCAGGCGCTCCCACCCGCACCCTACAATACGCTCTACGGCGTGGTGCGCGACCAAGTGGGTCAGACGGTCAAGGCCGAGGGCGCTGAGGTAATCCTGCTCAGGGGCGGCGTCGAGGTCGGGCGCGCGCCCATTACCTCCAACCGGATCGAGCAGAACTACGAGCTCAACATGCGGATCGACCAGAACCGCAGCGGCACCACGTTGTACAGCGACAAGGCGGTCGCCGCCGGTGGGTTGTTCAGCCTTGTGGTCTCAATGAACGGGGCGTTGTTCTATCCCATCGAGGTTTCAGGGAATCTGACGGCAGGGAAGGGGGGGGAGCGCGTGAAGCTCGACCTCACCCTCGGTGAAGACAAGGACAAGGACGGCCTGCCGGATACCTGGGAGGCGTGGCAGTTGTATCAGGCCGGGCTCTACCCAGATGAGAACGGCAACTGGGATCTCACGCTCATCGACAGGAACGGCGACTTCGACAAGGACGGCCAGAGCAATCTGTTGGAGTACATCGCCGGCACCTTCGCGGGCGATGCCACGGAGACCTTCGGCCTGACCATCAAGGAGAAGCTCGCGCAGAGCGTGCGCTTCGAGTTCTACGGCATCACTGGCAAGGTTTATACGATCGAGAGCTCGCTCGACATGAAGACCTGGACCCGGGTGCCCTTCGCGGTGGGCGCTCCCGGAACTGGAAACAACGCTCACCAGGCCACCGACGTCGGTATCGTCTCCGCCTACACTGTGCCGCGCGCCACAACCAAGGAATTCTACCGCCTTTCCGTCCGATGAAATCCCTTCTCCTCACCTTCGTTTCGTTGTTCCTCGCTGCCACGGCCCACGCGCAGTGGCAATCGACCATCTACACGCTCAATAGCGGGTGGAACTCGATCTACCTGCATGGAAACGCCACGCATGCGACGCTGGACGAGCTGTTCGCCGCAAAGCCCGAGGTGCTGGAGGTCTGGCGTTGGAATCCAAATCCCAACCAAGTCGGGTTCACCAGCACACCGTTGCTTCCTAGCAACGGCACGCCGGAGTGGAGCAGGTGGGTGCGCGGAGGTCCTGCGGCCTCGCTGATTAGTTTGACCGGCCAGTCGGCCTATCTGGTGAGGTGCGCCAGCGCGGTGTCGGTTGCCATCGCCCAGCGGCCAATGCCGCCGAGCAACACATGGGTGCGCAGCGGCGCGAACTTCCTCGGCTTCCCGAGCAGCAAGGCGACTGGGAGTTTCCCGACTTTCTCGAACTACTTCGCCACGTTTCCCGCGGCGATTGCCGCGAATGCGAAGATCTTCAAATACGTCGGCGGCGATCTGGGGCCGGGCAACCCGCAGCAGATCTTCTCCCCGACCCTTGAGCGGGTGAATCGCGACCAAGCCTACTGGTTCTCTTCCGAGGTCGTGGGAAATTTCTATGCCCCGGTGCAGATCAGCCTTTCCAACAATGAAGGTTTCGCCTTTGGCCGGCGCGGCACGGTGATTACGGCGCAGGTGATGAACCGCACTGCCGCGGTGATGACTCTGAGGGTCACGCCGGTGGCCTCGAACACCCCGCCGGACGGCCAGGAACTCATTACCGCGGGGGTCCCGCTCACGCGCCGCACCCTTGATGACCAGGCGGCGTGGGTGGAGACCCCGATCGCCGCCGCGTATGACGAGGTCATCGCGCCGAAGTCCAGTGTCGAGCTGAGCTTCGGAATTGACCGCAGTGCCATGAGCGGTGCGGCGGACGCGCTTTACGCCTCGCTGCTACGCTTCACCGACTCCGCCAATACATTTGACATCCTCATCCCCGCCACCGCGCGCAATAGCACGCTGACTGGGCTCTGGATCGGTGAAGCCGTCGTCACGGCGGTGGAAAGCAAGCCGCTGCAGAACGCGGTGAAGCCTGGCGGCGGTGCCTTCCCGCTGCGCTACCTGATCCATGTGGCGAATGACGGGACCGCCCGCGTGCTTTCCCATGTGTTCATGGGCCCGATGGCCGCCGCGCCTCACAACTTCGGTCTGTGCCGGTCCGAGGCCGGTTTGAAGGCGGACGCCAAGTCTGCGGCGCGCCGTATCGTCGCGACCCATATGCCGCTGGATCGCGCGCTGGGGACCACCGGCAGCTTCAGCATCGGCGGCGACCTCGCCTGCACGATTGCCACTCCCTTTGACGATCCGACCAATCCCTTCGTCCACCAGTATCACCCGGACCACGACAACAAGAGCGGCCAGACTGCGCTCCAGGCCGGCCAGGAAAGCTACAACGTCACCCGCGAGGTCAGCTTCACCTTCACTGCCACTCCACCGGGCGGCGGGAGTGCCACCGGTTGGGGCAGCAGCGTGATCGGCGGCACCTATGGCGAGGTCGTCAGCGGCCTGCACAAGCAGAACATCTCCCTCACCGGCACCTTCGAGCTCCGCCGCGCCTCGGAACTCGGCACTCTCAATCCCTGATTCTATCGGCAGAACTGCCACCATCCACCTCTGAACTAACCTTTCTCAACATGCGTATGAAGCTCCGCCATTTACCCTCCTTGTGCGCCGTCCTGCTGGCGTTGTGTCCCACCCTCGCCACCGCGCAAATCAGCGCCGTCCCAGGCTTCATCAGCTATCAGGGGCGGGTGGTGGATGCTTCCGGAGCCAACGTCGGTGCCGGCACCCCGGTCAACCGCACGGTGATCTTCCGCATCTGGGACAACCCCTCCTCTACCAATACCGCCAACCTCATCTACTCCGAGGCCCAGACCGTTACGGTTTCCGACGGCGAGTTCAGCGTGCTTGTCGGCCAGGGTGTGCCCAATAATACGCAGACCTTCGGCTACAGCGAAACGATCAAAAAGCTCGCGGATTTCAGCACGGCTTTCAACGGCAGCACCCGCTATCTGGGCGTGACGGTGGCTGCCACGGCGACCATTGCCGTAACTGACAACGAAATCACCCCTCGCCAGCAGATCGTCTCCACTGCGTTTGCCATGCGTGCCAAGTTCGCGGAGAGCATCGGCATTTCCAACGATCTTATCCTCACCCCGCTCACCGGGACCGCCAGCAACTATGGTCTCGGCTGGTATGGCACCGACCGCCTGTTTGGCGGCACTGCGGTGGACGGTCCGGTCCTTTATGGCAATGCTGGGGGGGCGCTCGGTTCCAGTGTCTCCGGCACGCGGAACACCGCCCTCCGCTGGGATGCCAGCGGCCGCGTGGGGATCGGCGCGACTTCCATCAGCTCCCTTACCAACAAGCTCACCCTGCAGGGCGACATGGGAACCACCCCTGCCGACCAGTTCGCCATCCGTGGCAATGCAGACAACAACAAGCGCCTGCTGCTCGGCTACGACACCACCACCAACAGAGCGTCCCTCCAGTCCTACACCGCCGCCTCCACGGCGGGCCCGCTCCTTCTGAATCCCAGCGGCGGCAATGTCGGGATCGGCAGCGCTACGGCTCCAAGCGTCGCGCTTGATGTGACGGGGGCGATCAGGGCCTCGGGCGGCCTCACGGCAGCAACCATTTCAGTTGGACAGCTCACGGCCTCGGGCGACCTTGCCGCAGCAAGCATTTCAGTTGGACAGCTCACGGCCTCGGGCGACCTCACGGCAGCAAACATGTCAGCAGCACAGTTCACTGCATCTAACCGGGTCATGACGAGATCGCTTGAGTTCTGGGGTTCTGGCGTTCCTGGCGTTCTTGGCGGTGCCTTGTGGCAGAAGAGTGCGACCACTTTCCCCGCAAACACCACTGCTGCGAATGGGGAAACGGTGCTGATGGGATCGCCGAAACTCCACTTGGCCACGGCCAATGGTGGCGCGGCAGTGATGACGCTATCGGGCAATAACGTCGGCATTGGAAAGGCAGCTCCCAGCGTCGCACTCGATGTGACCGGGGCGGTCAATGCTAGCACTTCCATCGCAGCGGGAACCACCATCGCGGCAGGAGGCGCCATCACCTCCGGTGGCAAGTCGGTGGCAGTCTCGGATGAGGGTAACCTCAAGATTATCCGCGGCACGGTAAGGGCGGATGGAGCCATAGTGTTTGGTTCGGGTTTTACGGTGACTAAAATCGCTGGCCTAGAGGGATTGTATCAAATCAACTTCACAACCCCGTTCAGTTCCAGTCCCACCGTCACCACGTCCATCACTGGACGTTATGGAATCAAGGCCGAGGTTTATAATGCTGGCCGCACTAATTTTCCTCCCAACGTTACGGATGGCCTGTATCCGGCGAATACCGGCTTCACGGCCGGGGTCATTGATGTGGGCTCTCAAAGAGCCTACGACTTCGGTTTCAGTTTCATCGCCATCGGCCCGCGCTGATGAGAGGGGCAGCGCCGTACCTGATGAATCCGATGTGTTTTTCAATGTCCACCATTTTTGGCCGGGTTGCTTGTTTCCGGGCGCCTGCCCGGGCTGATTCCCGGTCTGGTGAGTGGTGGCTTCCTGGCAGACATCCCGTGTCGGGCTAACCGGGTTTTCCGCTGCCTCGCCCGACTTTGCCGTTCCGACAAGAATTCGTCACCCGCCTCACTATTCCGACCGTTATGAATCTCCGATTCCCCATTTTGATGGCTGCCTTCGCCGCGCTCCTCGGCGCACCGATGGCCCACGCTCAGTTTGAATTGAAAGGCGGGGCGACCAACCTGCTCGACAGGCGGCGGGCGGGGGGATCGCCGACGGTGTCCGGCGGGGTGCTGACGGCGATCACGGTGCGTGGAGGCGGCAGTGGCTATGCGAGCGCCCCGGTGGTGAGCATTGCGGCCCCCGCCAGCGGCACGACGGCCACGGCGACGGCCACCATTACCGGTGGAGTGGTGACGGCGATCACGATCACCAATGGGGGAAGCGGCTACAGTGACGCCGCTCCCCCGTTGATCAGCATCGCGCCGCCCAGGGTGCCCAGTGGACCGCCGGTGACCAACGTTCAGTTCGCCGGGCAGGCGACCACGGCAGCCAGCTCCGGGGCTATTTCCACGGCCGGTGTGACTGCGGGGCGTTTTCCCCGGGCGATCACCACCACCAATGGCGTCAGCATCACGACGATCGCCTTGAAGCGCAGCCTATTCGGGTATGCTTTCGCGTCCGGAGTCCCGCGTTATTTCATGGGGGATGAGATTCAGCGGCCGTCTGTTAGATGGGATGGCGCGCCGCTAGCGGACACGAGTTACTGGCGGGCCCAGCCGGTGCAGCCGGGCGAGGTGTTCAACGCCGTACGGCTGACCAATACCGTGGACGGATTGACCCAGCCGCTGCTACCCACGGGAACCGTGACGGTGACCCAGAGTTCCACCACCAGCAGTGTCGTGGAAGTGTCGAGCGTGCCGAGTGGTCTTACGGTCGGCGCCACTCTGCTGGGGCGCGAGGTGCAGCTCATCAACGGAAGCACGCTGACGTTGTCCGGGTCGGCCGATGCAAACATCGCGGTCAGCACTTCCAGGACCTTTCTGCCTTACCAGGCTTACTACTACAGCCCTCACGCGGACAAGGTCTTTGCCAGCCAGACCGGCCGGGTGACGGTCACGTGGGTCTCCGCCCTGCCGGATACCTCCGCGGCGGGTGAGTCCACACCGACTTACAAGTTCCGGCGTGAGACGTTCGCGGTGTCATCCGCTTCGCAAGCCGAGCCGCGGGTGATCTACTGGACGGAGAAAACCTTTGATGGCCCGATGGTCCGCATTCCGACCGGCCGCATTGTGCGGGTGAATCCTGTCTTCAATTCATTCGTGGCTGGCCAGGCGGTGGAATACACCCCGGTCGGCGGTTCGAGCAATCCGGGCATCGCCGCTCCGAGGGAGCCGCGCACGCTCTGGTTTGACACGCTTTCCGGTCTGCCCGCGCTCCGCGCCTACAATGCTGAGGGCCGCGTTTTCGTCGAATATCTTGGCGGCGAGATCGAGGGCGAGGCTGGCCGTCATGAATTTCTCGGTGCAGACATTGTGGAGATCCGCCGCAGTGCCGAAGTGGAGACCATCGTGACTCCACTGGGTGAGCAGTTGCGCCCCCGCGAAGGCCCTAAGGAAAACGGCGACGACCAGATGCTTGCCGTGCTGCCCGCTCTGGCTACCGCCGTGACCAGTAAGCCGCTCTATGGGACCTTTATCCGCCCCGACGGGATCACTGACTATTTTGCCGAGCGCGAGAACATGAATCCGGACAACATGGTGCTTTACTGGATGGAGAAAGCCGACGCCTCGCTGCATTCAGTCTCGAGCGGAGCGATCGCCGGCCTCGATATTCTGTGGCCGGTGTCCAAGCGGAGCTACCTCCACCAGTGGCCCGCCAGTCCGGCTGACTACGAGCCGGTGAACGTGACCCAGACAGGCGCGGACGCCGCCCTTGGACCGAAGTTTGAGGCCATCAGCCTGCCGCGTGTTGTGTTCCAGGACGATCCGGCGGAGTTGGAGGCTGAGATTGACGGGGCCTCCCAGCGACTGCTGGTTAATTTCACGGCCAGCAGTCCCGACCGGAGGAACCGCTCGCTGCTCAAGTTCAGCTCGGTGGCGGGCGCTCAGTATGTGCGCCTGTGGATCGAGTCGGAAGAGGCACTAGGCTCGCCCGCCGTCGCCGATAATCCCGCGACCCCGACGATTAATGAAAGCCGTCCCGCGGTTTACACACTGAACGACCTGAATGGCGACGGCGTGCGCGACTGGTCGCCTGCGACGGCCGTTGGCGCCAGTACGGGCGGGCGGACAGCCGCCACCGTGGGCAGCCGGATTGACGCTCCGGCAGGATATGAGACCGCCGGTCATATATCGGACGGCGATTGCTATTTCCCGGCTGCTTATGTGAATCCTCTCGGCGAGGCTGGTTTCGCCGGTGCTGCGGCCGGAGCCATTATCCCGGTCAACGCCTTGGCCGGTCGCAATCAACTCTCCGTGTGGTGGTTCAAGAAGGTATCCTTTCCCGCCGTGACGAAGATCGCGCCGTTTTACGTTCCCGCGATCTCCGCGCTCTATCAGGTGAGCTGGCCGGAGAATCCGCAGGAACTCGTGATCGCCTCGCTTAAGGGAATAGAAAACCCTGCGCTGACTTCCGTCCAGACCTCCGGCAGCATCTATCGGCAGCCGGATCCCGCGCTGCCGGGCTACAATCCGAACGAAGAGCACGGCCTGCTGATCGATGGCAATGTCTTTGCTCTGCGCGATGACTTGAATCTCGCCACCAGCTCCCAACCCTTCGTCCTGCTGCAATATACGGATTCCGAGGACCGCCGTCCGGCGATGCGCGTGGCGAAGGTGGTCCGCGCGACCGCAACCTATCCCCTGCAATACAACAAGATTGCCGGCACTCCGCTCACTCCGCCGATGCCGCTGGCGCTTTTGCCGCTCCCCAAGAAACCGGACAAATCGGTGCGCAACGAAGAAGTGGTGCTCCTTCCGGATACACTGCCTCTGCTTCCAAACGCCAATGCTCCCTCCGCCTTGATCGCGGCTTACGGCAAGTTCACCTTTGAGGACCGCAAGGGCACGCATTGGTTGTTCCGCGGTCCACACCGCGGGGAGGTAGGGCAGGCCACGCAGCCTAGCTTCGGCATGAAGTTCTATTACCATCAGCGGGAGGACTTTGATTTCCCCGCCCTTGCCCTGAACGCGCAGCCCGCACCGGGCAGCATCCAGCCTTTCATTGCGAATACCGGTGGCGGTTCCTCGGTAACTCTAACTTATCTGCCCAAGTGGCCGGACGACACATCCCTCCCGGTCGCGCAGCGCAGCGTGGTTCCTGAACTGATGATGGCGGAAACCCTGGGTAAACAGAAGTCCAGCTATACCAATGGTGGCGGCCTGCCCCAGGTGCTCGGCCAAAGCAGCGCCCAGGTGCTCTATCAGCAATCGATGGCGAGGAAGCTGAATGCCGCGTCGGTGGCCTTGCACGATCCGATTCGAGCGAAGACCTCGGCGATGGTCAAGCTGCCCCCGGGGCTGCGGACTAGCGACTACGCCGGCAAGACCTACTTCCAGGGCCTCGCGCCCAACCTCCAGAACCGTTTCTACTACGATTCCCTCCAGAAACGATTGGAGCTGATCGGCGAGTTTGTGGACGAGGTTGCGACGGAAGATTATTTCAATCTCAATCAGCTCAGCCAGCAGGATGTGGCGGCTCTCAAGGCACTTCTCCCAGCGGCTGCCGACGCTGCGGACAGGACGTTATGGGATAACGCGATCGACGGGCTCTCGACCAAGCTCGAGACCTTCCGGGAGAGCGCCACGGTGCCGGACACTTATGTGGTGAATGCCGGGCTGGATCAGACGATTCCGGTCATGGGGCGTTCCGATATCACCGATCCGGACACGGCGGTGGCTGGGTATGCCCTGAGTTCCACGGGTGAAGGCACTGGTTATGTGACGCTGGTGTTCGGCAACGGCAGGGCCTTCACGGATCCGGGTGATCCGGTGCAAATGCAGATCATCAAGGTGGTGGAGGACCTTTACCCCGGAGACCTCAAGGTGCTGCTTTCGTCGAATCCACTTGATGAGAAAGTGACCGTGCGGCACAGCGGCGACTACGGTGGGAAGCCGGAGAACTTCGAGTTTCGCTACCGCTATGCCTTCAACGACAGCAGCGGCCAGGCACCGGTTCTGCCGACCGGCAACACCACTCCGATCGCTGCCTGGATCGATCCCGATAACACGCCCTACACCCTCGGTGGCTCGATTCTGGTGGGGGCTGACCCGGCTGCGGTGCTCAGCAATCCCGCGGTGCTGATGGGAGATGTGAATTTCACCATGAGCTACCGGCTCAAGGCGCAGGGCGCCATGCCCGCAGGGGCGTGGTCGAACTGGACCCGCGCGTCTCTCGTTGAAGGCTGGATCAAGCGCGTGCTCGCCAAGATCACGCCGTTCAACCAGCGGATGACGGACCTCTACAGCAACTCGATCAACACGGATGTCTCCCTGCTCACCCAGGCCGGCACCCGCTGGGAGGGAGACATTGCCCTCAACATGGAGAACATCAACGATGTCGGGCTGATTGAGATCTACGAAACCGTGCTCAACCGCGGGAAGGGTTTCACGATCAATTCCGACCTCGACACCGCGAGTACTAACAATGCACTGATCCTCGCCGCCGGTTATCTCAACGACCTTTACACCATCCTCGGCAACGAGGCCTACGCGGATGCCGCCAATCCGACGATCTCTGTCGACGACAAGGACAGCGTGACTGAGGTCAACACCAGCCGCTTCGCGTTCGAGGGCCAGGTGGCCAGCTCGCTTGATGAGGAACTCGCCCTGCTGCGCGGCAGGGATGACTTCAATGCCCAGGGCACGGCCGGGGCCCCCGCTTACAATCGCCTGTGGTGGAACTACACGCGCGGTATCAACAGCGGGGAGGCTCTCTATGCGGTGAATTACAATATCAGTGAAAAGGCGGGCTCAAGCACCGCGAACGGCAATGTCGATGCGGCGGATGCCCAGCGCATGTTCCCGCAGGGTCATGGTGATGCCTACGGCCATTATCTCACTGCGCTCAAGGGTTACTACAAGCTGCTCACCCACCCTTATTTCACGTGGACTCCCAGCGCGGAGACGGTGACGGTGCTCGGCGTGCCGGTGTCGGTGGACTACAAGGATGAGCGGAAATTCGCCGCTGCCGCCGCGAACGTCGGCCGCACCGCCCAGCAGGTGCTCAGTCTGGTCCATCGCCAGAACTACAAGGACGATCCGAATGCCGGCTGGTCGCAGTTCCGCGATGGCAAGGTCAATTCCCGCACCGCGGTGGTGCGTCATCAGGGCCTCGATGAAACCGCCAGCCGCTCGACCCAGGGTGCCTTCTTCCACTGGATCGCCGGCAATGCGATGCTGCCGGATGTGGATAACAATCCCAATCACAGCGGCGTGCAGATTGTGGACCGCACCACGGTGCCGGAACTCAATGAACTGCCTTCCTTGGCGCTGAGCTACCAGACGACGATGGACTCCGCCAACGACCGCCTCAATCCGCTGGGCCTTGCCCCGGGAGCGATCGCGTTCGACCTCGACCCGTATTGGAACAACTCGCTAGGCCAGGAACTTGCAGGCGTTGAGGGAGGAGCCAGCCACTATGAGCAGATTTCGGCACGCGCCCTGCGCGCCCTGAACAATGCCGCCGGCTCGTTCAATCAGGCTGCCACCATGACGCGTCTGCTGCGCAACCAGGAGAACCAGATCAGCGACCAGCAGACGGCGATCGAGGACGAGGAATACGCCATCCTTCAGGAGCTGAAGGACATTTATGGCATGCCGTATGCCGGTGATGTCGGTCCCGGGAAGATTTATCCCCAGGGATATGAAGATCCTGATTATCTCCGTTGGAACATTATCGACCGTCCGCTCGACTGGATCGATACCACCAAGCCGGTTACTGTGACCTATCGGTACCCGGTGCAGTATCAGACTTTCTCCGGCGAGGCCATTGATGAGATCATCAAGAGTTACAAAGGTGGGGATAAGAATGGTGACGGCAAGCCGGATACGGTGGAGAAAACCTTCCAAGTGACCCCGAACCAGTGGGTGCAGTTCGCCGATGTGGTCGGTCCGGGCACTGCGCTCGGCAAGCGGCCCTACAGCGGAGCGCTGCAGGACTCACTGGTTGAGGCACAACTCGCCCAGGTCGCTCTGCTGGCGGCGAGAGACGATCTGGAGAACCTGAAGAAGCGCTTCGATCGTGAGAAGGAAGTTTTCGAAGGCCTTGTGACCATGCATGCGGGCCAGCAAGCGACGACGGCGGTTATTGGAACCGCTCTCGTGGGATTGAATACGGCTACGGCGGTTCTGGAATCGATCGCGGAGGCCTCCGCAGCGGCAGCGGAAATCACCAAGGAAACGGCGGATGCCGCCGCCGGAGCGCTGCCCACAGTGGTTGGCTTGGCCAACGATGTGACCTCCTCTGGTCGGGGCGCGATTAGAATCGCGGCGGGTGCCACCAAGGGATCTTTGCTGGTGTCCGCCGTAAGTAATAATTCTGCTGCACGCCAGCTCCAGGCGTTGGTCGGCGGCGGTCTGGAACTCATCAAGGAAAACACCCTGATGAGCCTCGGCTTCACCCAGGACGAACTGCAGGCCGCGTATGAATTAGAGCAGACCTACCGCGAGCTCCTCGGGCAGCACACTCGATTCACCGAGCTGACCACCGCCTACGCTACCGCCACGCAAAAAATCCAGAACTTGCTGGTGGCCGGCGAGGCGATCCGTGTGCGTCGGGAGACCTTGCGTCAGCGCGCCGCTGCGGTGATCAACGGCTACCGGACGAAGGACCTGACCTTCCGCACCTTCCGCAACGAGGCGCTGGTGCAATACCGGACCTTGTTTGACCTGGCGAGTCGCTACAGCTACCTCGCGGCCAAGAGTTACGACTACGAAACCGGCCTGCTTGGCACTCCTCAGGGGCAAGCGGTGATCAACCGCCTCGTGGCCTCTCGCTCGCTCGGGGATCTGACCGGCGGCGAGCCGCAAGCCACCACCAGCACCCTCGGTGATGCCGGACTGGCCGGGACCATGGCCCAGCTGAACGCGGACTTTGCCGTCGCCGAAGGGCGTCTCGGGATCAACAATCCGGACCACTATAACACCCTGTTTTCGCTGCGTCAGGAATTGTTCCGCATCCTGCCCCATGTCGAAGACGAGACGGCCTCCGCCGATGAGGCCTGGCAGCAGACCCTTGAACAACACATTGTTTCCAATGTCCTGTTAGATCCTCAGGTGGCCGCTTACTGCCGCGGTCTGAAAAAGGCCGACGGCAGCGCGATTCCGGGCTTCATTATTCCCTTCAGCACCACCATCGAGGACGGCAAGAATTTCTTCGGCCTCGAGCTTGCGGCTGGGGACCATGCCTACAGCCAGAGCAACTTCTCCACCAAGATCGCCGCCGTCGGCGTGGCCCTGCCGGGTTATGTTGGCATGGGTTATGGGGAGGCCGCGCAGCCAAACGCACTCAGCGCGACGCCGTATGTCTATCTGATTCCCTGTGGTACTGATTTCATGCGCACCCCGCTGGGCGACACCGGGGACATCCGCAGCTGGCAGGTGGTCGATCAGGCCCTGCCTCTGCCTTACAACCTGGGAGCGAGTGATTTCAACACCACTCAGTTCTTCGGCCCGAATGACACGTTTGCCGAAAAGCCGTGGGTGATCCGCAAGCATCAGGCTTTCCGGATGGTGGCGGATCCCGCGATTTTCGAAGACGGCTCCCTTCCGACCGTATACACCAACGCCCGCCTCATCGGCCGCAGTGTCTGGAACAGCCAATGGAAGATCGTCATTCCGGCTAACACTCTCCTCCATAACGAGCAGCAGGGCATGAACAACTTCGCTGCGAGTGTGAAGGACATCCGACTATTCCTCCGCACTTACTCGAACTCCGGCAATTGATGAAGCGCTTCGGTCTCATCGCCGCAGCCCTCGGTGTGGCTGGGTTGGCTTACGTTTTTTGGCCGGGGAAGAACTCTTCCCCGGCTCCGGCGGATTCCCCGGTGAGCCAGCGCCCGCCGACCCCGGCAGCCGTCACAATAGAACCGGCGGAACTTTTCCGACGGGCCTTCTGGCAGCGTCCCGGCACTGGTGACAAGATTCTCCACGCCGAGCGCCGCGAGTGGACGGACGCCGATGGCCTGAAACGATGGCAGTGGTTCCTCGTCGTCGAGCCATCGCCCGAACTCGTTAAGTACCTGAGGGAGGACAATGCCTTCGGCCTTGTGCCCGGTTCAGCGGGCTCGTTGAACCCCGAGCCTCCGAGCTGGTTTGTCTTCAAGCCGGATGAGTTCTCGATCTTCCGGGCTCCACATTCCGGGATGCGCCTGATGTTCAGCAAAACCGAGAACCTCCTTTACGCCACCGATTCCGGCCAGGGCTTCACCAAGGGCGCACCTGAGCCTGCGAAAAAGCCAGCGCCACCATCCGCTTCCGGTCGTTTGCCGACGACCCCGCCACCTGTTTCAAAGCCATGATTGAAACAATATAGCAGGTTCTAAGGGCCGGCCTTTGTTGTGGGTCTGCGCCGATGGCCTCGGCACCACCCGGGGCAGCACAGTCAGCAGACATCTGCTAATTCTTGATTCTACCATTTTTCATTTTTTCAGCAAAGGAGAATCATCTACCCAATTCATCCTCCCCGAATCATCATGCGGCATGTCCAGGCCACGTGGGGATGCTGTTTATCCGCCCAGAGCGTGATTGGCCAAACCCCGCAGGGAGTGCGAGCCAGCAGCCAGAGGGCATTGAGGAGAGACACCGGCGGGAGGCCCATTCCGGGTAGAGTTGCCCCCTGCGCCATTTCCACGATCCCCAGCACCACCATTGCGAAATCCAGCTGTGCAACCACCGCCCCGGCAATTCCCCACGACATGCGTGCAACGATGCTCCATCCTTGCCGCCCCCAAGGGCTTTGGGTCTCGAAATCGATTCCAACGCCACCCGCAACACCACCGTCACTTTTGGCGCCAACCCGTTTAGCATCCAGCCTTGCGCGTGGCGCGCGGCACCCACTCGCGGGCTGCGGCGGCCGTTGATGAATCCAAGGATTCAATGGCCAACTATGCGGACCGTTGCTCACCCTTACCGGTGTCATCTCCGCTCCTTTGGTGACGCGGCGAAAGAGGTGGCGACGCAGTTTTCCGCGAACGGGGTGCGGGCACTGAGATCCATCTGTGAGTGATTGGGGAAGGTGCAGGGGGGCGAAACTCCCAGTTAAATCTCCATTGCGATCCAGCTTCTCGTCCGAATGGTGGATGTCTTGAACTGCTCACAGAGTACCTATCGCCATGGCCATGGAAACCAAGATCAAGGTTCACTGCTTGAAGTGTGGACGCCAGACTAATCACGAGTCGCTCACCGAGCACGTTGTGACTGGTGAGGAGGACGGTGGTTATATTCAGTGGCGGATTGTTCACAGTATTATTAGGTGCTGTGGATGCGATGAGATAACGTTTATGAAAACAACGGGTTCGAGTGTCGACTTCGACCCTGAGACCGGTGAGTACTGCGAGGCGATGTCCCTGTACCCGGATCGAGCTTCTGGAAGGACCGCTCTTTCATCTGAACATCAGTTTCCGCGAAGCGTTCGAAGCATTTACCGCGAGGTTGTTTGTGCTATGAACAGCAGCTCTCCACTGTTGGCAGCAATTGGACTTCGAGCATTGATTGAGGCGATCTGTGTCGCCGAGCAGACTAAGGGCAACAACCTCCAAGATCGCATCAATCAGCTTGCTGCGGACGGGCATTTATCAGGAAAGCAAGCTGAGATGCTTCATAGTCACCGTTTTCTTGGGAACAGCGCCGCTCACGAAATAGCTGCGCCGAAACCGAAGGAGTTGGTCGCTGCGTTGGATATTGCCGAGACTCTGTTAAAGACAATCTACGTTCTCCCGTCCCTAGGAGAATCGATTAAAACAGGAAAGAAGCCCTGACTAAACCCGGAAGACCTCCAAAGGTGAAGAAATCGCGGCCGCCTCGGATCCTTCTTGGTCGACTGCGGAAACAGTCCGTTGACGCCCCGCCCGCAGCCGACGGGGCGGTTGCGTGTTCGGCTCGGCAGGACATGTGGGTTCGGAGAGGGGGGTGTTGTGAGAGGGCGGGCTGGTAGGGAGAGAGCTGGCAGGCGGACTCCGTGCGCGAGGGAGGGCTGTGATGCGCACAGCAGACCAGAGCCTGCGACTCCGACGGTGTCATCACCCGGTGCCATCTGAAGCGCACGTCGTGAGCGGTCGATTGGTTTTATTGTTTCCCGGGAGAGGCGGTCGCTTGGCCGCATCTGTTATTTTCCTTCACTGGGGCGCACGGACTTGCCGCTTGAAACACATTCCGTCCGGGTGCAGGCAAAGGTGTGAATACGCTCTTGGTCGAATACCCGGAATGTCTGCCTGACAGCGCGCGGCTGTCCCGGCATGAATTCGAGCATGCCATGCGCTTCGCCCTCGCCTCGAAGTTGTTCGAGCTCGGCCGTATTTCGTCCGGCCAGGCGGCGGCACTGGTTCCGACCGACCGGTACTCCTTTCTCAAGTCCCTCCACCAAGTCGGAGTTCCCGCTATAGACTGGGATGACGACGAGTTCGCTGAGGAAATCTCCAATGCCTGAAATCGTTATCAACACCGGGCCGATCATTGCCCTGGTGGCGGCCACTGGTTCTTTGGAATGGCTTTCCCGACTTGATGGTCAAAGCCAGGCAACAGGGGCAGGTCGCCAGCCTTGAGGAGTGCCTCCGGCAGATGCGGAGAAAAGGAATTTGGATTTCCGATGGGCTAATCCGCCAAGCGCTCGCCGCCGTGAATGAACCGGCAGGTGATTTCCTCTCTTCCTAAGGAGCGACGACATGATTGTCCTCTCTTACCCTTGCACGGCCTGACGAGGGTACAAAAAGGGCCACATTCCTTACATTCCCTGGTTGGAGACAAGGGCGGGACGCCCTTGCTACGGGGGGCTTGTGCGGAGAGGGGCGGGTTGGGAGAGTGTTCCGCCCTTTCAGGGCTGGGGGTTTTTTGATGGGTGCACCCGGGGCGTTGCCCCGGTCTATCACATTGCGCCTCGTTGAGGCTGGCGGGTACGGAGGGGATGAGAAGTTAGAAGTTAGAAGTGGGAAGTGAGAAGCGGGCGGGTTGGGAGAGGGGCTTGTTGGGAGAGGGCTTGCAGGCGCGCTCCGCACGCAGGGAGGGCTGTGATGCGCACAGCAGACCAGAGCCTTCGGCTGGCTTGTTCGGAGAGTGTTCCGCCCTTTCAGGGCTGGGGATTCTTTGATGGGTGCAACCCGGGGCGTTGCCCCGGTCTATCACAGTCCGCCTCGTTGAGGCTTGCGGGTGTGGAGGGGGTGGGAAGTGAGAAGTGAGAAGTTAGAAGTGAGAATTCGGAATAGTGAAGGTGGGAGGGTTCGGAGAAGGGCTTGTTGGAGGTGGGCGGGTTGGGAGAGGGCTGGCAGGCGTGCTCTGCACGCGGAGAGAGCTGTAATTCTGACAGCAGTCCAGAGCCTTCGGCTGCTTGAACGGAGGGGGCGGGTTGGGGGAGGGGGCTGGCAGGCGTGCTCCGCACGCGGAGAGAGCTGTGATGCTCACAGCAGTCCAGAGCCTGCGGCTGCTGGTTCGGAGGGGGGCGTGGGAAGTGAGAAGTGAGAAGTGAGAAGTGGGAAGGTCGGGTATCGCTTTGCGCCACCCCGGGGCTGCTAACCGGTCGTCCCTGCGGGACGGTGTTGGGTGTGGAGAGGGGTTATTCCGGGGAGAGCATGGATTGGTCGAGGGAGCGGACGTCTGGGAGGAGGGCTCCGAAGAAGTCGGCGCTGTCGACCATGCGGGAGGCGAGGTCGAGTTGGAAGGTGGCGATGTCTGCGCCGGAGTGGAGGACGGCTCGTTCGAGGGCGAGGGCGAGTTGGGCTTCGATGCGGGTGAGGTCGCTATCGGCTTCGTCGAGACGCTGGCGGAGGGAGGAACGGTTGCGGAGACGTTCTTCGATGATGGCTAGGGTTCCCTTGCGTGAGGCGCGGGCGGCGTCGGAGACGGCTGGGTCGGCGATGGCTGAGCGGAGGGAGTCGGCCTGGGATTCGAGGCCTGAGGCGTCGGTGACGGCGAGGCTTTCAGCGAGGTGCTGGTGGGCGACGAGGAGTTTGAGGTGGAGCCATTCGAGACGGTCGGTGCCGCGGAGCGAATCGTTGCGGGTGACGGAGTCATCGGTTCCGCGGATGAGGTCGCGGAGGCGGCTGCATTGGGAGTCGAGGTGATCGGCGCGGGAGCGGAGGGGCGGGGCGAGACTGTCGAGGAGGCGGGTGCGGGCGTTTTGGCTGGATTCCGGGAGTTGGGGTGCGGGGCGGGAGTCCGGGAGTGAGGCTAGGGTTGACTCGGTGGGCGGGGAGGGATCGGCGAGGGAATCGCGGAGGCCTTCGCTGTAGGCGGAGATGGAGTTGCTGATGGTTTTGCCGAAGCCAGCGAGGAGGGAGAGGAGGAGGATGAGGCCGGCGAGGGCTCCGCCGATGGCGAAGATGACGTCGTCGAAATCGAGGGAGGAGAGGGAGATGCCGACGAGGGCGGCGGTGCCGACGCTGCCGATGATGGCCCACCATGACAGAGGGACTCCGCCGAGGCGGAAGGCGTGCCATGGTGGGCGCTGGGGCATTTGTCAGTGGGCTGGGGGCCCTGGGAGGGTTAGGCTATTCCCATTTGATGTCGCTGACCTTGACGGGGACCCCGCCTGCGGCGGCGGAGCGGTCGGCGGCGAAGATCACCTGGTGGGAGCGGAGGGCGTCCTTGAGGGAGGTGAGGGGCATGTCCTCGTTTTTGGCGAGGGCGGTGAAGAACGAGTCGAACTGCGTTTGATAGGGGTGGTCGGCGACATCGCCGCTGTCGATGGGGTGGATGGAGAGTTCGCTCCATTTCGCCTTGTTGAGGGAGGCGAGTTTATTGGTGTGGAATTTGCCGTCGAGGAGACTGCCTTCACTGCCGACGAGGTGGGTGTGGAAGTAGTAGGGCTGGAAGCAATCGATGACGCTGGCGCATTTACCGGCGCGGCCGTCGGCGAATTTGAGGAGCGTGGTGGTGGTGGTGGGGTATTCGTAGACGGCGAAGTAGGGGTGGCTGCTCTGGGTATTGAGGGAGATGACGGTATCGACATCGCCATCCATGCAGAGGAGGAGAGCGTCCATGGCGTGGCAGCCTGCGCTGAGGAGACTGGAGCCGCCGCCGCTTTTCTTCTGATTCCAGCGGTACTGGCCGTACCATGGGCCGACGCCGTGGTAGTAGTCGACTTCGCCGTAGTGGACGCGGCCGAGGAGGCCGGTGTCGATGGCGCTTTTGACGGTGGAGAACTGGCCGCTGTGGCGGACCTCGAAGCAGACGCAGGTTTTGACGTTGGCCTTTTTGACGGCGCGGTCGATCTGCATGCATTCTTCCCAATTGAGGGCGATGGGTTTTTCGAGGATGAAGTGTTTACCGGCTTCTGCGGCGGCGACGGCGAATTTGGTGTGGTCCCATGGGTAGCCGGTGATGTCGACGACTTCAAGGTCGGCCTGGGCGAAGAAGGCTTCGGGGTCGGTGAACGTGCGGATGGGGGTGCCGTATTTGGCGCTGAGTTCTGCGTCGTCGAGGGGGCGCTGGGAGAGGATGGAGGTGACGCGGGCTTTGCCGGTGGCCTGGAGGGCGGGGATGTGAGCCGTGGCGGCCCAGCCGTAGCCGATGATGCCTGTATTGAAGACTTTGGACATGGGAGTGTGGGGGTTTGGGAAAGTGGGAGTTTGAGAAAGGAAGGATGAGGGTAAGCGGGGAAGGGGGAGCGGGCAAACACAAGTCCGGCGCGTTTGCATATTAAATCGGCGGGTGGGGAGGGGGGTGGGTGGGTTTTCCGTTGCGCGGCGGGGGTAGTGCCCGACTGCTGGGGAGCGAACAGCAGCAACAACATGGCAACTATTGGCACACCGCTTACAGCAACGGCCACGCGCGTGGCATTTCTCGGGTCTGGCGAACTTGGCAAGGAGGTGGTGATTGAGTTGCAGCGGCTGGGGTGCGAGGTGATTGCGATTGACCGGTATGCGAATGCGCCGGCGATGCAGGTGGCGCATCGGTCGCATGTGGTGAACATGCTCGATGGTGAGGCATTGCGGGCGGTGCTGGAGCGTGAGAAGCCTGATTTGATTGTGCCGGAGGTGGAGGCGATTGCGACGGACACGCTGGTGGCGATGGAGGCGGAGGGTTGGCGGGTGATTCCGACGGCGCGGGCGGCGCAATTGACGATGAACCGTGAGGGGATTCGGAGACTGGCGGCTGAGGAGTTGGGGTTGAGGTGTTCGCCGTATGAGTTTGCGGGGACGATTGAGGAATTTCGGGCGGCGATCGGGCGGATCGGGATGCCGTGTGTGGTGAAGCCGATCATGAGTTCGTCCGGGAAGGGGCAGAGTGTGGTGCGCGGGGAAGGGGATGTGGAGAAGAGCTGGGTGTATGCGCAGGAGGGCGGGCGGGCTGGGGCTGGGCGGGTGATTGTGGAGGGGTTTGTGGATTTTGATTATGAGATCACGCTGCTAACGGTGAGGCATGAAGGCGGGACCTCGTTCTGCGAGCCGATCGGGCATTTGCAGATTGACGGGGATTACCGTGAGAGCTGGCAGCCGCAGGCGATGAGTGAGGCGGCGCTGGCGGAGGCGAAGCATATTGCGGAGGCGGTGACGGGGGCGCTGGGCGGGATGGGGTTGTTCGGGGTGGAGTTGTTTGTGAAGGGGGATCTGGTGTGGTTCAGCGAGGTTTCGCCGCGGCCGCACGACACTGGGCTGGTGACGATTGCGTCGCAGGAATTGTCAGAGTTTGCGCTGCATGCGCGGGCGATTCTGGGGCTGCCGATACCGGTGATCCGGCAGTATGGACCGTCGGCGTCGGCGGTGATTCTGGTGGAGGGAGAGTCGGAGCGGGTGGTGTTCGGGAATCTGGAGGGAGCGTTGCGGGAGCCGGACACGCATTTGAGATTGTTCGGGAAGCCGGCGGTTAGCGGGCGGCGCCGGATGGGAGTGGTGGCGTGTCGGGCGGAGAGCATTGAGGCGGCGCGGGAGAAGGCGCGTCGCGGGGCTGGGGCGGTAACGGTGGAGTTGTGATGGCGGCGGGAACTGACGAGAAGCGGGTGGCGGGTCGCTGGTTTCGGCGGCGCGGGGTGGTGCTGCCGACGTGGCGGAGTGTGGTGGCTGGATTGTTGGTGTTAGGGTTGGCGGGTTGGTGGGTTGCGGGGGCGGTGCATCCTTGGCTTTGTGTGAGTGAGGAGGTGTCGGGGGCTCGGTATGCGGCGGTGGAGGGATGGGCACCGGATTACGTGCTGGCGGCGGCGGGGGAGAGTGCGGAGGAAGGCGGGGTGAAGGTGTTATACACGACGGGATTGCCGCTGGAGCGGGGCGGGCATCTGGTGCAGTTCAAGGATTATGCGACCTTGGCGGCGCGGTCATTGGTGGCGATGGGGTACGAGGCGGGACGGATTGCGCCGGTGCCGTCGGAGGCGGTGGCGACGGAGCGGACGCGGGCGATGGCGGAGGCATTGCGGGCGGCGCTGGTGCTGGAGAAGGCTGGGGAGGGGGAGCGGACGATCAATGTGTTCACGCTGGGGACGCATGCGCGGCGGAGCCGGAAGATTTATCAGGAAGTGCTGGGTCCGGAGTGGCGTGTGGGGGTGGTGTCGGTGCCGAACCGGGCGTATGACGCGGGGGCGTGGTATCGGAGCAGCGAGGGGGTGAAGAACGTGCTCGGGGAAGTGAGTGCGCTGATGGTGCAGTGAACGGGCGGCATTGCGGAGTGCGCGAAGGCGTTGCAAGGGAGGGGATGCTTCCCTGGCTCCATGGTTCCCGAGTGCCGCTTTATCTTGCCCCGATGGCAGGGGTGACGGATTTTGTGTTTCGCGGGTTGTGCAAGGAGATGGGGGCGGACGTGATGGTGACGGAGTTTGTGAGCAGCGAGGGGATTCTGAGGAGGGATGACCGGACGCGGAAGTACACGGAGTTTGATGACGGGCAGCGGCCGGTGGGGGTGCAGTTGTTCGGGGCGAATCCCGAGGCGATGGCGGAGGCGGCGCGGAAGGTGATTGACTGGAAGCAGCCGGATTTCATCGATATCAATTTCGGGTGTCCGGTGAATAAGGTCGTGTCGAAGAATGGTGGGTCGTCGATGCTGCGGGATTGTCCGCTGCTGGCGGCGGTGGCGTCGGCGGTGGCGCGGGCGGTGCCGATTCCGGTGACGGCGAAGATCCGGATCGGGTGGGACGATCAGACGGTGAATGCGCGGGAGGTGGTTAGGATTCTGGAGGATGTGGGGATGGGAGCGGTGACGATTCACGG
>JAIXPK010000402.1 GCA_027486335.1 Verrucomicrobiaceae bacterium | reverse complement strand
GTCTTGTATCCGGGCGGTGGCGGTTTTATCCGTCATTACGGACTCCCGCCGGACCAGCTCAATGACGGGCGGATCCATGACTACCTCATGGGTCTGCACCGGGAAGGGCTGGGCCGCAGCACGATCAATGCGGCAATCAGCGCGCTGCGCTCGTTCTACAGGGTGATGCTCAAGCGCCCGATGGAGCGCATCGAGGAGTGTCTGCCACGTCCCCGCAAGGTGACGCCCCGGCCCCGGGTCTACAGCAGGGAGGAGTTGTGCGAGCTTTTTACAACGGGTTGCCGATCACTGCGTGACCGGGCTTTCCTGATGACGGTATACGGCGCGTGCCTGCGCCTGAACGAGGCTTGTCATCTGCAGGTGGGGGATGTTGAAAGCTCCCGCGGGATGCTGCGTGTGGCGATGGGCAAGGGCCACAAAGACCGTTACAGGGTGCTCAGTCCATGGCTGCTGGAGGTGCTGCGCGATTACTGGCGGGAGTTCCGCCCGCCGGGGCCGTGGCTTTTTCCGGATCCAGGGCTGCGTGACCGGCCGATGGTGGATGGCTCAGCGCACATGATCTTCTGCCGGGCGCGGCAGCGGGCGGACTTGCCTAACCGGGGCGGGATTCACTGCCTGCGCCATTCATTTGCCCCGCATCTGCTGGAGGACGGGGTCGATGTGCTGACGATCCGCCCACGTCAGGAAAACACCAACGGTCCGACGCACCGCCTCACACTCGGCGGCCACCGCCCCGAGTGCCTCCATTCTTGCCAATACCTCGTCGATATTCCGGGCGGGACTCTCGCCTTGAACTGTGAACGCGCGAATGGAATGCTGTACGGCCGCATGTGCGGCGGATATGCAGCTAAGATTATGATGGGCCCCGGTATCGGATCCGCCTTGAACATCAGGAACGCCAAATCACCGTGGAAAGTCCTTGCCGATTCTGTTGGTTCGGATATTGGGAGCGAGGTGCGGTCATATCCATTGAATTTCAGGCAGTTGAAAGAAAAAGACGCCCGTCCGAACGCCCCGGTTGCAATGTGATATTCCACCAGATATAGGGAAAGAACAAACTGCTTAAAAATGAAAACCGCTATCGCCGCCGTAATCCTCGATTTGGCCGTCGGCACAGCTTGCGCGGAACAACCTGCCCCGAAGATGTCCGCCTTAGACCACCCCCGATACAAAGAGAATCCAATCTACCTATTCTTCGAGAGCTACATCCAAGACGTGATCGGCCACCTTCCGGAGGAGGAGTCGAAGGTAATCCAAGATATGAGTCTCCAAAGGGTATTCAAGACGAAGGCCGTTGATTGGAAGTCGGTGATTCGTGAGACATTGCACTTATCAGATACCATGGACATCGCGATCCAAGATTTGTGGTTCCGGAACCGGGACGGCTTCAAGGATGACGCTGGACGATCCGATCCAATCTGGTTTAGCCAGATTTTCACCGATAAATTCATGGAGGACGGCAGCAAGGTCGATGTATGGCCACCCGGAGCCTTGGACGCAGCGAAGGAGCGGATTCGTCTCGCCAAGGAGAAAGACAGGGCAGAACAAGACGGCGCTGGACAACCCGCTACCCGTTCCGAGTCGAAGTCTGAGGCTAGCGACAAACCTCAAGC
Organism: Verrucomicrobiaceae bacterium; assembly: GCA_027486335.1. Lineage (GTDB taxonomy): Bacteria > Verrucomicrobiota > Verrucomicrobiia > Verrucomicrobiales > V1-33 > V1-33. The sequence continues at coordinate 1,185 of JAIXPK010000402.1, read as the reverse complement.
GGAAGCGGAGGGGCGCTCCCGGTAGCGGGTTCCAGGCCTAATCGTTCGACCCAACCTCAACAACACTTGCCAAAATGGGACTCAACCTTGAAGTCGGAATCATAGCCGACCTGCTCGTGAACGATGAGGAGGGTGCGGAGCACTTCTCTGACGAGTTCGCCATTCTTAGTCGGTATCTCACATCCATTCACTTACAGCCTCATGTGGACCCGACATACGTTGAGGTATGGTCATCTGACATGTATGGTTACTCAGGCCTGCACTACCTTCGGCGGTTTGCTGCTCATATTCACTACACGCAGGAGCTGCCGACACCCGGGGACGAGAACTCTTCGAGGGATGCGTTGCTCACTCGATATTTCACGGACTTCGATCGCTCTGATCCGCGCAAGGCATTTGGCGCCTTCGATCACTTGCTAGTTCATAGTGATGCAGAGGGTTACTACATCCCACAGGACTTTGAGCGAGTCCTCATCCCCGGAGATAGCTACCCCGTTGCCGGGGGTATGGTTGGCTCATCCCAGCGGCTCCGCGACGAGACCCGCAGATTAGCGGCCTTTTTGGAGTTGCCACTCGATCTTGATCCAGAGAGTGAGCAGGTCTACGAGGCGGCCGATTCACAGGGGACTGGCCCAACCACTTGGCAGCGTTACGGACGAGAGTCCTATTCCTGCCTACGTCTCTATCATGCGGCCAGCCATTCCATCACTACCGGTGCAGCCCTTGTCTTCACATAAACAACCAAAGCGAGCATTCAAGGGTGCATGGCTGCGCGGAACGCGCCAGGGAATGGCCCGGGGGTTAAGGAGGCCTGCGATAGCGCTGGCGAGGAAGTGGGAAGTGAGAAGGGGTGGTGTGCGGAGGGGCGAGGTTGGAAAGATTGGGCTGATGGGGCGTAGCGGGCGAATGGTGCAGAGGAGCGTTCGTTTCAGGATAGGGATGGACATTGTATTGGGGGGCGGCGACCTTCCTCACTCCGAGGTGGCTGGCTGTCGGCTGGGTGTCGCGCGAATTCCGGTGCGGCACGGGTTGGTTTGTTGGACGGGTTTGGGGACGCAACCCCGTTGGGCATACGCGTCAACTTAAGGGCTTTTCCCCTTTCACGAAGGACTTCTTCTCCATCACCCGCCGGAGCACAAACGTGTTCCGATCCTCCACCAGCCATTCCAGCTCCTCTCCTTTCTC
>JAIXPK010000207.1 GCA_027486335.1 Verrucomicrobiaceae bacterium | reverse complement strand
TGCGGACGGGTATGTCTTTCATGAGGCGGCAGTTCCGGGAATGAGTGAATGGCCGGGCGTGATTCTGCAAGGATCGAGTGGGGAAACTGGAGCGAGCGGCGAGGGCGGGTTGGCGGGCGACGGCGGAGCGGATGAAGGCTGGGGCGTTGGGGGGCCTGCACTGCATGAGCGAGAAGATTTCGACAAATCTGTGGGTGCGGGATAGAGAGGAGTGATGAGCCGAGTGCTGCTGCTGGTGATGCTGGGATGTTCTGCCGTGAGAGGGTGGGCGGCTCCTGTGCGGTTCAGTCGGGAGGTGCTGCCGATTCTGTCGGAGAAGTGTTTATCCTGTCATGGGCCTGATGAGAGTCACCGGAAGGGAGGGTTGAGGCTGGACACGCGTGAGGGGGCGCTGGAGGTGCGGGATGGGGAGGCGGCGATTGTGCCTGGGAAGCCGGAGTTGAGCGGGTTGATGGAGCGGATTACGAGTGAGGATGGGGATGAGGTGATGCCGCCGCCGTCGTCGCACCGGGAGCGGCTGACGGGTGAGGAAGTGGAGTTATTGAGGCGGTGGATCCTTGAGGGAGCGGAGTGGGGGAAGCATTGGGCGTATGAGCGGCCGGTGCGAGGTGAGGCTCCGCTGGGAGGGGAGGGGGAGGAGGGAGCGAAGGCGGCGGGATTTCCGCTGAGGGGTGCGATTGATGGGTGGGTGTGGTGGCGGCTGCGGGAGGATGGGATGCGGCCATCGCCGGAGGCGGAGCGGCATACGTTGCTGCGGCGGGTGACGTTTGATCTGACGGGGTTGCCGCCGACGGCGGAGGAAGTGGCGGCGTTTGACGGGTCGGAGGGGAGTTATGAGGCGGCGGTGGATCGGTTGTTAGGGTCGGGGCATTTCGGGGAGCGGATGGCGATGTGGTGGCTGGATGCGGCGCGTTATGCGGATACGGATGGGTTTCAGGCGGATGCGAACCGTCAGAACTGGCCGTGGCGGGACTGGGTGGTGAAGGCGTTCAATGAGAACAAGAGGTTTGACCGGTTCACGCTGGAGCAGTTTGCTGGTGATCTGCTGCCTGGAGCGACGCAGGAGGAGAAGCTGGCGACGGCGTTTCACCGCAATCACATGACGAATGGTGAGGGTGGGCGAGATCCTGAGGAGTCGCGGGTGGATTATGCGCTGGACCGGGTGAACACGATGGGGGCGGTCTGGCTAGGGCTGACGCTGGGATGCACGCAGTGTCATGCGCACAAGTTCGATCCGATCACGCAGGCGGATTACTATGGATTGATGGCGTACTTCAACAGCATTGACGAGGATGGCAAGGCTGGGCGGGAGGCGAAGCCCTATCTGGTTTACGAGTCGGAGTTTGCGGCGCGGGCGATTGGGGAGGCGGAGGGACTGGTGAACGAGCGGAAGGTGAGGGAGAAGGCGGCGCGGGCGGAGGCGGAGGGGGCGTTTGGCGAGTGGCTGGCGGCGCGGGGTGAGCAGGTGCGTGGAGGGTATGAGACGTGGCATGTGCTGCGGGGAGCGTTGGAGACGAGCGAGGGTACGGAGCTGAGGCAGGAGGCGGACGGGGTGGTGGTGGCTGGGGGGGCGCATCCGAATCAGGATGACTATCGATTGGTGGCTCCGGTGAGGCTGCCGCGGGTGACGGGGGTACGGCTGGAGGTGCTGCCGGATGCGTCGCATACGAAGGGGGCGTATTCGCGGGGGAAGACTGGGGAGTTCATCCTGACGGATATCAAGGTGCAGGTGCGGCGGAGGGGGAGCAGTCAGGTGCGTGACGTGGCGGTGAAGAGTGCGGTGGCGGATACGGTGGCGACTGGAAAGGGAGGGTACGGGGACGTTCAGGGCGTGCTGGACGACGATCCGCGGAACGGGTGGACGACGAAGGGGGCGGCGGGGAAGACGGTGCGGACGGCGGTTTTCGGTTTTGCGGAGCCGGTGGTGGCCGGTGCGGATGAGGAACTGGTGATTGAGTTGCGGCAGCGGTCGACGCTGGGGGATGCTAACATCGGGCGATTCCGGGTGGCGGCGACGGATGAGGCGGGCCCAGCGGTGGCTGGGGTGGGGGCTGCGCCGCTGGAGGAACTGGCGGCAGGGGCGGTGGTGGAGGGGAAGCTAAGGGGGCGGCTGTTCGAGCAGTTTCTAGCGGATCATGAGCCATATCAGGTGGCGAAGCGGGCGCTGGATCGGGCGATGGGGCAATTGGGCGAAGCGAAGGCGGCGAAGGTGGCGGACGTGATGGTGCTGGCGGAGCGGAAAGAGCCGCGGGAGACGCATGTGCTGGTGCGCGGGGTTTGGGACAAGCCTGGGGAGAAGGTGGAGCGTGGCGGGCTGGCGGCGATTGCGCCGTTAGGGGTGAAGGATCCGAGTCGGGCGGATCTGGCGCGGTGGCTGACATCGGCGGAGCATCCGCTGACGGCGCGGGTGCTGGTGAATCATCTGTGGCAGCTGTGTTTCGGAGCGGGGTTAGTGAGGACGAATGAGGATTTTGGTCTGCAGGGTGAGCGGCCGCTGCATCCTGAGCTGCTGGACTGGCTGGCGGTGGAGTGTGTGGAGAGCGGGTGGGATGTGAAGCGACTGCTGAGACTGATGGTGACGAGTTCGACGTACCGGCAGAGTTCGCGGGTGAGCGAGGAGATGCTGGCGAGGGATCCTGAGAACCGGTGGCTGGCGCGGGGTTCGAGGTTCCGGCTGCCGTCGTGGATGCTGAGGGATGCGGTGCTGCGGGCGTCCGGGCTGCTGCATGGGGTGTTAGGGGGGCCGCCGGTGAAGCCGTATCAGCCGGAGGGCGTGTGGGAGGAGAATTTCATGGGGCGGTTCCGGTATGAGCCGAGCGAGGGGGTGGCGCAGTACCGGAGGACATTGTATGCGTTCTGGCGGCGGAGCGTTGCGCCGACGTTTCTGTTTGATGCGGCGCAGCGGCGGTCGTGTGAAGTGCGGATGCCGCGGACGAACACGCCATTGCAGGCGCTGACGCTGCTGAATGACGAGAATTATCTTGAGGCGGCGCGGGCGCTGGCGGCGGATGCGCTGACGAAGGAGGCGCCGTTGCGGGAGATGGGGAGGCGAGTGCTTTCGCGGGAGCTGAGCGGGACGGAGACGGGGATTCTGGAGAGGGAGCGGGATCGGGCGCTAGCTTATTATCGGGGCGAGCCGGAAGCGGCGGCGCGGTTTCTGGGTCGTGGTCAGTTCCGGGCGGATCCGGGGCTGCCGGCGGCGGAGTTAGCGGCGCATGCGGTGGTGGCGAGCCTGTTGTTCAACCTTGATGAAGCGATCACGCATGAATGAGCAAAGAGAACCGATGACGCGGCGGTATTTTCTGGGGCGATGCACGGGATTGTCCGTCGGGGCGATGGCGTTAGGGGAGATGCTGGGGCGGGCGGGCGGAGGGGAGGCGGTGCGGAATGGGATTGGCGGGCTGGAGGGGCTGCCGCAGGTGGCGGCGAAGGCGAAGCGTGTGATTTTTCTGACGCAGTCCGGGGGACCGTCGCAGCTTGAGCTGTTCGATGAGAAGCCTGGTTTGATGAAGTGGGCGGGGGTTGAGCTGCCGGATTCAGTTAGGAGAGGGCAGCGTGTGACGACGATGACGGCGAATCAGAAGCAGCTGATCATGCCTGCGCGGGTGAAGTTCGAGCGATGCGGGGCGAGCGGGGCGACGATCGGGGAATGGCTGCCGCATCTACGGGGGGTGGCGGACGAGTTGTGTTTCATCAAGTCGATGCACACGGATGAGATCAACCATGCGCCTGCGATGACGAAGTTTCTGACTGGGCATCAGCTGCCGGGGCGGCCGAGCATGGGGGCGTGGCTGAGTTACGGGTTGGGGAGTGAGAACCGGAATCTGCCGGATTATCTGGTGATGATTTCGAAGATGCAGCGGCCGAGCGATCAGCCGTTGTATGATCATTACTGGGGGAGCGGGTTTCTGCCGTCGCGGTATCAGGGGGTGAAGCTGCGGAGTGCGAAGGAGCCGGTGCTTTATCTGAATGATCCGGAGGGATTGCCGCGGGAGGTGAGGCGCGGGATGCTGGATGGGCTGGCGGAGATGAACCGGCAGCGGTTTGGGGAGACTGGGGATCCGGAGATTGCGACGCGGATCCGGCAGTATGAGATGGCGTACCGGATGCAGACGAGCATTCCGGAGCTAACGGATCTGAGGGATGAACCGGAGGAAGTGTTTGAGTTATACGGGCCGGATTCGCGGCGTCCGGGCAGCTATGCGGCGAACTGCATCATGGCGCGACGGCTAGCGGAGCGGGGGGTGCGGTTCATTCAGCTGTTTCATCCTGACTGGGATCATCACAGCCGACTGACGTCGTGGTGCACGGCGCGGTGCCGGGATACGGATCAGGCGAGTGCGGCGCTGATCAAGGATCTGAAGCGGCGCGGGATGCTGGAGGACACGCTGGTGATCTGGGGCGGGGAGTTCGGGCGCGGGGTGGCTGGGCAGGGGAAGTGGGACAGTCCGGAGGCTGGGCGGGATCATCATCCGAGGTGTTTCACGATGTGGATGGCTGGTGGCGGGGTGAAGGCCGGGCACACGCATGGGTCGACGGATGAGTTCAGTTTCAACACGGCGGAGGATCCGGTGCACATTCGGGATCTGCATGCGACGGTGCTGCATCTGCTGGGGATTGACCACGAGCGGCTGAGTTTCCGGACGCAGGGATTGGATTTCCGGCTGACGGGGGTGGAGGAGAGCCGGGTGGTGAGGGGGATTCTCGCGTGAGGTGCTGAGGGGGAGGGATTGTCAGGGAATGTCAGGGTTTAGTGGGATGGGATTCGCTGACGAGGACGTCGTTTTTCCAGATTTTGTGGGCCTGGAGGGAGCCGTCGGAGTTCCAGTAGAAGTTGTCGCCTTCGTGGCGGCCGTCTTCGTAGGCGGTGCGGGTTTTGGGGTTTCCGTTTTCGTACCATTCTTCGACGAGCCCGTGGTAGCGGCCGTTGCGGATGCCGTAGCGGCATTTGAGGGCACCTGATTTGTAGTGATCGGTGGTGGTGCCGGTGAAGGGTTTGCCTTCCCATGTGAAGTGGTCGGAGTCCCAGCCGAGCTGGCGGAAGGGGACTGGGGGTGCGGCGGGGGTTGGGGCGGCGACTGGCGAGGGGGTTGGGCTAGGGGAGCAGGCGGCGAGGAGGAGGGCCGACAGGAGGGCGAGGCGCATGGGAGTGAGGAGGTCAGTCTTCGTGGTCGTCCGGGGCGGGGTCGAGGGCACCGAATTCGGCGCGGGAGTAGGCGCGGCCGTCGTCGAGGCAGCGGCGGGCCCATTGGAAGAGCTCGCGGAATTCCGGGTTTTCGAGACGGAGGTTTTCGGCGGTGTGCCAGTCGGCGGATCGGAGGCGTGGGACGCAGAGCCGTTGCGGGCGCATTCTGGCCTGGAGGGCTTCGAATTCGCGGGCGGACATTTTAGGGATTTCGTAGCCTGGGCGGAGTTCGTCGAGCTGGTCGAGGGAGAGCCCGTAGGAGCTGACGCCGACGCCGAATTCCGAGCCGAGCTGGCGGAGTTCGTCGGCGATTTCGCCGTCGCCGATGGGTGTGGCGATGACGAGTTCGGCGCGATGGGCCCAGCGGGCGTTGCTGAGGGCCTGGAAGAAGTCGGCGCGGCAGCTTTCGAGGGAGACCTCGATGCGGAGGCGAGCGCTGATGATGGAGAAGGGGGGGAGGCCGAGGGCGGCGCGGAGGCGGAGGGAGGGTGGGCGGACGCGGGCCTGGGGAGAGGCGAGGCCGCTGCTTTCCCAGTCGATGACGGCGGCGTCCGGGCATTTCCAGACATTGCCGAAGGGTGCGCCGGGGGCGAAGGAGGACTCGAAGAGGAAGGGGAAGCGGCCGGCGGTTTCGTGGTCGCGGGCGAAGATGGCGCGGAATTTCTGTTCGCGGGAGACGGCGAGGTCGAGGGCGTCGGAGTCTGTTTCGAAGAGCATGCCGAGGCGGGCCTGGGTCATGGAGACCTTGGCGGTGGCGCCGATGATGTTTCTGCGGAGGTAGTAGCCTTGGCCTTGTTCGACTTTGGCGATGGGGCTGCTGGGGTCGCAGCTCATGATCGAGAAGTGGTAGCGGAGGGTGGCGTCGCTGTATTCGTCGCCGAGGCGGAAGCGGACGAGGCGGATGAGTTCGGTGCCTTTGATGGCTTCTGCCGGGTTGGGAGGCAGGATTTCCGGCAGGATGTCCTTCAGGTGGTCCCGGAGATTCATGGGAGCGGGGTGGGTTTAAAAAGAAAGGGAGGGAGCTGGTGGGCGGCCGGTGAGGTATGGGGAGAGAGGCTGGTGGATGGGGCGGCGGACGTCAAGCCGCGGGGGTGGAATTTATAAAAAGCCGCGGAAGGAGGGGGTGGGGGGAGATGGGAATTCCCGTTTGCGTGTGGTGGCGGCGTTGGGCTTGACTGCGGGATGATGACGCCAGCGCAACTTTTTGATTTGTCAGGAAAGACTGCCGTAGTGATAGGCGGGACGGGGGAGTTGTGCGGGGCGATGGCGGAGGCTTTGGCGGGGGCTGGGGCGTATGTGATTCTGGCGGGGCGGAGCGAGGAGAAGGCGGCGGTGCGGCTGGGGGTGATTCGTGAGGCGGGCGGGGCGGGAGAGTTTCTGGCGGTGGAGGCGTCGGAGCGGGGGAGTCTGGAGGGATTGCTGGCTGGGGCGCTGGCGTCGCGTGGGCGTGTGGATATTCTGGTAAACGGTGCGGGGGCGAATTCGCCGACGCCGTTTTTCGAGATAACGGATGAGGAGTACGAGCGGTTGTTCCGGATCAACACGACGGCGGTGTTTACGGCGTGTCAGGTGTTCGGGAAGTACTTCGTGGAGAGCGGGATTGCGGCGTCGGTGATCAATGTGGGGAGCATGAGCGGGCTGATTCCGCTGAGTCGGGTGTTCACGTATTCGATGACGAAGGCGGCGGTGCACAATCTGAGCCGGAATCTGGCGCGGGAGTGGGCACCGAATGGGATTCGGGTGAACACGCTGGTGCCGGGATTTTTTCCGGCGGAGCAGAACCGGAAAGTGCTGAATCCGGAGCGGGTGGCGGGGATTTTGAGGCATACGCCGATGGGGCGGTTTGGGGGTGCGGAGGAGCTGGCGGGAGCGACCCTGCTGCTGGCGTCGGGGACGGCGGGGGCGTTCATTACCGGGGCGGAGCTGGTGGTGGACGGGGGATACAGTGCGATGACGATCTGAGGGTGTTATGAGAGCGGCGATGATGATAGGGTTAGTGGCGATGGTGCTGAGTGCGTGTCAGGGTGTGGTGGTGCCGATGCCGGGGGTGGTTGGGTTGGGAGCGGGCGGGGTAGCGATGCGCGGGCAGTTTCCGGATGGGCGGCTGGATCTGACGGATGGGACGAGGTGGGTGGTGCAGCCTGCGGGGCAGAGTGCGACCTTGCGGTGGCGAGCTGGGGATGGGGTGCGGGTGGTGCGGTCCGGGCATCCGGTGTGGCCGGCGCTATTGATTCATTTGCGATCCGGGACGAAGGCGCTGGCGCGGCCGGGTGGTCGTGTGGGATGATGGGAAGGAAAGGAATTATGAAAGGAATCAATTATGCAACGAGTGCGACTGGCCGCTGAGGCCCCTGAGTTTTCTGCGATGGCCTTCGGGACGTGGCGGTTGTTGAATGATGCGGAGGCGGGGACGCCGGAGGGATTGCTAAGGCTGCTGAAGACGTGTCTGGATCTGGGGATCACGACGATCGACACGGCGGAGATTTATGGAGGGTATCGTGTGGAGGAACTGGTGGGGGCGGCGCTGGCGCTGGATGCTGGGGTGAGGTCGCGGATGGAGATTGTGACGAAGGCGGGGATTTATGTGCCGTGCGGGTTTCATCCGGACAGGAAGACGGCGTTTTACAATACGACGGCGGACCGGTTGGTGCGGAGTGCGGAGAAGTCGCTGAGGTTTCTGGGGGTGGAGACGATAGATTTGTTTCTGGTGCACCGGCCGGACTGGTTCACGCATCCTGACGAGACGGCGGCTGGGTTGAACCGGCTGGTGGCGTCGGGGAAGGTGCGGGCGGTGGGGGTGTCGAATTACACGGTGACGCAGTTTGATGCGTTGAGTGCGCGGGTGGAGCGGCCGCTGGTGACGAACCAGGTGCAGTTCAGTCCGTTCTGCTGCGATCCGCTGTTTGACGGGACCTTTGACCAGTGTTTTGCGCGCGGGATCCGGCC
>JAIXPK010000144.1 GCA_027486335.1 Verrucomicrobiaceae bacterium | reverse complement strand
TTCCCCGCATCCGCCTGTACCACCGGCACCGTGTTCGTCACCGTGATCACATCGCTCCCCACCACCAGCCCACGCCCGTCATACGCCGTCAGCGTCAATTGATTCGCCCCGGCCCCCAGCGGAACCGTCACCCGCCACGAATTGTTATCCGTCCACCTCACCGGCAGGCTCTCCGGCGACCCATTCACCCGGATCTCCCGCACATCCACCCAACCATCACCCTCCAGCACCACCGACGCCGCACCCACCTCGAAATCCGCTCCTCCGTTCGTCGTCACCGCAAACACCACCGGCGCAATCTGCGCATTGATCTGGCTCAGCACATAGTTGTTCCGGCTCGTGATGTTCGTCGTGTACCCAGTATACCCCTCACCCGTCGCCTCCGAATAATGCGCCAGCCAGGGCCCCATGTACGTCGCATTGAATGACGTATCGATCAGATTCTTCAGATGCCCCAGAAACAACCTCCGGAACCTCGGCCGGTTGATCACTTTCTGAATGTTCTTGTCCCCCGTCAGCGGCGCCGTCGCTCCTAGCGCAAAAACCGCGTTCCAATCCCACGGAATCACCGCCACCTTCCCTCCCGCCACCGGCGGCATGTAGAAATTGATGTTATGCGGATTGCTGATGTTCGAAACCGTCCCCGGCGGCTGCGAATAGACGTCGCCAATCCCGAACAGCGACATCATCGCAAACGTCCGCATCCATTCATCCACGTCCATCAGCGGCTCCACTGCATCCTCGAACGCCTGCCCCTGCGCCGTCGTCCCCACCGGTAGGCTCATCGTCCGGCACAACTCCACAAACCGTCCATTCTCGTTCCGCGAAAAATTGTTCAGCCACCGGAACCCGTGCCGGTACTGCCCGCCATCCGTCCCCAGATCCGCCAGATCCAGTTGCACCACCCAACCCATCCCCGACGTCGTCAGGTTCTTGATCCCCTCCGCATTCCCAGCCGCGATCGTCCCGTTCGCAAACGTCTGCGTCGGCACCCGAATCCCCTCCAGCTTGAACAGGGTCCCGTCCGACCCCTCCGGATAAAACTCGTCCAGCCAGCTGTTGCTGAACCGCTCCATCTCCATCCGTGCCGGACCCACGATATCACTCCGGAAACTGATGATGTTGATCACGTCATTGTAATTGTCAGGCAATCCCCCCGCACGGTTGATCGCATGCTTCACCACAATCTCATTCATCCCCGACCGCCGCACCGAAACCGTCCGCTGCGTCCCTCGGAACAACCGGTCCGCTGGAAATGTCAGGCTCTCCCCCGCGAACGCCGAATTGCTCCGGCTGTACATGCTCCCCCTCAGACGGATCTTCCCGTCATAGAAGATCTCCCGCTCGTTGTGCACCATCGTGCACCCGCGCCGCCGGTTGCTCATCATGTTCACCTGACTAGCCAGTTCCGTCGCATCCGCCGCCGTCGTGATGATCCGCAGGTTCTGCTTCGACGTCACCGCCCCGCCCTCGTTCACTTTGATCAATGCCCTCGAATCCCTCCCCGCGGCCGGCCACAGCGCCATCGCCGGCACCGCCGCCCCGTCCGTCGCCTCCATGAAAAACTGAATCACCGCGCCCGCCGCCTGCCCGGGAATCACCCCACTGTACTCGCCCGCCCCATCTGCCGTCATCGCCACCGCCGTGAACGTCGCCGCCCCATTCACACTATACCGCAGCACCACCCCGGACACCCCGTCCACATCACTCACCCGAGCCGTCACCGTCACCGGCTTCCCAGCCTCCGGCACCACCGGCGCATGCCGCTGACCACTGAACGTCGGACCCGCATTCGCCACATAAACCGAATTCCTCGCCCCCGGCGTCCCGCTCTCCGCTGGCAAGTCCAGCAGCAGCGACTTCGTCACTTTGTTATAATAGAACTCCGTGTGCAGCCACGGACAACCCCGCAGCCACTTCGCCCGCAGCGATACCGTATACTGCCGCCCATTCACCACCGGCACAATCGCCGTCCCATTCTTGAACGTCGTCTCCAGCAGGTTGTGCATGTACAGCAACGGCCCGCTCGACCTCACCGCCAGCACCGCATTCCCTCCATCATCCACCACCGCCGAGGTCTCATGATTCCCTAACACCCGCCAGAACGGCCGCAGCGCCCCAGTAAAGGTCCCGTTCTGAATCAGCTCCGTATTCGGCGCCGTCGTGATCTCCCGCACCGACACATCATCCACCAGCACCTCCCCTTCCTCCAGCAACCCCATCCTCAACTCATGAAACGCCGTCGTCCCGCTCGTCGTAATCGTCGGCGAATAAATCGGCGTGATCGCCGTCGCCGTATAACTGTACGTCCGCCACTGCGAACGCCCCGCCTCGTCACTCGCACCCCAGCTCTCTGGCACCGCATTGTCCGCCTCCGGATTCCTGAGCTCCAGACTCGATCCCAATCCGTCCGTGTAGATCGGCCACGGCTCCTTGTCCCGGTAAAACACCCGGTCCACCTCATTCCCTGACGCATCCCGCAGCAGCACGCGCTCGCCCCGATTGCTCAACCCACCCGAAAACGGTCCCGCCACCGGCACCCCCGGATGCGCCGCCGCAAACCCCACCACGTCATTCGCTACACAAAGATACGCCCCCGGCCCGATCACCGTCCCCGCAGGAAAGGTGAACCCGATCGCCTCATCAAAACTCCAGCCACTCACATCCACCGGCACACCCGATTTGTTATACAGCTCAATCCATTCCTCCGGATTCTCCACAAATGGCAGAAACTGCGGCCTCCGGTGATACATGATCTCGTTGATCACCACCGCCGTCTCCAGCGTCACCGCATTCGCCGCCCCGGGCGTCACATCCGTCGGTGCCACCGCCGCCAGAAACTCCCCAGGCACCCCGCCACCCACCGCCGGCCGCCTCAATTGGTGCTTCTGCTTCTTCTGCACCACCGCATCAATCACCGTCCTCCTCTGCGGCCCGTAAAGCACCACCCGGTCCCCATCCAACGGCCGCCACCCGCTCTGCACTTCCCCCACTACCACATAACCACCCGCCGCCACCGTCGTCACCGGAAATGTCCACGTCGCCCCACCTCCCGCAGCCAGCACATACCCTGTCAAATCCAACGCCGTCCCACCCCAGTTGTGCAACTCCACCCACCACTTCTCAGGATCAAGACTCGAAACCTCATTGATCACCAGCGCCGGTGCCGTTGCACGCCCGCCGCCCCCGCCACCCGCCAGCGCCGTCCCGTACACCTCTATCTCATTCAATCCCACATTCCCACTGTAAACCGACGAGGTCGTCTCAAACACCAGATACCTGGCCGTCACCGGAGTCAGCCCGTTCGCCTCACGAAACACTTCCCCGGGTATCGGCGAACTCGGCGGCAACGGAGCCGCCACCGTCCGCGCCCCCAGAGTCCCCGTCAGCACCAGCACAGGATCCACCGGCCGGTTCGCCGCATCCACCGCCCCCGCCGCCAGCAACCGGAACCCACCCGTCCCACGGTCGTTCGACGCCCCATTGTGCGTGTTCCTCAGCAGCACCTCCGTGATCGCCACAGAATTCCCCAGATCCAGCACAAAATTCTCCGCAGTCACCCCGTCCCTTCCTAACCAATACGTCGATCCAAACACATCTCCCGCCGACCCGTCGGTCACATTCGCCGCCGAAAAATCATTCAGTCCCGCCGTCCCATTGAACGGCAGATCAGGATACGCCCCGCTCCCCCCGATCACCGCCCTCCCAAGCGCCAGATTCGTCAGCGCCGCATCCCCAGGCTGCCGGTAACCAGTCGCAATATGCCCCACCTGCGTCGCATCCATCGCCCCATGCCACATCGCCACTTCATCCACCCGTCCGTCATAATAATTCATCCCGCTCGCGTTCGATCCTATCATCCACCGCGTCCCGCCCGTCCACAATGCCGCCACCCCCAGCGTCACGCCCTCCTGAACCCCGTTCACATACAACCGCATCTCCCCTCCGTTCCTCGCCACAATCGCCACATGATACCATTGCCCAGCCACCGCCACCGTCGTCCCCACCACTGACTTCGACCCGCCGTCAAAAGTATAATGCTCAAACCGCCCCGTCGATGTCATCCGCATCTGGTGCGACCACGCCGCCGTCGGCCCGCTCGCATCAGTCCGCACCACGATCGATTGCGCACGAATCGTATCCGGCCTAACCCACGCCGTAATCGTATACGCCGTCGGATGCACCGTGTCCGACATGTTCACATACTGCGATGTCCCGTTCAGATCCATCGTCTGCCCGCTGCCCACAATCGGCGGAAACAACGCCCCGTACGTCGGCCCGCCCACCGCCGTCCCATTCACCCCGCTTCCCGACGCATCCGCCACACTCCCCTCAAACCGGTAATACCGCCGCAATGCCCCCGGCACTCCCGCCGCCTGCGTCGTCCCCCCATTGTCAGGCTCCGTGAAGTTATACTGCCCCGGCGTCCCCCCCACCTCAAAACTCGCCCGCCACATCTCCGGCAGTTCACTGTTCTTCAACTCATCCATCTTCGCTAGCGTCGCCCCCGTCCCGTCCGCCGCCACCGGCCACGGCTGCCGGTCGTTGTACTCCACCTCATCCATCCTCCGCCCGTTGTTGTTCTTCAGCGTCACCCGCTCGCCATCATTCGCCAGCGCATTGGCAAACGGCCCCATCACCCCCGCCACCCCAGCCGCCGCCATCGCCGCAGGATCCGCCGCCACCACCAGATACTTCCCCGCCCGAATCACCGTCCCCGCCGGAAATACATAGTCCACCCCGCCATCCAGCCGCCATCCTGACAAGTCCACATCCACCGAATTCTGATTCTTCAACTCAATCCACTCGCCCGTCGTCTGCCCCAACCCCGGATTGTAATGCACTTCATTGAACGTCACCACAGAATCGACTCCCGCCCGCACCGCAGGCACCGCCGCCAGCATCAGCACCAGCCGCACAACTAAACTCAGGGGATCGCAACGCATAGGAAATCAGGGGGAAATTTCGACGCCCAGTCTGCCGGATCCATCTCCGGTTGTCCCGCGAATTCCTCGCCCCATCCCCGGACCTCACCGCGCCGCCGGAACCCGCGGCAGCACGTTCTCCCACCGCGCCAGTTGCCACGCCCGCAACCCGCCACGGTACTCCCCGAAATCATCCACCGCCATCGCCACCGACCCGCGCCCGCCATGCGCCTCCAGCAGCCTCACAAGGCTCGGCGTATCGCACAACTCCCCCTCAATCCCGCACGGCCGCTCCGGCAACTGCCGCCACCGCAACGCCCCGCTCCGCATCTCGTAAATCCACAGCGGTGCCCCCGGCCCATCCACCCCGGAAGCCTGCCGCTCCGCCGCCGCCAGCAGCAACCCGTCCGCACTCCAGTAAAGCGTCCCCGTCCTATCATACTTCGACCCCGCCAGAATATGCTGGAAACAGACCGGCTTCCCTAGCAATCCATTCGGCTCCGCCAGCAGCCACACGTCCCGCCCGCCCGGCCCGCTGCACGCATATACATGCACCCGCATCCCCCCAGGCCCGTTCAGCACCGACAACGACGGCTTCCTCACCGCATTCCGCGCCTCCATCGCCACCAGTACCACCAGCGCCGCCACCATCACCGCAAAAAACACCCGCGGCACCCACGCCCCTGTCGTCTCTCTGGCTGCTTTCTCGCCCATGGCTCGCTCCAGTTTCGTCCCTCCCGCTCAACGTTTCCCCTCCGCCTCCGCAGGCACCAGCTCCACCAGCGACAGAATCGACCGCGCCGGAATGCAGAACTTCACCACCATCTGCACATCGTCGTCAGGATCTTCATCCTTCCTCCCGTAATACGTCGTCATCGTGCTGCACACCATCCCCACCACCGCCCCGCGTTCATTCAATACCGGCCCGCCGCTCGACCCCCTCGCAAAATCCGCCGACACACACATGAACGGCACCGCCTCCTTCCCCTCATCCGCACGCTGCATCGTGTACCTCGTGATCGTTCCCTGACTGAATGTATAGAACTGCCGGTCCGGATGGCTGATCACCGCTATCCGGTTCCCCACCGGCTCATCCGCCACCAGCGGCAGAGCCCGCAATCCCTTCGCCGGAACCCGGAACACCGCCACATCCAGCGTCGCATCCGCCGCCACCACCTCCGTCACCGGATAAAAATCCCCCCCACGCGTCATCAC
This sequence comes from Verrucomicrobiaceae bacterium, assembly GCA_027486335.1. Taxonomy (GTDB): domain Bacteria; phylum Verrucomicrobiota; class Verrucomicrobiia; order Verrucomicrobiales; family V1-33; genus V1-33. The sequence goes on along the minus strand of JAIXPK010000144.1, from coordinate 8,323 downwards.
CCCGAACACCTCATCGTCCTCCCCACCCGAAAACACATGCTCGTTCGTCACCAGCAACCCGTCATCCTGCAGCACCCACGCCGTCGCGGGTTCCCCGCATTCCCACTCCCCCGCCTCGTTCTTCCACGCCGACGTAATCATCAGCACCGACGGCTCCCCAGCCCGATACAGTTCCCCAGGCACCGCCGCCGCCTTCTCCGCCACCGCAACCGGCTTCACCCGGCACTTCCGCTTCTCCTCGCCTCCCCTCAGCTTCTTCCACGGCACCGCCTTACCCGACCGCGCCGACCGCAGCATCGCCGCATCAAACGCCTCCATCAGCCGCTCATCATCAATCACCACCGGCTCACCAACCTTCCCCGCCTTCCCATCATCCGCCCACGCCACCGCCCCCATCGCAAAACACAACGCTGTAACCCGGAATCTCATGCCCCCGATCATGCCCGCTCCCCTCAACCCGGCAAGCACACACATCATCCCGCCATCCCCACACGATTTCGCCTTCCACCCCACGCCCTCCCCTCCTACACATCCCCCATGCGCCCCTCCCTCGCCCATCTCCGCGCCGGTGTCATCGGCACCGGCTTCATCGGCCCAGTCCATATCGAAGCCCTCAAACGCCTCGGCATCCAGGTCACCGCCGTCTGCGGTTCCTCCGCCAGCGCCGCCGCCACCGCCTCCCAATGGGGCATCCCCCACGTCTTCGGCGACTACGACTACAAGGCCCTCATCGCCTGCCCCGACGTCGACGTCGTCCACATCACCTCTCCTAACAACCAGCACGTCGAACAATCCATCGCCGCCCTCAAAGCCGGTAAACACGTCATCTGCGAAAAACCCCTCGGCATGAACAGCCGCGACACCGCCAAGGTCGTCAAAGCCGCCGCCGCCTCCAACCGGGTCTTCGCCGTCAATTACATGTGCCGCTTCTTCCCAGCCGTCCTCCAGATGCGCGCCATGGTCCAGCGCGGCGACCTCGGCCGCATCATCCACGTCCAGGGCCACTTCTTCCAGGACTGGCTCCTCAAGGAATCCGACTACAACTGGCGTCTCCTCGCCAGCGAAGGCGGTAAACTCCGCGCCGTCGGCGACATCGGCACCCATTGGGTCGACGCCGTCTCCTTCATCCTCGGATCCAAACCCTCACGCGTCTTCGCCTCCCTCGAAACCTTCCACAAAACCCGTCTCCGCCCCACCGGCGAAGTCAAAACCTTCGCCGCCGCCGACCCAGCCACCATGACACCCTATCCGGTCGACACCGAAGACTTCGCCAGCGTCCTCCTCCAGTTCGCCGACGCCCCGCACGGCTTCGCCTCCAATGTCCACGCCAACGCCGCCATCTCCCAGGTCGCCGCCGGCTGGAAATGCAGTCTCGCCATCGGCATCTACGGCACCCAAGGCAGTGTCCGCTGGGACCTCCAGCAACCCAACGAAATCCACGTCGGCCGCCGCGACGAACCTAACCAGATCCTCCAGCGCGGCACCCCGGGCTTCTCCGACGACGTCGCCGGCTTCACCGACTACCCAGGCGGTCACGCCGAAGGCTTCAGCGACAGCCACAAAATGCACTACCGCGCAGTCTATCAGCACATCGCCTCAAACGGCACCTCCCCCATCCTCTTCGCCACCGCCACCGACGGCCACGACGAGGTCCGTCTCTGCGAAGCCGTCCTCCGCAGTCACGAAAAACACTCGTGGGTCAATCTCTGATCCTCACCACGCCCCACCCAGCGCCTTGATCAGCCTGACCGTCGCCAGATAACGCTGCGCCGCCACCCGCGCCGACGCCAGCTCACTCTGCAATCGCGTCCGCTCCGCATCCAGCAGATCCAGATAACTCACCGCCCCGCGCTCGTACGACGCCCGAATCAACTCCGTCGCCTTCCCCGACGCCTCCACCGCCTCCGCCACCGCCTCGGCCTGCTCCCCCAAATACCTCACCTGCGCCAATCCCGACTCCACATCCCGAATCGCCGTCAGCACCGCCTGTCGGTACTGCGCCACCGCTTCCTCCCGCGCCGCCACCTGCGCCTCCACCTTGAACCGGATCATCGCCCACCCGGTAAACGGCAGGCTCACCGACGGCCCGATGCTCCACACCTGCGAATCCGCACTCAGCAGGCTATCCACATCTTTGCTCAGATACCCGCTGCTCCCCGTCAGCCTAACCGACGGAAACGCCGCCGCCTTCGCCACCCCGATCTCCGCATTCCTCGCCGCCACCGTTCGCTCCGCCGCCGCCACATCCGGCCGTCGCTCCAGCACCGACGCCGGCAATCCCGCAGGAATCAACGGCGGCGCTTTGTCCCCGATCGACCGCTCCGGCACTGCAAACCCTCCCGCCGCCACCCCGCACAGCAACGCTAGGGTATCGCTCGCCTCCTGCCGCTGCCGCTTCACCTCTGCCAGCTGCGCCTTCGCATTCGCCACCTCCCCGCGCGCCCTCGCATAATCCGTCTCCGCCACCACCCCAGCCTTGAACTTCTCCTCCAGCAATCCCGTCCATTGCTCCCGCAACGCAATTGTCCGCCGCAGCGAATCCAACTCCGCATCCGACGCCCTCACAATAAAATACTGCGCCGCCACATCCCCCGTCAGGGTCAGCATCGCCCCATGATAACTCGCCGACGCCGCATCCGCCGTCGCCCGCGCACTCTCCACTTCCCGCCTCACCTTCCCCCACAGATCAATCTCATAACTCAAATCCAGTCCCGTGCTGAAACTGTCAATCCTCGCCGCCGGTATCTGCACCGGCACCGGCGTCGGAAGATTCCCGGACGTCTGCTCCCGCTGCCCGCCCGCACGCGACCTAACCTCCGGCACCCACTCCGCCATCCGGATCCTCGCCCCCGCCCTTGCCTGATCCACCCGCGCCGCCGCCGCCGCCAGACTCGGACTCCCCGCCACCGCCAGTTCCTCTAACCGGTCCAGCTCGCCATCCCGGAACACACGCCACCATTCCCCCCGCGGCTCCGCATCGCGCGGCTCAGCCGTCTGCCACCGCCACGCCGCCGGCACCACCCCAGCCGTGTCCGGCTTCACATAGTCCGGCCCCACCGTGCACCCGCTCACCAGCACCGCAGTTCCTAGCATCAGATAGATTCGCTTCATCGGTTCTCTTCGTTAATACTCACTTCGCCACTCCCGCCGCCCGCTCCCGCCTCTCCCGACGCCGCGCCCTCCAATGAATCACGTCATCAAACAGGGAGTAAATCACCGGGGTCGCCAGCAGGGTCAGCAGCAGCGACAACGCCTGCCCACCCAATATCACCCCAGCCGTCGCATTGTTGTACGCCGCCCCCACCCCAGTCGCGAGCATCATCGGCACCATCCCCGCCACAAACGCCAGCGTCGTCATCAGAATCGGCCGCAATCGCTCCCGATTCGCCGTCAGGATCGCCGCATCCCGCTCCATCCCCTTCTCCCTCAATTGATTCGTATGGTCAATCTGCAGAATCCCGTTCTTCTTCACCATCCCGAACAGCACAAGGATCCCTAGCATCGAGAAGATATTCACCGACTGCTGGAAGATGATCAGCGACAGCAGCGCAAACGGCAGGGTCAGCGGCAGCGCCAGCAGAATCGTAAACGGATGCACCCAGCTCTCAAACTGCGCCGCCAGAATCAGGTACATGAAGATAAACGCCATCAGAAACGCCACCGCAAACGCCTTCCCAGCCTTCGCCATCTCCTTCGACCGCCCCGCACTCCCGCTCGCATACGCCCCCGGCAATCCCGTCTTCCTCACCGCCGCCTCGATCCCCTCCAGCACCGCCGTCTCCCCCACCCCGGGCGCATTGTTCGCCGTGATCGTCACCTGCCGCCGCCGATTCAATCGGTTAATCTCCGCAGGGCTGTCCGTCCCCTCCAGTGTCAGCAGATTCCCCACCGCCACCGGCCCGGCCTTCACCGACGGAACCGTCAGTATCCCCAGCACTTCCCGGCTGTTCCGATACCGCTCCTCCGCCTGCAGATGAATGTCATACTGCTCGCCGCCATCATCATACGTCGACACATCCACCCCTCCCACTAGCAACCTCAGGGTCCCCGAGATATCCGCCATGCTCGCTCCCATCTCCCCAGCCTTGCTCCGATCCACCATCCCCGTGATCTCAGGCCTCCCCGGAATCAGGGTCGAATCCAGATCCCGAATCCCCGGAATCGCCGCCGCTTCCTTCATCACCGTCTCCGTCGCCTTTGTCAGGACATCCAGATCTGGCCCCGCAATGAAATACTGCACGTTCGCACTCGACTGCCCGGTGTTGAACGGCGGCACCGCCAGCACGCTGATCCGCCAATCCTTCGGAAACCTCGGCACAATCTCCTGTCTCACCCGGTCCATGATCGTCTGCTGATCCTCTCGCCCCGCCGGATCACTCAATCTCACAAAGATCCCCGCCAGATTAGGCGTCCTCTGATCGTTGTCCCCAATCGTCAGCAGGGTCCCCTCCACCCCCGCAATCCCCCTAACTTCCCGCGCCAGCCGCTCGGTCAGCAGCTCGGTCGCCGCCAGACTCGTCCCCTCCGGAGTCCGGATATTCACCACAAACTCCGCCTCCTCCACCGGCGGCAGAAAGCTCTTCTGCACGGTCTTCACCAGCAATGGCACCGCCGCCAGGATCCCCACACACGCCAGCACCACCACCCAGCGATACCGCATCGCAAACCGCAGCAGCACCATGTACCCGCGCTCCACCGGCCGGTAAAACACGTTCACCAGCTTCTCCAGCCAACGGTCAAACTTCGTCCCATGCCCGTTCCGGAACATCCGCGCCGCCAGCGCCGGCGTCAGCGTGAAACTCACTAGCAAGGACACAGCAATCGCAAACGCCATCGTCAGCCCGAAGCTCTTCAGAAACCTCCCCACAATCCCTCCCAGAAACGCCACCGGCACAAACACCGCCAGCAGCGACAGGGTCGTCGCCATCACCGCCAGCCCGATCTCCTTCGGCCCCTCAATCGACGCCGTAAACGAATCCTCGCCCTTGTCCTCCATGTGCCGGAAAATGTTCTCCACCACAATGATCGCATCATCGATCACAATCCCCACCGCCAGCGCCAATGCCACCAGACTGATCACATTCAGTGTCACTCCCTCCGCCCACATCACCCCGAACGCCGCGATGATCGATGTCGGAATCGCCAGCGCCGAAATAATCGTCGCCCGCGAGTTCCCCAGAAACACCAGAACCACCACCGCCGCAAACAACGCCCCCAGCACAAGGTGCTCCTTCACCGCATCCACACTCGTCCGAATCACCTTCGAGGTGTCCCGCACCACCTCCACCGCAAAACCCGACGGCAATCGACCCCGGATCTCTTCTAACTTCTCATTGACCGCATCCACCACCTCCACCGTGTTCGTCCCGCTCTGCTTCCGAATCGACAGCACCACCGACGGCACGCCGTTGTTCCGCGCCGCCGTCCTCTGCTCTTCCGCCCCATCCTCCACCCGCGCCACATCCCGCAACCGCACCAGCCCACCCTTAGTCTCCCGCACCACCAGCTGCCCCAGCTCATCAAGGCTCCGCGCCTTCCCCAGCACCCGGAACCCCGCCTCCGTAGCCCCAGTCTTCACCGTCCCCGCAGGAATCTGCACGTTCTGCGCACGCATCGCCCGCTGCACATCCGCCGCCGTCAGCTCATAACCCCGCAGCCGCATCGGATCCAGCCACACGTTGATCTGCCTCAGTCTCCCGCCTAACAGCGTGATCTGCCCCACCCCCGGCACGCTCTCCAGCTGCCGCCTCAGCACTTTGTCCGCAAACTCCGTAATCTCCCGCACCGGCTTCTCCGCCACCAGCGCCAGATTCAGCACCGGTGCCGCATCAGGATCCAGCTTCTCAATGATCGGCGCATCCACCCCCTCCGGCAGCTCCGGTATAATCCGCGCAATCCGGTCACGCACTTCCTGCGCCGCCACATCAATGTCCTTCTCCAGCACAAACGACACCAGCACCTGCGATATCCCATCACTCGAGATCGACCTCAATTCATCAATCCCCGCCACCGTATTCACCGCTTCTTCAATCCGATCCGTAATCTCCGACTCAATCTCCTTCGGCGTCGCCCCGTCCTGTCTCGTCACCACACTCACCGTCGGAAACTCAATCTTCGGAAACCGATCCACCGGCAACCGGCTGTACCCCAGCACCCCCACCACCACAAACACAAGGATGATCACGCTCGCAAAAACCGGGCGTCTCACTGAAATCGCAGCTAACCATTGCATATCCGTGTCTCGCTGATGTTCACTTCGATTCCTCAAACCGCACGCCGTCCGCCGCATCCGCTCCCGGCTTCGCCAGCACGCGCTCCCCTCCCACCACCCCCCGCCGGATCTCCGCAAACCCGTCCCGCTCCTCCCCAGTCTCCACTAACCGCTCCTCCAACCCCCGCTCCGCCGTCACCACAAAAACCCGCCGCCGCGTTCCTTCAACCCTCACCGCCTCCGCCGCCACCGCCACCGCCTTCTCATCACCCACCCGAATCCTCGCCTCACAGAAAAATCCCGGCCGCAACGCCCCGTCCCCATTCGCCACCGCCGCCTCCACCACCAGATCCCGCGTCGTCTCCCGCATCGCCGCCCCCAGATACTTCAATTCCCCCGCAAACACCCGACCCGCATGCGCCGGAGTCGTGAACTCCACTTTCTGCCCCACCACCAACCCCGCCACTTCCGTCTCCGGCACGTTCAGCACTAACCTCAATCGCGTCAGATCCACCACCCGCGCCACCGCCGAAGTCGCCTGCACATACTCCCCAGGCTCCACCATCCGCTCCGCCACCACCCCAGCCGCCACCGTCCGAATCTCCCCATCCTCAACCACCTTCCTAGCCAGATCCCGCCGCGCCTCCGCCGACGCCACATCCGCCGCCCGACCCGCCACATCCGTCACCAGTTTCTGATAGTCCGACTCCGCCACCGCCCGCTTCTCCGCCAGCGGCCGGTTTCTCTCCTGCTCGTTCTTCGCCAATGCCAGCTTCGCTCGCGCCAACTCCACCGCCGCCTCCGCCTCCGCCAGCGCCAGCACCGCCTGCCTCGTATCCAGTCTCGCCAGCACCGCCCCAGCCGCCACCACCGACCCGCGCTCCACCGCCACCGACACCACCCGACCCACCGCATCCGCCGCCACCACCGCATCCGTCTCCGCTCGTAATTGCCCAGTCACCCTCAGAAATCTCGGAAACTCCCGCTCCCCGGCCACCACCACCCCGCCCCTCACCACTTCCTCCCGCTTCACCTCCCCAACCGCACGCACCTCTGCCTTCCGGCACGCCACCACGCCACTCACCATCAATCCTAGCAATACAATTCTCGGTTTCAGTTTCATTTGGAAATCCGTTTCTCCAGTCCCTTCCCGCTCCGCACCATCCCCGCCAGCCCGCTCAGCGCCATCTCCGCCACACTCTCCGCCAACGCCGCAATCTCCGCCTCCCCACTCGGCACCCGATACCCCAATCGCTCCACCACCTCACGGCTGTGGTCAAAATGCACACACATCCCCACAATCTGATGCGCCGCCAGCTCGCTCGCCTCACGTCCCATCCCCCCACCAGCCACCGCCGCCACCACCCCAGCCAACTGCTCGAACTTCGGCCGGATCACCAGCGACACCAGCTCCGACAACGCCACCGTCGGCTGTCTCATCTCATGCGCCATCAGCCGCCCCAGCACCGGATGCGTCGCCCGCCTCAATAACACAAATCGCAGGCAGTACCCCACCCACCCGCGCAACGCCTCCCGCGCATCCCCACCCCCCTCAGGCTCCGCCTCGGCCTCCATCACCTGCCGATGCGCCCGCAACAACACCTCCCGATAAAGCCCTTCCTTGCTCCCGAAATAATAATTCACCGACGCCACATTCACCCGCGCCGCCCGCGCAATCTCCCGCACACTCCCACCAGCATACCCAGTCTCCGCAAATACTCCCCCAGCCGCCTCCAGCAACCGCTCCCGACGCGCCTCCGGATCCCGTTCCCTCAGAACAGCCCCACCTCCATCTCTGCGCTTTCTTTCCATTCGAAACAAGTGTTTATAAACAGGCGTTTCATAATGCCCAGCCACAACACAGTCAACCTCTTTTCCTCACACTCTTTCACCCCCCACCCATTCCCCTGCCTTCATGAATTCGCGGCAACGCATCCTCCTGCCTACATTCCCCCACCCGGATTCATTCACATTCCACCCACCTATTCGCCAGAAAATTGGCGGAGAGAGAGGGATTCGAACCCTCGGTACGGTTTAACCCATACGACGCTTTAGCAAAGCGTTGCTTTCGACCACTCAGCCATCTCTCCAGGTCGTTCTGCTTTGACCAAT
>JAIXPK010000079.1 GCA_027486335.1 Verrucomicrobiaceae bacterium | reverse complement strand
ATGCCATGGAGCGTCCAGATCAACGGCCACATCTTCATCCACGGCTTCTCCTCCGTCCCAGCCTACCCAGCCTCCCACGGCTGCATCCGCGTCCCCCTCACCGGCCCCAACCCAGCCCGATGCTTCTACGAATGGATCCACCGCGGCACCCCCGTCGCCGTCATCCCCGGCAACAAACGCTGAATCACTCCCCGGCCCGATCCTCCCTCCCCGGCGGCAACGTCGCCAGCCACTCCCGCGCCGCTTTCATCAACCGCGCCACCACGTCCGGATTGTCAGCCGCCAGATTCTTCGCCTCCCCCGGATCCTCCCGCACCCGATAAAGCTCGGCCTTCCCGCCGTCCTCCGCACTCAGCAGCTTCCACTCCCCATCCCGCACCGCAATGTCAGGCAGCGGATCCTCCGACAGCGCCTTGATCACCGCCCGGTCCGGCGGGCGCCGCCAGCAGATCACGCCATCCCGCTTCACCGCCTCGGCCTTCCCTAGCAATACATCCGACGCATCCACTCCGTCAAACTTCACGCCCTCCGGCACCGCCACCCCGGACAATCGAAGCAGCGACGGCACCACATCCATGGCCGCCAGCACCGCCCGATCATTGTGAAATCCCACTCGCTCCCGCCCCATCAACCCCGGCCCCCACACCACCAGCGGTGACCGAATCCCGCCCTCGTACAACGATCCCTTGCACCCCCTCAGCGGTCCGCCACTCCCAGCCCCCGGCTCCGCCCCATTGTCCGAACACAACAGCACCAGCGTGTTCTCCCGCAACGCCGCGTCACTCCGCAGAAACTCAAACAGCACGCCCAGCTGACGATCCAGATTCTCCAGCACCGCCAGATACTTCCCCCGCTTCCCCTCCCGCCAGTCACTCACCGGCGGCCACAACGGCGTATGCACGTCGTCCGGCCACACATTCACATAAAATGGCTTCCCCGCCTCCCGCGCCCCACGCATAAACCCCACCGCCCGCTCCACAAACGCTCCCGTAATCTCCGCCCGCGGCACCCAACGGAACGGCCCTCCCAAACGCTCCGCATCCCCCCAGATCTTGCCCGGCACCACATCCCCGGGCTTCAGCGTCAGCGGCAGCACCTTCGGCCCCATCCCCTCAAAATTCGTCAGGCTCTCATCATACCCGTACTCCCCAATCCCCGGCGCATCATCCACATCCCGCTGCCCGCCCAGATGCCACTTCCCGAAATGCCCCGTCGCATACCCGCCCGCACGCAGCATCCTCGCTAGCGTCTGCGCCGCCGGATCCAGCCAGTCCACCATCCCCCGCCGCCGGTTCGCCTCCCTCGTCTCCAGATACGACGTCACCCGCCATCGCTGCCCGTACTGCCCAGTCACCAGCGCACACCGCGACGGCGAACAAATCGGCGCATTCACATAAAACTGCGAAAACCTCCCGCCCTCAGCCGCCAACCGGTCAATCATAGGAGTCTTCCCCTCCCGATTCCCAAAACACGACAAATCTCCCCACCCCATGTCATCAATCAGCAACACCACAAAATTCGGCGGCCCTCCAGCCGTCGCCACCTCGCAACTCATCCCTAGCACAAAAATCAGTCGCAGCATCCAATTCATCCCGCCTCCCTCACCCCACCCCGCCACCCCCGCTAATCCTTTTCCACGGGCTTCCCCACCCTCAACCGCTCCGCCGCCACCGTCTCCCGCCAGATCTCATTCCGATCCCACTTCGCCGCCGCCGCCGCCCCGAAATACAACGCCCATCTTCCCTCACGTCTCTCCAGAAACGGCGTCACATGCCCGCCCGCATCCGCCGCCCCATTCCCCTTCGCCAGCAGCAACCCGCAGGCTTTCCAGACTAACCCATCCGCACTAGCCGCCCACCGCGTTCCCTCCACCGACTCATAAACCATCACCATCCCGCCATCCGGACCCTTCGTCACCTGCACGCCCCCCGCATCCTCACCAAACACCGGGTCCCCATGCTTCTTCCAGACCCGCCCGTCCCGCGACGTCGCATACCCCACCCAACGCCGCGAATTCGCCGACTTCGGAGCCGCAGCATCCGGCGCACCCACCGGCAGATCCTTCCGCCCGTCATACCACATCCGGAACACCCCGGCCTCATAGCAAACACTCGGCCGCCCCACCAGCAGCGCATCCCACGCCGGTGCCGCCGACGGCCCCAGCACGGTCCCCGCATCCTCCCACTTCATCCCGTCCCGCGACGTCGCCAGCCCGATCGTATCCGTCACCCCAACCGCCGCCCGCGTGTAAAACATGAACCACTCGCCTCCGACCACCACCACCGACGGATCATTCACATGATTCAACCCCGGTGGATCAAAAACCACGCCGCGCCGCTCCCAAACCCCGTCCTTCCCCTCCACCGCCGCATGAATCCGGTCATGCCCATCCCGTCCCTGCCCTCCATAAAACAGCACACGCCGTCCGCCCGATTCCACCAACTCCGGCGCATACACATTCCCCGCCCCATGCGGAGCAACCTCGGTCTCGACCGACGCCGCCAGCACGCGCTCGCCACTCTCAACACGCCCCGCCACCAGCACCATCACCAGCCAAACCACCCTCACCACGCCGCCACCACAGCCCCAGCCGCCCCCTCGTTAGTCGTCATCGCCTCCAAGGCCCCCGGAATCTCCCCAAACCCGATCACCCGCCCCATCAATCGCTCCGGCCTCAATCGCCCGTCCCCCACCATCGCCAGCATCTCCGGATACGCCGCCGCCGCCATCCCATGACTCCCGATGATCCGCAGCTCCCGCGCAATCACCAATCCCATCGGCACCACCGGATCCGCATGCTTCCCTAGCAACAATCCAATCTGCACCATCCGCCCCCGCGGCCGCAGGCTCCGCACCGCCAGCGCGCACACCTCCGCACGTCCCACCGCCTCCACCGCCACTTCCGCCCCGCGACCTCCCGTCCACACCCGCACCGCCTCCAGCGCCTCGTCCACCCCGCTAACCATCTCCGCCCCCAGCCCCTTTGCCTTCTCCCTCGCATCCTCCCTCGGATCCACCGCCAGTACCCGCGCCCCCAATGCCACCGCAATCATCACCACCGATAACCCCACTCCTCCACACCCGAACACCACCAGCTGCTCGCCGCTCTTCACCGCCGCCTGATCCCCATGCACCAGCGCCCGGAACGCCGTCGCAAACCGGCACCCTAACGCCGCCGCCGCCGCAAAACTCACACCCTCCGGCAACCGCACCACATTGAAATCCGCACTCGGCACCGCCACCAGCTCCGCAAACGCCCCCGCCCCGCTGAATCCAGGCTGATACTGACGCGGACAAACCTGCGCCTGCCCCGCCGCACATTCCTCACACGCTTCCCCGCCGCACCCGCACGCAAACGGCACCGTCACCAGATCGCCCGCCCGCCACTGCCTCACCCCGCGACCCACCGCCGCAATCTCCCCCGCAAATTCATGCCCCGGCACATGCGGCAGCACTTTGATGTCAGGATCATGCCCCTGCCACGCATGCCAGTCGCTCCTACACACCCCAGCCGCCCGCACCCGGATCACCACTCCCCCATCCAGCACCGCCGGATCAGGCATCACCATCTCCCTCAATCGCTCCCCGAACGCTCCATAAACCATCGCTTTCATCCCCATCCCTCCTCCAGCTCCCCACACCTCTCCACCGGAAATCCCATCCCATCGGAATCCCGCGTCCGCCGACGTCCCTCTGAAAGAGTCGGCGGATCGCGGAATCGATGATCGTGTGCGGCCGCTGCAGCTGCCGGTTCCCCATGCAGAGGGGCAGGAAATCCGGGCTCACAGCGCGTCACCACGCCATCCTCCCGCATAACCCGCTCCCGCTCGCGCTCAAGGCCGCACTTCAGGAATTTACCAACCCTCAGACTTTCCACTCGCCACGGTAACTCCGCGTCAGCTCCGACAACGCACACGAATCCTCACGGAATGTGTTCGCCGCAGGATCCCACTTCAGGTTCTTCCCAGTCCGGTACGCAATGTTGATCAAGTGACACGCAATCGCCGACCGCCCACCCACAATCTCACTCGTGATCGGCTTCGTCCGCGCCCTCACCGCCTTCAGGAAGTCATCCATGTGATTCGTGCTCTTATACAGCTTCACCGCCGCATCCTTCAGCAACTCCTTCTCCGCCGTCATATACGCCCGCTCCACACTCGTCTTCTCCCCCTTCGTATACGCCACCTTGCCATTCAGCACGACCTCAAACTGCCCGCGGTTCACCTTCACTTCCCCATTCTCTCCAAAGAAGTGCGCCCCGAACCCTTTCTGCACGTGCTTCACCACCACGCCATTCCCGTAAATCAACTCGCATCCCTCCACTTTCCCATTCTTCCGTTCCTTCAGCAGCTCAGCACAACCCTCCGGAGCCCTGAGCTCCACCGGCCCGCTGTCATCCACTCCCAAACCCCAATGCGCAATGTCCAGATGGTGCGCACCCCAGTCCGTAATCATCCCGCCACCATACTCCGCATTCATCCGCCAGTCCGGAAAATGCCCGTGCACCCCACGCGGCGACAGCACCGAATTGTAAGGCCGAACCGGCGCAGGCCCCAGCCACCGATCCCAGTCCAACCCGGGCTCCATCGCCTCCTCCGGCAGATTGCAAGGCAGCGGCGGCGCCCCGAACTGCACTTCCGCCCTAACCAGCTTCCCGATCACCCCGTTCCGCACCAGCTCGCAAGCCACCCGGAACTCCCCGCTCGACCGCTGCATCGATCCCGTCTGCAGCACGCGCTTCTCAGCCTCCACCGCCGCCATCACCGTCACCGCCTCATGAATGTTATGCGTCAGCGGTTTCTCGCAATACACATCCTTCCCAGCCTTCAGCGCCGCCACCGTGATGATCGCATGCCAGTGATCCGGCGTCGCAATGCACACCGCATCAATGTCCTTCCGCCCCACCACTTCCCGGAAATCCCCAGTCTGCATGCAACCCTTCCATCCTTCCGTCTTCTGCGCCGCATAATGCTCCTCCACCTTCTTCGCCGCATGCGCCCGCCGCGTCGTGTCCACATCGCACACCGCCACCACTTGCACCCCGGGCTGCCCCAAAAACGCCCTCAGCAAATGATCACTCTGCTTCCCCATCCCAATGAACCCCATCGTGATCCGCTCCGACGGCGCAACGTCCGCACTCCACACGCGGGACGGAAGAATAAATGGCACACTCAGCGCAGAAGCTCGCAGAAACTGACGACGATTGGATTTCATATTCTGTTTGGGGGGTAATTACTCTCCCTCTCTGCTGCCAGACTCGCCCACCAAGGAAAACTCTTTTCTCGCCCTCAATCGCGGCCAACCCTCCATCCCCATGCCTCACTTCCCCCTCCCCACCACCGACGGTCTCCCCTTCTACCGCTACCGCGACGGTCTCTACGCCGCCGACCTCATCGCCGCAGCCATCAATGGCTTCGACTTCTTCTCCCGCCTCGCCTCCCAGCCCGATTCCCTCGAAGGCATCTGCCAATCCTTCGGCTTCCACCCGCGCCCAGCCGACGTCCTCCTCACGCTCTGCCGCGCCAATGGCCTCGTCGACCTCATCGACGGCACCTACCACGTCTCCGCCATCGCCCGCGAACACGCCACCAAGGGCACCCCATGGAACCTCGCCCCCTACTTCGCCTCTCTCCACCACCGCCCCGTCGCCCGCGACTTCCTCAAGGTCCTCACCTCCGGGAAACCCGCCGGCTGGTCCGGCGACAAGGACTCCGCCGACTGGCACAAGGCCATGGAAGACCCAGCCTTCGCTAGCTCCTTCACCGACGCCATGGACTGCCGCGGCGCATGGCTCGCTCCCGCCCTCGCCGCCTCCCTCGACCTCTCCTCACACCACCACCTCATCGACATCGGCGGCGGCTCCGGCATCTACGCCTGCGCCCTCGCCGCCGCCAACCCACACCTCCACGCCGTCGTCTTCGACCAATCCCCCGTCGACCGCATCGCCGCCAAGCTCATCGCCTCCCGCGATTGCTCCAACCAGGTCTCCGTCGCCGCAGGCAACATGTTCGCAGGCCTCCCCAACCACGCCGACGTCCACCTCTTCTCCAATGTCCTCCACGACTGGGACGTCCCCGAGGTCACCCAACTCCTCGCCGTCTCCGCCGCCGCTCTCCCCAAAGGCGGTCTCCTCGTCATCCACGACGCCTTCATCAATCCTGACAAATCCGGCCCGCTCCACATCGCCGAATACTCCGCCCTCCTCATGCACAGCACTCAGGGCAAATGCTACAGTTCCTCCGAATACGCCGACCTCCTCGACGCCGCAGGCTTCTCCCCAGGCCCATACCACGACACCGTCGCCGGCCGCGGCTTCATGACCGCTCTCCGCCGCTGATCCCCAGCCCCCAAGGCGTTCCCCTACGACCCACCCCGGTTGCCCACCCACCACCCGCAACCTACCTCTCCCCATGCACCTGAAACGTCTCTTCTTCTGGCTCTCCGGAGCCGGTTCCGACGCCCTCGAACGCTGCCCGGACTGGGAACAGCGCAAGTACGTCGCCTTCGGTGCCACCGTCCTCGTCCCCGCCGGCTTCGCCTTCATCGCCTCCGCCTACGCCATCTCCACCCTCACCGACAACTGGCTCGCCACCTTCGCCATCGCCGCCGTCTGGGCCTTCATCATCCTCACCATCGACCGCGCCCTCCTCGCCTCCTACCGCTCCTACATGTCGCCGTTCCGCAAGATCGGCCAGTTCACTCTCCGCTTCGTCGTCGCCGTCCTCATGGGCCTCACCATCGCCCACCCGCTCGTCCTCCTCCTCTTCCGCGACACCGTCTCCTCCGTCATCGAACGCGAACGCGACGCCGACATCGCCTCCGTCTCCGAGGAACATCAGACCACTAACCTCCGCCTCACCGCCGCCGCCGATTCCATCAAAGCCGAAATCGCCACCCAGCAGCAGAAATGGAACGATAGCTTCAAAGCCGAATTCCTCGCCGCAGAAGCCGCTTCCTCCGACTCCCCAACCGCTGGCCTCACCCCGGAACAACAGGCCGATCTCAAAAAATCCGTCGACGAAGCCACCGCCGCCTTCCGCACCAGTCTCGCCTCCGTCGAATCCCAGATCGCCGAACTCTCCCCAGCCTACTCCAAACTCCAGTCCGAACTCGCCTTCTGGCAGTCCGAATTCGAACGCGAACTCAATGGCCAGCGCTCCGGCATGGCCGGCGAAGGCCCTCGCGCCAAATCCATCCGCTCTGACCAACTCGACTGGCGTCGCACCGAAGTAAAACGCCTCGGCGCCCTCCTCGACGCCGCCAGCGCAGAAAAATCCGGCCTCGATTCCCGCATCAACGACGCCATGAAGGCCGCCACCGACGCCTTCGATCTCCGTCTCGCCGCCGACGCCGCCAAAAATGCCGAGGAAGCCAAACGCATCGCCGACCTCCGCCGCCGCATCCAGCAGGACCAGGCGGCCCAATTCGTCACCCAGCAGAACGGCATCCGCGCCGCCATCCGCCAGCAGATCGATACGCTCCTCGCCGACCTCAAACGCGCCCAGGACGACATCGCCGCCGCCTCCGCAGCCCTCGCCTCCCGCACCGCCGCCCTCCGCGCCGAACCCCGACGCGATATCCTCACCCAGACCCTCGCCCTCCACCGTCTCTTCGACGCCCACGACGCCCGCGCCAGCTTCGCCTTCTCCACCTACGCGATCCTCACGCTCCTCTTCATGCTCGTCGACACCATCCCCCTCGTCGTCAAATTCTTCTGCGCCCCAGGCCCCTACGACACGCTCGTCGATCGCGACGAAATGACCTTCAAAGCCGACCACCACGGCTTCCGCCACGCCCACCAGCACTTCCTCTCCGAACTCAAAAACGGCCGCATCCCCTTCAGCTCCCGCAGCCGCGACCTCGATCACGCCTTCTCCGACGGCGTCGAACAAACCCGCGCCGCCCAAGCCTTCCTCGACTCCCTCGTCGAGATGGAACACCAATTCCACCAGCGCCTCGAATCCGAAGCCGCCCGCCCCGGCAGCGACGCCCGCCCCGCCCTCCTCGAAGCCATGAAACAACAATTCTACCAGTCCCTCCACGCCCGCATGGAACAATACTTCACCACCGCCGCCAACCGCCGCGCCTAACCCAACGCAGAACCCACATCCCGCCGCCCCTCTCCCCACCAGCCCCTCTCCCAACAAGCAGCCGCAGGCTCTGGACTGCTGTCAGAATTACAGCTCTCTCTGCGTGCGGAGCACGCCTACCCGCCCTCCCAACCCGCCCCCCTCCCAACAAGCACCGGGCACGCGAGGCTCTGTACTCGCGCTCTCCCAACCCGCCCCATCTCAAATCTCAAATCTCAAATCTCAAATCACCCACCAAGCACAAAGGAGGGGGGACATTCCTGTCCCCCAATCTCCCAACCAAGCAAAGTGGCACGGGCATCCTGCCTGTGATCTCACTCCTCCCACCAAAGTAGAAGCCCCATCCCACCGATTCTCTCCCCACAAGCCCCCTCCCAACCAGCCCCTCTCACTTCTCACTTCTCACTTCCGCGCCAGCGCGCCGCAGGCTCT
>JAIXPK010000006.1 GCA_027486335.1 Verrucomicrobiaceae bacterium | reverse complement strand
GCCCTTTTTGGGGAGGGCGGAGTAGAGACAAGCGACTTCGGGGTGGATGCGATCGTCCACGCAGACGACTTTTTCGCCGGGTTCGAACATGGTGTGGGGCGGGTTGGGAGTTGTGAGGGTGGAGTCAGAATTTGCCGTCGGCGGCTTCGAAATGGGTGGGTTTGCCGAGAGTGGGGGCTCCGTGGAGGAGCCATGCGGCGGTCCAGTCGAGCATGTCGGCGAGAGGGGTGGGTGGCGGGCCGAAGCGGGCGTGGCTGCGGCTGGCGTTGTTGAGCCATGCGGTGGGGTGTTCCGAGCCGGAGAAGTGGACGGAGCGTCCGAGACGCTGGGCGAGTGCGGCGGCGAGTTCGCGGACTGGGAGTGTGTGTGGTCCGGTGATGTTGACGGGGACGGCTGGGGAGGCGGCGGCGTCGAGGCACTGGATGGCGTGGGCGCAGGCGTCGCGTTGCCAGATGACGTTGACCCAGCCGGAGGAGACGTCGACGGGTTGGCCGTCGAGGATGCGGCGGGCGATGTCGGTGAGGACCCCGTAGCGGCATTCGACCGAGTAGTTGAGTCGGACGAGAGCGGTGGGGGTATTGAAGCGCTGGGAGTAGAAGCGGAAGACCCCTTCGCGGCCGAGACAGGAGTGGGCGTATTCGCCGGGAGGGCTAGTGGGTGAGTCTTCGGTGGCGCCGCCGGAATCGGGCGGGACCATGGAGTAGACGCAGCCGGTGGAGAAGGCGACGATGCGGGAATTCTGCCAGCGTTCAGCGGCGATGGCCGGGACGACGGTGTTCATGGCCCATGTGAGTTCCGGCTGGTTGGCGGTGCCGAATTTCTGACCGGCCATGAAGAAGACGAGGGGGGCGTCGGGGAGGGCGGCGACGGCGTGGCGGTCGATGAGGTCAGCGGAAAGCGTGGTGACGCCGTGGTTTTCGAGGAGGGTGCGGCTGGTGGAGTTGGAGAAGCGCGAGACGGCGAAGATTTTCCGAGGAGGGGTGCCGGCGGCGGCGGCGGCGCGGGCGAGCATCAGGGAGAGCGTGCCGCCCATTTTGCCACCGGCACCGGCGATGAGGATATCGCCTTGGTGGCGCTGGAGTGTTTCGACGACCCCGTCGGTGGGACGGGAGAGGAACTCGTCGAGCTGTGCGGGATCGCAGGGGAGGGAGGGAGGCATGGCGGCAGCGGGAGGGAGCGGTGCCGGAGGGAGAGCGGCGAGGAGCGGGGCTGGTCAGTCCGGTTCCGGAACGGCGGTGGCGCGTGGCGGGGAGGATGGCGCTGGGGATTCGTCGATGACTGGGGGGATCGGCTCTGGGACCGGGGCGGCGGGGGGATCGGTGGGAGGCGCCGAGGGATCCGGGGTATAGATGTCGGATGGGGAAGGCTGAGCGGAGGGGTCGGACGGGGTGATGGATGCCGGGGTTTCCGATGGGGTTTCTGCCGGGGTTTCCGCGGGTGCTGGGGCCGGGGTGGGCGCGGCGGGTTTGGGAGCGGGCGGATCCTGGGGCATGCCTGGGCCTGGCCGGAGGGAATCCGGGTCGGCGTAGGCGGTCATGTGGAGTTCGCGGGGCTGGTTTCTGCGGATGGATGATTCTGCTTTGGAGAAGGCGTTGGCTTCGAGCCGGTTGATGTAGGCGATGGCGAGGCCTGCCATGATGATGCTGGTGGCGGCGAGCATGCGGCCCTGCTGGCGGGGGCGGCGTGGTGGTGCGGAGAGGAAGAACTGGCGCGGGGCCTTGACTTTTTTCTCGTGAGTTGGGTCCGGGGCGTCTGGGTCCGAGGTATCGAAGGCGTCGAGTTCGCGGGAGAGGTCGATGCCGAGGAAGCGGCTGTAGATGCGGATGAAGCCCTTGGCGTAGACGCGGTTGGCGAAACCGGAGTAGTCGTCGTTTTCGAGTTCCGTGAGCCTTGCCGCGGGGATGTGGGTGAGGAAGGCGGCGTCCTCGGGGGAGAGCCCGCGGGCTTTGCGAGCGATGAGGAGATTGCGGCCGATGCTACCGGTGGACATGAGGGGAATCGGTGGGAGGGGAAGAGAGTAGAGAGAGGGAAAGGATCGTCAAAGCAAGTCCTGAGCCATGGTGATTACGATGGAGCGGGAGAAGAGACGGCGGGGGCTTCTTCGAGATCGCCGCCGCGGACGATGCGGATGAAGACATTTTCCATGGAGTTTTCTTTGAAGCCAGCGAGGACCTCGGTGGGGGTGCCGCTGGCGACGACGCGGCCTTTGTGCATGAAGATGACGCGGTCGCAGACCTCCTCGATATCGCGCATGTTGTGGCTGGTGTAGAGGATGGCGATGCCGCGTTCGCGCTGGATGCGGCGGAGGATGCCGCGGACCTTGTCGGCGATGTCTGGGTCGAGACTGGCGGTGGGCTCATCGAGCATGAGGAGCCCGGGGTCATTGAGGAGGGACTTGCAGAGATGGAGGCGGGTGGATTCGCCTGCGGAGAGCTGGGAGGTGACGCGGTTTCTGAGGTGAGCGATCTCGAACATTTCGAGGAGTTCGGCGATGCGTGCCTTGAGGTTTTTGACGCCGTAGAGACGGCCGAAGACCGTGAGGTTCTGCCAGACGAGGAGATTGCCGGGGAGGCCAGTGTAGGCGGAGGCGAAGTTGCAGCGGCGGAGGATGGCTTCGCGGTGGGTGAGCGGGTCCATGCCGAAGATCCGGACGGAGCCGGCGCTTGGAGTCATGAGGCCCAGGATGATGTGCATGGCGGTGGTTTTGCCTGCGCCATTGGCACCGAGCAGACCGACGACTTCGCCTTGATTGATGTGGAAGGAGAGGTCGTGGACGGCGACGGCGCCGTCATCGAACGAGCGGCGGAGGCCGCTGACGAGGAGAGCTGGCGAGGGGGAAGCCTGCGAGGGGGAGAGAAGTGCGGAGGCCATGCCGGGCGGAGTCAGCGGGATTCGGGCTGGCTTTGGGGCTGACTGTCGGCGGAGGAGACGGTGGCGTCGGTGGCCTGTGAGGAAGGGGACGAGGCGGAGGCTTCCTGGGGGAGGGCGTCGCGGGTGGTGGAGGCTCCGAAGATTCTGGAGAAGAGCCGTTTGGGGAGACTGCGGCCCTGGTCTTCGGCGGTGAGTTCGTCGACGGCGGCGGCTTTAGCGGATTCCCATGCGCCGGCGAAGCCGGGAGCCTGGATCATCATGCGTTTCTCGGCGCGGGTGAAGATTTCGAGGTCGCGGGTGAGTTTCTGGTCAGGTTTTTCGCTGAGCTGGCCGATGCGGAGGCGGAGGTTTTCGTTTTCCTTGGCGAGGACCTCTTTTTCTTTGCGGACGAGTTCGTACTGGCGGGCTTCGAGTTCGAGTTTGTCGCTGAGGTGGCGGCGGTAGCGGCGGAATTCGCGTTTGGTTTTGAAGTGGCCCCAGACGGAGAGGAGGAAGAAGAGGAGGCCGAGGCAGAGCCCCCAGACGAAGGGCTGCGAGAAGAATTTGAGGACGGTGTCCATGAGAGGGTGTGGAAAGGAGAACGTGCGCTGGGAACGGGCGGGTGACAAGCAGGACTTGAGACGGAAGGGGATGTCAGGGAGAGGAGGGGAGCGGGGTTGGGCCGTGAAGCGGTATGGGATTTTGGCTTGCCGGGGAGGGGAGGCGGGATGATGCGCGGTGACTCATATGAAATCATTTGTAATCACATTGGCGGCGGCGGCGGTGGCAGCTGTGGCGTTGGCGACGGCCCAGGACGCGGCGAAGACCGGGGCATTGAACACATTGACGGAGGCGGAGGCGAAGGCTGGCTGGACCCTGCTGTTCAATGGCAAGGACCTTGGCGGGTGGCACAATTTCAAGAGCGACAAGATTCGGCCGGGTTGGAAGGTGGAGGGAGGGACGCTGGCGTGTGTGGATCCGCACGATGCCGGGGATCTTTGCACGGCGGGCCAGTACGATTGGTTTGAGCTGTCGCTGGAGTTTCAGATGGGCGAGGGCGCGAACAGCGGGGTGATTTTCCATGCGACGGATGACGAGGGTGCGGTGTGGGCGACGGGTCCGGAGCTGCAGCTGGAGGACAATGCGAAGGCGAAGGATCCGCAGCGTTGCGGGTGGCTTTACGGCCTGTATCAGCCGGAGAACGATCCGAAGACGGGGAAGCCGATTGATGCGACGAAGCCAGCGGGGGAGTGGAATCACCTGCGACTGGTGATTTCACCTGACAAGTGTGTGCATGAAATCAACGGGGTGAAGTATTTCGAGTACGTGCTCGGGAGCGAGGATTTCAAGAAGCGGGTGGCTGCTAGCAAGTTCGGGAGCATGAAGAATTTCGCGAAGTTCGGGAAAGGTTATATCAGCCTGCAGGGTGACCACGGGAAGGTGAGCTTCCGGAATGTGAAGCTGCGGCCGATTGCGGCGAAGTGAGGTGGTGGCGAGTCTCGCTGTAAGCTAATGACGCGGCAGGGCTTCGGGATGACCGGGGCCCTGCCGTTTTTGTGGGTTAGGGAGGTGATCAGGGGGCGGTGAGATCGACGGAGATTTCTGCGGGGAAGCAGAGACGCGGGTCGCCGCGTTCGGCCATGGTGAGGGCCATGGTGGCGAGGGAGCGTTGGACTGTTACGGGAGGACGGGGTTTGCCGTTGATGACGATGGTGACGGGGCGGTCGAGGTCGGCTAGGCTGTCGTTGAGACGGATGAGGATGCGGCCGGACGAGGCGGGGAGGCGAGAGGAGCCGTCCGGGGAGTCGGTTTCTGCGGAGAGCGTGACTGTGTTGTTTTTGATAGCGGCGTTGAGCCGGAGGGGCATGGTGGTGGGAGCGGAGGGGAGGGCAAGCCAGTAGTTCTGGAGCGCGACCGAGTGGTCGAAGGGACGGATGGTCCAGACGACGCGGTCGGGCCACGGGTTGCGGGTTTTGGTGGCGATCCACTGGGGGCCGGGTGCGTAGTCGATGCCGTGGCCGCGGCCATTCTGGATGTTGACGAGGAAGTCGTAGCCGCCGGGGTCCTTGCGGTGGAGTTCGGTCAGGGAATCGCCCATGCGGCGGGCGAGGCCGACGCGGTCGAACATGGTGTCTTTCTCGCCGATGTCGATGCGGAGGGCGACGTTGCGCATGTTTTCGGTGGGGGAAGTGTCGAGTGGTTCGGCGGCGGCCATGCCGTTGGTGGCGGCGAAGCGGTCGGGTCGATTGCCAGCGAAGCGGATGGCACCGTAGCCGCCTTCGCTGATGCCTAGCATGCAGACGCGGTCGGGATTGACGTCGAGGAAGGCGATGGCGGCGCGGATGACCTTGTCGAAGGCGTCCTGATTGTGGTCGAAGTACCAGCGGCCTTTGCGGTCGTCGGCCATTCGGGGGATGAAGTAGATGCCTGTGGGAGCGTAGACGCGTTCGAAGAGAGCGACCTGGGCCTGCCATTCGCGGGAGTTGACGTCCCATGCGTGCGGGCCGGGGGCTTTGTCGTTGCCGCCGCCGCCGTGGAGGCAGAGGAAGAGCGGCCAGCCGTCCTTGGGTTTTTCGCCTTTGGCGAGGAGGACGAAGGGCATTTCGAAGCCCATGGTTTTGATGACGCCTGGGCGGAGTGGTGCTGCGGTCGGGTTGCTGCGGAGTGATTCGAGCGTGGCGGGAGCGGGGAGGAGCTTATCGAGACCGGCGGTGGTTGCGCCGGAGCGTGCGGCGCTGATGACGGTTGGCAGAATGGCCTCGGATGCGGCGCGGGAGAGGGGAGGGCCGGAGGGAGGAGCGCCGCGATCGGCGGCTGGTTTGGCGAACCATGCCTTCAGCGCGTCACCCTCGGTTTCTGCTGCGGGGATGGCGAGGGTTTGGGCGGCAGCGGCGAGGAACAGCAGGGAGCGAAGCTTCATGGGCGAGCAGGTAGCGTGGGTATGGTGAGGAATCAAGATGGGTGAGGCGGGCAGGGGAAAGGGGGGTATTGGGGTGTTCAGGAGGGGCGGTGTCTGGTGGGAAGGGAGTGTGACAGTGGGGGGATTGACATCGGGGCGAGGAATGATAGGGTCCGGCGGTTCTGATGTCTGGCATGATCGCGAAGCTCAATAACGATGGCGCGTTCCACCGGTGGAGGTGGTCCGGCGTGTGGCGTCCGGAAGTGGGGGAGGCGGTCTTGACGCGCGGGGCGAATGGGTGCGTGCCTGGGGGCGGGGGATGGATGCAGACGGGGGGCGCGTGCGGATCGGCTGGCGCGGTGATTTGTTCACTTCAAATTCTATCAAATCAATGAAATTCAGCCATGTCCTTCTGTATCCGCTTCTCTTCGGACTCGCTGTGGAAAAATGGGTGCTTTCTAAGGAGGGTGCTTCTGAGATTGAATCGAAATCGCACGTTGAGAAGGGCAGGATTGAAGATTGGTTTGAGCTTCGTTCGAGGTCTCCGTCCGAAGTTGAGCTGCAGTTCGCCATAGATGGATGGCTGACTGTGGAATTGGGATCTGGAGAAGATGCGGGGTTCAAACTATGGGAAACAAGGGAGGCTCTTGAATTCCAGAGATTTGCCTATGGTATCGGGTTTGATGATCTCGAATTTTCGGAGTTTCTGAAGAAGAATCACTCTCCGTTCAATATCGACTGGCAAAAGCATCATCAACGCCTTGTGCGCCTCTGTGGGACCATGAAGTTGACCGATCCGGAAGTGACTGGGCATCGGGCAATCATTACCAAAGTCGAAATCATGATTCTGGTGGGCATTAACGGAGCGATTGACGGGGTTATCGAGAAGGAGAAAGGGGCGAAGTGAGTTGAGGAAGGTTAGGTTGGTGTGAAGGGTTGCTGGCGGCGTTGAGGGTGGCGCTGTTGTGCGAGGGATTTGTGGGTGGCGGCGGACATCATTGACATCATTGACATCATTGACCGGATTGACCATGTTGACGATGGGGGCGTGCTGCGCGTCTCCCATCCTCTCTTCCAAACCGCCCATGCCAGAGTTGTTCGACAAACACGGAGGGTTCCGCAGGCTTCACACATTCACGCTGGCGACGATTGTGCAGCTTGAGACTCTGCACTTCTGCCGCCGCTTCCTGACCTTCGACCACACGGAGACGGATACAAAATTCTACGATCCTAAGGGCCGCCAGTACGACCAGATGACGCAGGCCGCCCGCAGCGGCCGCCAGAATATCATCGAAGGCTCCGAGCGATCCTCCACCTCGAAGGACACCGAGATGAAGCTTACCGATGTGGCCCGTGCGAGCCTCAGCGAGCTGCGTGGCGACTATGAGATCTTCATTCTCGACCGCGGTCAGCTTCCCTGGTCCGTGCATTCTGCAGAAGCCTGCACCGTGAACGCGATTTCCCTTGATGCCGCGCGGTTCACTGATGACATGGTCAAAGAGTCCGCCCGGCACGCCTTGGAGCAGCGGAAGAAATTCGCCCGCTGGCTGGACGCCGAAGACCCCGTGGTCGTTGCGAATGCCATGCTCATCATCATCGGCCGAGCCCTGAATATGCTTAAGAGCCAGATTGATGCCCAAGGGAAGGCTTTTGCAGAAGCAGGAGGCTTTAGCGAGCGCCTGGCGGCGAGACGCCTCGAAGCCCGCGAGGGCCAGAAGAACGCTGAGCCCTCCCCCTCATGCCCGCAGTGCCAACAACCCATGCGCCGCCGGCAGTCCGCCAAAGGAGACTTCTGGGGCTGCTCCGCCTACCCGGACTGCAAAGGCATTCGGCCGGTGTGATCCCATGTGCTTGTTGGGAGGGCGCTGGTTGGTTTGGGGGCACGGATTCCGGTGGTGTCGCGGGCGCGTTGGGGCGACGGGGGGATTTGTTGTGGGTTGGGGGCGGTAATCCGGTGGTGTCGCTCGTGCCGAGCTCAACCACCGGTTACAGGCCGGCACCCCTGTCCGGGGTGCGAGTTTGTGGTGGTACGGGGACCGGTGGTGTCGCGTTGCTCAACCACCGGCTTCAGGCTGTCATCCCTTCGGGATGAGGAGGCTGGTGCCATAGAGTCTAATCTCCGGCAAGCGTTCGGCTTGGGGTGACGAGAGCAGATGGGGCGGGAAAGCGGGTGTCAGGCTTCGGGGGCGCCTTGGGGTTTGGGGGCGGCCTGGATCTGGCGGCGGAGTTTTTCGACTTCGGCTTTGAGGACGTCGCGTTCTGCGGCGGTGGCGGCGGAGTCTTTGGTGAGGGCGGCCTTTTCCTGTTCGAGGGTGGCGATGGATTCCTTGGCTTTGGCGATTTCCTCGCCGGCGGTGCGTTTGACCTTACTGACCTCTTCGGTGAGGCCGGTGATGGTGCTTTGGAGGGCGGTTTCGCGTGAGGAGAGTTCCTGTTTGGCGGCGGCGAGGGCTTTTTCCGTGGTGGTGAGGGCGGTGGCCTTTTCCTGAGCGAGGGTGGAGGCTTTGGAGGCGGAGGCCTCGGCGTTGGCGATGAGTTTTTTGAGTTCCGCGGAGGCGTTGGTGGCGTCGGCCTGTTTTGCGGTGATTTCGGAGTCCTTGTCGGCGAGTTTGCGTTCGAGGGCGGCGAGGGACGTGGTGGCGAGGGCGGCGCTGGTATTGGCTTCTTTGGCGGCGAGGTCAGCTTTGGCGATGGAGGCTTCGGCGTTGCGACGGGCGGCGTCGGCTGACGAGTACATGAGAGCGGCGACGGCTGCGATGGCGAGGCCGGCGACGGCGGGGAGCCATTGGATGGGGCGGGAGACTGCTTGTGGTTGCTGATGAGTTGGGTGGGAGAAGGCGTCGGGCGCTGGGTTGCGCATTTCGATGGGTTCGACGCGATCTGGTTTGGTCCAGATGGTGAACTGGCGGCCGGGGAGTTTGAAACGGGGGGTGGCGGGAGCGGCGGCGGGGGCCGGGGCAGTGGCCTTGGTGACTGGGGCGGTGGGGGAGTCCGGGGATGGGAGCCAGAGGGAGAAGCCGCGATTGGCGGCGATGGAGATGGGAGGGGCCGGGGCCGCCGGGGCGGGTGCTGGTTCGGGGGCCGGAGGTGCGGGCTGGGGCCATGTGGCTGGGTCGAGCCAGAGAGAGAAACCGTTGGCGGGGAGTTTGAGGCGTGGGCGCGGCCATTTATTGGGGTCGAGCCAGAGAGAGAAACCGTTGGCGGGGAGTTTGAGTTTCGGGATGGGCCATGTGGCTGGATTCAGCCAGAGGGAGAAGCCGTTGCCGGGGAGGACGAGACGCGGGGCTGGCCACGCGGCTGGAGCGATGCCGAGGGCCTCCGACGGTGAGGGGAGCGGGAGGGCGCTGGGGGCGTCGGAGGGGGAATCGGGCTGGGAGGAGGGATCGGGCGACATGGCTGAGCTGGGCAAGGAGGGGAGAAGGGAATCAGACCGGGGCGGCCGAGGGGGAGGGCGGGGAGTCAGATACTGGCGGCGGCGAGGGAGGGGGAATCCTGGTCTGGCGTGGTGGCGGCATTGCCGAGGTGTTTGAGGACCAGTCTGACGCAATGTTCGGCGGTGAGCCCGTGTTTTTCGCGGAGGATATTGGGTTTGCCGTGCTCGACGAAGGCGTCTGGCCAGCCGATGCGCTCGACTGGAGTGTGGACCCCGGCGGTGTGGAGGTGTTCGATGACGCCGCAGCCGAAGCCGTTGTGGAGGACGTGGTCTTCGAGTGTGCAGACGACGCGGGAGCGGCGGGCGAAGCGTTCGAAGGTGGCGGTGTCGAGTGGTTTGATCCAGCGCGGGTTGATGAGGGTGACTGAGTAGCCCATGGCGGTGAGCATGGCGGCGGCGGTTTCGGCCATTTCGAAGAGCGTGCCGAGACCGATGAGGCAGACGTCGCGGCCTTCGGTGACGACCTCGGCTTTACCGATTTCGAGGAGTTGCGGGGACTCTTTGATGGCTTTGCCGGTGAGCGGGCCGCGAGGGTAGCGGATGGCGGTGGGGCCGTCGTTGTAGTTGACCATGGTCCAGAGCATGTCGACGAATTCGTCTTCGTCTTTGGGCTGCATGTGGATGAGGCCGGGGACGTGGCGGAGGTAGCCGATGTCGAAGAGCCCGTGGTGGGTGGGGCCGTCGTCGCCGCTGAGGCCGCCGCGGTCCATGCAGAGGCGGACGGGGAGGTTCTGGAGCGCGATGTCATGAATGATCATGTCATAGGCGCGCTGCATGAACGTGGAGTAGATGGCGAGGATGGGTTTGAGGCCCTGGGCGGCGAGACCGCAGGCGAAGAGGGCGGCGTGTTCTTCGGCGATGCCGACGTCGAAGTAGCGTTCGGGGATTTTTTCCTTGAAGAGACTGAGGCCGGTGCCGCCGGGCATGGCAGCGGTGATGGCGGTGATGGCGGGGTCAGCTTTGGCGAAGCGGACCATGCTTTCGGCGAAGATCTGGGAGCAGGGCGGGGTTGGCGAGGGATCGGTCTCGCCGGTTTCGACCTTGTAGGTGCCGAGCCCGTGGAATTTGTGAGGGTTGGCTAGGGCTGGTTCGTAGCCGCGGCCTTTTTCGGTGATGATGTGGAGGATGACCGGCTCGTTCTGGGTTTTGAGGAACTCGAATGTTTTGACGAGGAGCGGGAGATCGTGGCCGTCGATGGGGCCGTAGTAGCGGAGCCCGAATTCCTCGAAGATGACCGAGGGGAGGGTTGGGTTAGGGAGGATGAGATTTTTGGCGCTGCCTTCGACGCGGGCGGCCATGCGGCGGACGGTTTTACCGGCGATTTTCTCGATGAAGGAGGCTGCCTTCTCGTGGAGGTGGGCGTAGGTGCTGTTGGTCGCGATGGAGTTGAAGTACTTGGCGATGGCGCCGACATTTTTGTCGATGGACCATTCGTTATCGTTGAGGACGATGATGAACTTCTTGGTGGAAGCGGCGATGTTGTTGAGGGCTTCGAAGGTGGGGCCGCAGGTGAAGGCGGCGTCTCCGGCGACGCAGACGACGCTTTCGTCAGTGCCTTTGAGGTCGCGGGCGACGGCGAAGCCGAGGGCGGCGCTGACGGCGGTGCCGGCGTGGCCTGCGCCGTAGCAGTCGTGGGGGCTTTCGGTGCGGAGGAGGAAGCCGTTGAGGCCCTCGTACTGGCGCATGGAGCTGAGACGGCTCCAGCGTCCGGTGAGCATTTTATGGACGTAGCCCTGGTGGCTGACGTCGAAGATGAATTTGTCTTTGGGGGACTCGAAGACCCGGTGGAGAGCGATGGTGAGTTCGACGACGCCGAGGTTCGGGCCGAGGTGGCCGCCGGTGCCGGCGAGGGTAGTGATGAGGTCCTCGCGGATGCGGTCGGCGAGGAGGAGGAGCTGTTTTTCGCTGAGCTGTTTAACGTCCTCCGGACCGTGGATCTGGGGGAGCGTGGATTCGCTAGAAGAGTCGGATTTCGTCATCGGAAGAGTCTGGTGCGGAGAGTGGAGCGGAGGGCCTTGCGGTTTTGGGCGCTGGTGGATCCTGA
This sequence comes from Verrucomicrobiaceae bacterium, assembly GCA_027486335.1. Classification (GTDB taxonomy): domain Bacteria; phylum Verrucomicrobiota; class Verrucomicrobiia; order Verrucomicrobiales; family V1-33; genus V1-33. The sequence goes on along the minus strand of JAIXPK010000006.1, from coordinate 4,187 downwards.
GGAGGGTTGGCGGCGTCGAAGGGTTGGAGGTCCGGTTTACCGGCGGGGCCGCGGGCGATGATTTCGATGCGCTGCTGGGCGTCGGCGAGTTTTTCCTGGCAGGTTTTGAGGAGGAGAGTGCCGCGTTCGTAGCGTTCGACGAGTTCGTCGAGGGGGAGCTGACTGTCTTCGAGGACGTGGACGATAGCGTCCAGCTCCTCCATGGCATTTTCGAAGGAGAGGGCGTCTGAGGAATCTGGAGCCGGTTTGGCTTTGGGCATGATGGTGACTTTGGGACCGAGAAAGAGGCTGTGGGAGCATTCACGAAGGGGGGAGCTGCCTGCAAGCCCGGAAATGAAGCGAGGATTGATGAAAGCGGTGGGGAGGGTTGGCGTTCAAGGGGGATGATGACGGGAGAAACTGCGGGAGCGGCGCTGACGCGCCGTCATTTTTTCGGGCGGACGAGCCATGGGTTGGGCGTGGCGGCGCTGGCTGGGCTGCTGGGACGGGAGGGGGCTGGTGGCGAGGAAGCTGCGCAGGCGGTGGCGAAGCTGGCACCGAAGGCGAAGCGGGTAATTTATCTGTTCATGAGTGGGGGGCCGAGTCAGATTGATTTGTTTGATGAGAAGCCGGAGTTGCGGCGGATGAACGGGCAGGAGTTGCCTGAGAGTGTGCGGAAGGGGCAGCGATTGACGGGGATGAGTGCGAATCAGGCGAGATTGCCGCTGGCTGGGTCGGCGTTCAAGTTTGCGCAGCATGGGGAGAGTCGGGCGTGGGTGAGCGAGTTGCTGCCGCACACGGCGAAGGTGGTGGATGAGCTGTGTTTTGTGCGGAGCCTGCATACGGAGGCGATCAATCATGATCCGGCGATCACGTTTTTTCATACGGGGGCGCAGCAGGCGGGGCGGCCGAGTGTGGGGAGCTGGCTGAGTTACGGGTTGGGGAGCATGAACGAGAACCTGCCGGCGTTTACGGTGCTGATTACGAAGGGGATGAGTGGGCAGCCGCTGTATGCGCGGCTGTGGGGGTCGGGTTTTCTGCCGTCGCGGTATCAGGGTGTGCAGTTCAGGTCGGGGGCAGAGCCGGTATTGTATCTGGACAACCCTGAGGGGATTGATGCCGGGGTGAGGCGGCGGATGCTGGATGCGCTGGGCGGGTTGCACCGGGTGAGCGGTGAGACGACGATGGATCCTGAGATTGAGACGCGGATTGCACAGTATGAGATGGCGTACCGGATGCAGACGAGTGTGCCTGAGGTGACGGATTTGAGCGGGGAGCCGGAGGAAGTTTATGAGATGTACGGGGCGGACAGCCGGAATCCGGGGACGTTTGCGGCGAATTGTTTACTGGCGCGGCGGCTGGCGGAGCGCGGGGTGAGGTATATTCAGCTTTATCACCAGGATTGGGATCACCATGGCGGGTTGCCTGGGGGGATTCGGCAGAAGTGTCTGGAGACGGATCAGGCGTGTGCGGGATTGATCATGGATTTGAAGCGGCGGGGGATGCTGGAGGACACCTTGGTGGTGTGGGGCGGGGAGTTTGGGAGGACGAGTTACAGCCAGGGGAAGCTGACGGCGACGGATTATGGGAGGGACCACCATCCGCGGTGTTTCACGATGTGGATGGCTGGTGGCGGGGTGAAGCCGGGGATGACGTGGGGGGAGACGGATGATTTCTCGTACAACATTGTGCGGGATCCGGTGCATGTGCATGATCTGCATGCGACGATGCTGCACACGCTGGGGATTGACCATGAGCAGCTGACCTTCAAGTTTCAGGGGAGGCGGTACCGATTGACGGACGTGCATGGGAAGGTGGTGCGGCCGCTGCTGGTTTGAGGATGGCTGGTGGCTTCCCGGTTGACCGTGGCGCGAGCGGGTTCAGCCTGCGGTATGCTGCGACAGCTGCTCAAATCAAAGATACACCGTGCGTACATCACGGATGCCCATGTGGATTACGAGGGAAGCATCACGATTCCGGAGGATCTGATGGAGGCGACGGGGTTGTGGGAGGGTGAGAAGGTGCTGGTGGCGAGCATCACGAGCGGGGCGCGGCTGGAGACTTATGTGCAGCGCGGGCCTGCGGGGTCGCGGGCATTTGTGGTGAATGGCGGGGCGGCGCTGCTGATTCCGCGCGGGCACCGGGTGAGCATCATGGCATTCGGGCTGAGTGCGGAGGCGATCGAGGTGCGGCGGGTGGTGCTCGACGAGAAGAATCACGTGATGCGGGAAGGATGAGAGGTGGGGGGGCCGTATTGGATAATCGGAATGCTGCGGAATTGCCCTCGGGCGGTCGGATGGCGTAATGTGACGTTTCTGCCTCAATAAATTCACTCCCCCTTGCGTGTATGGAAACTCAGATCCCGATTACCGACTGGCTGGTGCTCAGTTGCCCGAGCTGTCATGCGCAGATGAAGGCGCGGCGGGAGGCGGTGGGGCGGGTGCGGATGTTGTGTCCGTCGTGTCGGGTGGTGATCAGCGAGCCTGAAGGAGAGCCGGAGATTAAGGAGGAGGCGAAGGAAGGGACTGGGGCGGGGACGTTCAGCGGGAGTATTCCGATGAGTGGAGCGGGGATTGTGGCACCGCGGGCGACGCCGATGAGGAATGCGGATCCTGAGTTTGTGGGGCAGGTGCCTAGGGAGGCTGGGCGGGAAGGGGAGGGCGATGATTTTCTGGGGCGGCTGAATCGGACGGATGGGATGGAGCTGCCTGCGCGGATCCGTGTGAAGAAGCGGCGGCGGCGGACGAAGCAGAGTGGGAGTAGTGGGGGAGGGGATTGGAACGAGGACCGTGCGGGGTTGCCGGAGGCGGAGGTGGTGGTGGATCCGTGGCTGAAAGTGCAGCCGTTGCCTGAGGAGGTGGAATTTGAGGATGAGACGGAATTGCGGACCGAGTTGGCGACGAGGGATGAACATGGTGGGCGGGTGAGGCGGACGAGGAAGCGGCATCGGGCGACGGTGGCGCAGATGTTTTTCCGGCGATTGAACACGCACACGAGGCTGATTGCGGGGGCGATTTGTGCGGTGATTGTGTTGGGTGGGACGTATTATGCGTGGCAGGCGCTGCGGCACCGGTGGAGTGCGACGACGTACGAGGCGGAAGCTGCGGGGAACGTGCCGCGGGACCGCGGGTATCTGACGATGCAGGACCTCAGTGGGGCGGAGGAAGTGGTGCGGGGGTTTCTGGCGGCGGAGAATTTGGAGCAGCAGCTGGCGTGGGTGCGGTTGCCGAAGCGGGTGAAGCCGATGATGGAGTCGTGGGTGCGGGAGCATCCGGTGAAGCCGATGAAGGCAGGGGAGGTGACGAATCAGAACAAGATCCGGAGTGGGGAGTTGTATTTTGTGACGCTGGAGCTGACGGTGAACGAGCCTGATCCGCTGGATGCGGGCCAGACCTTTCCGACATCGCGGTATTTTGCGGTGGAGGAGATCGAGGACACGGCGGGGAACATCAGTTACCGGCTGGACTGGGAGACGGCGGTGGCGCATCAGGAGATGCCGCTGGAGAAGTTCCGTGAGGAGATGAGCACGAAGGGGGTGCCGTTCCGGCTGAACATGCGGGAGTCGAATTACTACGTGCATGGGTTTACGGATGAGACGAAGTGGCGCTGTGCGGAGTTGTATTATCCCGGGCGGGAGGAAGAGTTCCGTTTGTACGGGTATATTCCGGTGGGGACGGCGCGATCGGATCGGTTGCTGTCGCTGATTGAGGGGGGTAATTCGTCGGCGGTGGTGGTGACGCTGAGGTATCCGGAGAATGCGGAGTCGCGCGACCAGGTGATTGTTGAGGATCTGGTGCTGCCGTCGTGGTTTTACGTGGAGGATCGACCCCCTGAGTCCGCTGGGAGTGCGGAGAAGCCCTGAGTATTGGAACATGGTAAAAGTGCCACGAGGGAACGAGAAGCCGGAGGGTACGGCGGCGGCGCGACCGATACCGGTGGGGGTGGAGCGGCGTGGGCAGCCGCCTGCGGCGGACGTGCGGCCGCGGCATGCGGTGGCGGACAGTTTCGAGCAGAATCCGTTGAGTGCGGTGACGGCGCGGGTGACGGAGCGGGCGATTGCGGGGATGAGTGACAGTGAGCGTGTGCGGGAGGCGTTGCGGGATGTGCTGGAGCGGCGGGATGGGTTAGCGGAGGCGGCGCGAACGTGGCAGGTGGCGCCGTCGGCGTTATCGGAATGGCAGCGGCGTTATGCGGCGTTTCTGGAGGAG
>JAIXPK010000406.1 GCA_027486335.1 Verrucomicrobiaceae bacterium | reverse complement strand
GTTGGATTCCCCCGGATGGCACGGGGCTGCACTTCGTGAGACCGAGGCGCGTGTGTCGGCTGGCGAAGAGCAGCAGATGGACTGGGACGAGGCCAAGCGGTTCCTGCGACGACGGCCATGAGAATCCGGCTTCTTGAGTCCGCCGTGGTGGACCTTGCGGCCGGCAGAGAGTTTTACGATCGTCTGGAGATCGGGGTTGGTGACTATTTTCAGGACTGCCTGTTTTCCGACATTGATTCCCTTGTGCTTCACGCAGGAATTCATCGACAGGTGTTCGGCTTCCATCGGTTGCTGTCCAAGCGGTTTCCGTATGCGATCTATTATCGGGTGCAGGGCGACATCGTACTGGTTTTTCGTGTTCTCGATTGTCGGAGGGATCCGCGACAGCTTCGCAGATCGCTCGGAAATGAATGACCGGTGACAACAGGGTGTCGCAGGGCTCAAACCCTGAAGATAACGGGTGCGGGCAACAGGAAGGGATCGCCTGGCCCTACCTGACTCCTCAGGAGTGAGAGTCGCCCCGAGGCTAGGGGGGCACGGGAAGGGGCGAAGGGGGGGCGTGTTGGGAGGGTGGCTGGCAGGCGCACTTCGTGCGCAGGGAGAGCTGTGATGCTCCCAGCAGTCCAGAGCCTGCGGCTGGCTGGTTCGGAGGGCTTGTGGGGAGAGGGGCGAGTTCGGAGCCTCGCGTGCCCGGGCTTGTACGGAGAGGGCTGGCAGGCGCACTCCGCACGCGGAGAGAGCTGTGATGCTCCCAGCAGTCCAGAGCCTGCGGCTGGCTAGTTCGGGGGGCTTGTGGGGAGAGGGGCGAGTGGGAGCTCAGCCCTACCGGGGGCGTGTCTGGATAGGGGCGAGTACGGAGACAAGGCCGGGACGGCCTTGCTACGCTGGGGCTTGTTGGGAGAGGTAAGCGGCGGGATGCCGCTTCTGCAATCAGGGGCGGGACGCGGCTTCTGCGTTAGTTGGGGTGGGGCGGCAGAATTCGATGCGTTCTTCGATATTGGAGCTGACGGCGTGCTGGATGTTTTCGGTGGCGACGCGGAGGGCGTTTTTCATGGCGAGTGGGCTTGAGGAGCCGTGGGCGATGATGCAGACGCCGTTGACGCCGAGGAGGGGGCTGCCGCCGTAGTTTTCGTAGTTCATTTTGTGGAGGGCGGACTTCATGGCTGGCTTGAGGAGGCCGGCGAGGATTTTGCGGGGGAGGGAAGCGGTGAAGGCTTCTTTGAGGAGGTGCATCATGGCGCGGGCGATGCCTTCGGAGCCTTTGAGGAGGATGTTGCCGACGAAGCCGTCGCAGACGGCGACGTGGACGTCGGCGTTGGCGAGGTCGCGGCCTTCGATATTGCCGCGGAAGTTGAGGCCGGGGGCATTGCGGAGCATGTCGAAGACCTCGCGGGTGACTTCGGTGCCTTTGCCTTCTTCCTCGCCGTTGCTCATGAGACCGATGACTGGGTCTTTGATGCCGAAGAGGTGCTTCATGTAGACGCTGCCCATGACGGCCTGCTGGAAGAGGTGGATGGGGCGGCTGTCGACGCTGGCACCGGCGTCGATGAGGAGGCAGGTGCCGTGGAGGTTAGGGAAGGGAGTGCCGATGGCGGCGCGTTCGATGCCGCGGAGGGTGCGGAGTTTGACGGTGGCGGCGGCGACGGCTGCGCCGGTGTGGCCAGCGCTGACGACGGCCTGGGCGCGGCCTTGTTTGACGAGATCGGTGGCGACGGAGATGGAGCTGTTCTTCTTCTGACGGATGGCTTTGACGGCGCTGTCGTGCATGTCGACGACCTCGGTGGTGTGGACGATTTCGATGCGCGGGTCGTGGAAGCCGAGTGCCTGCATTTCTGATTTGATGCGGGATTCGTCGCCGACGAGGAAGAGCGTGTCGATGCGCGGGAGTTCGGCCATGGCGAGCTGAGCCCCGGCGATCATGTTGCGCGGGGCGTGGTCGCCACCCATGGCGTCGAGAGCGATTCGCATGGTAAGAAGGGAAGGTTAGGGGGTGGAATTACAGGGAGGGGGGAGCGGAGAGGGGGCGGTAGCCGCGGGTGGGGTGGAGGCAAGCGGGAGATCAGCCGAAGGCTTTGAGGAAGGCGACCTCGAGGGCGAGCGGTTCGCGGACGGTGGTGGCGAGATTGCGGCGGAGTTCGTCGACGGCGCGGAGACGCTTGTGGAGGTCTGCGGCGGGGAAGCGGGCGGCGATTTCCTGCATGGAGGCGGAGAAGCCGGGGAGGTCGACGGCGGGGAGCCCCTCGCGACGGCGGAGGAGTTCACCGAACCATGTGTAGAGAATGGTGAGGAAGGAATTCCGCTGTTCCTGGTAGGACGATTCGGTGAGGTTGTCGTAGTAGTCCTCGCGGTCGCGGAGCCAGATGCCGTCGGTGGTTTTGCCGTAGGTATCGATTTCTTCGCGGAGGGCGTCCTTGTGGCGCTGTTCGATTTCCGAGCGGACCTCGGAGAGGATGGCCTGGAAGTCGGAGAGGAGGCCCATGGCGCGGAGCCCGTCGGGTTTTTCCTGGGCGGAGAAGTAGGCGGCCATGAGTTGGACCCATGAGGTGCCTGATTCGGAGAGATCGAGACCGGAGTGGCCTGGGCGGAAGAGGGGGACGCGGACGCAGCGTGAGCGGATGGTGTCGAGGAGCTGGTCCGGGGCGCGGGTGAGGAGGAGGATGAGCGTGCCGTCCGGGGGTTCCTCGAGGGTTTTGAGGAAGGCGTTAGCGGCTTCGGCCATCATGCGGTCGGCGTCGGAGACGACGCAGAGTTTCATGTTGCCGCTGGAGGTGAGCTGGAGACGGCGTTCGGCGTCGCGCATCTGGTCGACCTTGATGCGGCGGAGTTTGGATTCCGGTTCGATGACGATGGCTCCGTGCTGGCGGAGACTGTCGAGGTCGGAGAGGTTGTGCCAGTCGTTGACGAGCGCGGCGATGGAGACGGCGAGGTGGCGGAGGTCGTCTGGGTGGGAGCCTGAGATGAGGAAGGCGTGGGCGAGCCTTCCCTGATGCCATGCGCGGGAGATGAGGGAGAGGGCGTGGTCCGGGGCGAAGGCCATGGGAGGTTAGGGGGCCGTCAGAAGATGGAGAGGGCGGCCTTGGCGGTGAGGCCACCGTGGACGATGGCGTGGAGGCGTTTGAGCATGAGAGGCGGGTTGGGGTGCTGCCAGACATTGCGGCCGATGGCGATGCCTGCGCCGCCGGCGGCGATGGAGTCGGCGACCATGGCGAGGATGGAGGCTTCGTCGGAGGCGGCGCCGCCGAGGACGATGACTGGGACGAAGGAGGCGTCGACGATGCGGCGGAAGGCGTCGATATTGCCTGGCCACGCGGTTTTGACGACATCAGCGCCGAGTTCAGCGGCGGCGCGGACGGCGAAGCTGATGTTTTCGGGCGTGTAGTCGGCGGAGCGGCCGAGGCCGAAGGGGAGGGCTTCGGTGATGACGGGGAGATTGGCGTGGTGGCATTCGCTGATGAGGCGAGCGGATTCGCGGAACTGGCGGGCTTCGTCCGGGTGTTGCGGGTAAAGCATGTGCATGACCCCGTGAGCGCCGGTGCGGATGGCGTCGGCTGCGCCGAAGGTCATGTAGGCACCGTGGTCCGGGTGGCCGGGGCGAGCGGGTTTGTAGACATCGGTGCGGAGACAGACCCCGCGGTCGGCGAGGGCGTCGCGGCAGGCGAGGGCGGTGCCGTAGTTGACGACGAAGGCGTCGGCGAAGGGCTTGAGGGATTCGATGAGGTCGGCCGGGTGTTCGAGTCCGGGGACGGGGATGGCGGTGCCGTGGTCGATGGGGACGATGACGGTTCGGCCGCCGGAGCGGAGGAACGGGAGGAGACGAGCGGGAGTGGTGCCGGTGGGATCAGCCATGGGTATTCATGACGCTGACCGGAGGTTCCTGCCAGTGGAAAACGGGGGCGTGGGTGGGTTGGGCCCTGATCAGGAGAGCCGGTCGCGGAAGTCCTCGTAGGAGAAGCTGCGGACGGTGGTGAGTTCGTCTTTGTCCGGGTCCCAGAGGCAGAGGGCTGGGTGCTTGACGCCGTTGAACATGGAGGTTTTGACCATGGTGTAGTGGGCCATGTCTTCGAAGACGAGCCGGTCGCCGGGCTGGAGCGGGTGAGGGAAGGAGTAATCGCCGATGACGTCACCGGCGAGGCAGGTGCCGCCGCCGAGGCGGTAGTGGTGCGGGAAGGTGCCCTGGGGGCCAGCGCCGCGGATGTCCGGGGTGTAGGGCATTTCGAGGCAATCGGGCATGTGGCAAGTGACACTGACGTCGAGGATGCCGAGGTTCATGGCATTGTGGACGGTGTCGACGACGCGGCTGACGAGGATGCCTGTGCCGATGGCGATGGCTTCACCGGGTTCGAGGTAGACGGTGAGGTTGTAGCGTTCGCGGATGCGTTTGACGAGACGGACGAGGAGGTCGGTGTCGTAGCCGGCTTTGGTGATGTGGTGGCCGCCGCCCATGTTGAGCCATTTGACCTTGTGGAGGAGGTGGCCGAATTTGGATTCGACGGCGTCGAGGGTGGTGGCGAGGGCGTCGGCGTTCTGTTCGCAGAGCGTGTGGAAGTGGAGCCCGTCGAGAGCGGAGAGGTCCTCGCCCTTGAGTTCTGATAGGGGGATGCCGAGACGGGAGCCGGGGACGCAGGGATCGTAGATGGCGTGATCGCCGGTGGAGACCTGGGGATTGATGCGGAGGGCGGTTTCGATGTGGCGGCCGCTCTGGCGGATGAATTCGAGACCGCGGCGCCACTGGCGGACGGAATTGAACGAGAGGTGGTCGGCGAACGGGATGACCTCGGCGAGGTCTTCGTCGGTGAAGGCTGGGCTGTAGACGTGGATTTCCTTGCCGAATTTTTCGCGGGCGAGCATGGCTTCCCACGGGCCGCTGGAGCAGGTGCCGTCGAGGTACTGGCGGATGAGCGGGTAGGTGGCCCACATGCTGAAGCCCTTCTGGGCGAGGAGGATGCGGCAACCGGCGGCGGCTTTGACGGCGGCGAGGTGTTCGAGGTTCCTGCGGAGCCTGCTGAGGTCGACGACGAAGGCTGGAGCGGGGACGCGAGAGAGGTCCAGGGAGGAACAGACCTCGTGGACTGGGCCGGCGACGGTGGACATGTCAGGCGTCGATGTGGGCGAGCGGGTTTTCGGTGAGGACTTGCTCGTGCCATGGGAGCCCGTAGCGGTTCATGTCGGCCATGAAGGGATCCGGGTCGCATTGTTCCATGTTCCAGACGCCGGGGCGCTGCCATTTGCCTTCGAGGACCATTTTGGCACCGATCATGGCGGGGACGCCGGTGGTGTAGCTGACGCCCTGGGC